>JBIJBA010000007.1:0-18598 GCA_044345455.1 Rhodoluna sp.
AAAAATTCTGCTTTCAAAAACACATCGCTTAGTTCTTGACCGTAAGCGCCGATGTTTTGTACCGGCGATGCTCCAACGCTTCCTGGGATACCGCTCATGGCTTCAATGCCAGCGAGACCTTCATTCACACTGGCTGCAACAAGCTCATCCCAATCTTCACCAGCTTGGATACGCCAGATGTGCTTGTCGCCAACGGTTGTTTTTTCAATGCCTTTGGTTCTAACTTGAATTACCGAAAGATCTTCGACGCTTTCTGAAACCACCATGTTGGTTCCGCCGCCAATAAGTAACCAATCTTCGCCCGAGCCCCAAACCTTCTTGGTGGTTTCGATTAGCTGCTCTCGGGTAGTGCAAACCGTTAGCTCGGCCGGTTCGCCACCAACGCGCATGGAAGTGAGTTCTGAAAGCTTGATCATTAGATACTCACTCGAACTTGAGCTTTTCCTAGAACCACAACTCCATCACAGGAGGCCGATAGATCAATTCGGGCAATCTTTGCTGTCTCATCTATTTCAACTACCGTTGCGTTCACAACCAAAGTTGCGCCCTTGGCTGCATCAACCAAAACAGGCTTTGTAAACCGTACCTGGTAGTCAATTACTTTTCCGCTGTCTCCTAGAAAATCAACCACGGCCTGCACAGCGGCACCCATGGTGAGCATGCCGTGAGCTAACACCCCTGGTAAGCCAACTGCCTTTGCAACATCGTCGCGGTAGTGAATTGCGTTGAAATCCCCGGATGCTCCGGCGTAGCGAACCAGGCTGTCACGAGTGAAGTGAAACTCTCTAGCGGGAAGGAGTTGACCTACTTGGAGGCTCATGCTTCACCTCGCACCACAAGAGTTGAAATAGCAGTGCAGACAAGGTCTTGGTTTGAGTCGAAAATCTGAGTTTCAAAGCTCACCATGGAATTTCCTGCCAGCTGTTTGACGCTAGCGACCTTTAGTTCGCTGGTTAGTTCATCGCCGGCGACTATGGGCCTGACGTGGATAAAGCGCTGGTCGCCGTGAACGACCCTTGAGAAATCTAGGGCAGCTTCTTTATCGGAAATTACCTGAGTTAGCGAGCGCTCTTGGATGACAACGGCAAAAGTTGGCGGGGCGATTAGGTCTTTATAGCCGTGTTTTTTGGCTGCTTCTAGGTCTAGGTTGGCTGGATCATTGGAGAAAACAGCTTTAGCAAATTCGCGGATTTTTTCGCGGCCGACAACGTAACTAGCAGTCCTTGGGTAAATTTTGCCTTCGATAGCTGGATTGACCATTTGTTAACTGTATCTAGGTCCTTAGGGAATCACCCGTTGATTGATTTGGTAGCGGAGGCGGGACTCGAACCCGCGACCCCACGATTATGAGTCGTGTGCTCTAACCACCTGAGCTACCCCGCCGGGGACTAAATAGTTGTATTTCTCTTATTAGCTTATTAGTCGAGCCCCGAGACAGGATTGAACTGTCGACCCCTTCCTTACCATGGAAGTGCTCTACCACTGAGCTATCGGGGCGTAATTGCCTAGCAACCAAAAGAGATTACCACTATTGCTTTGGGGCTAGCAAACAGTGGGTTGCGTAAATTAAGGAAGCCCTGAAAATTCGAAGCTTTACTAAGCCTTAGCCTTTTTGTGATTTGGCCACCAGAAGTACCTGCCCGTGATGAAAGCAAGCGAAGGCACGATAACTGTTCTTACCAAGAGGGTATCTAACAGCACACCGATACCCACGATGATTCCAATTTGGTAGAGAGCAATCAGAGGCAAAACTCCCAGTACTGCGAACACTGCTGCGAGCAAGATACCAGCGCTGGTGATAACGCCACCGGTTGAAGCAAGGGCCTTGATCATTCCTTCTTTCAGGCCAAGCTTCTCGGCTTCTTCCTTAGCCCTGGTTACCAAGAAGATGTTGTAATCAACACCTAGGGCAACTAGGAACAAGAAGCTGTATAGAAATACCGATAGATCCAAAGCCGGCAGTCCAAATACGTTTTCAAACAGCAGCCAGCTGGCTCCGATAGCGGAGAAGAAAGATGCCACCACGGTAAGTAGTAGCAGAATTGGCGCTACCAGTGATCTAAGCAATAGAACCAGCACTAGGAAAACCAGAATCAAGATCATCGGAATAACCGTGAGCTGATCAGAAGCGTAGGTGTCCTTAACATCTAGGCGCTGAGCGTCCAGACCACCAACCAGAGCATCTGCACCCTCGATTGCACCAAGTTCTTGACGAAGCTCACGAATGATTACATACGCCTCTTCAGACTGTGATTCAGCGTCCAAAACCACATCGATCTTGGTGATATCGGAGTTACTGTCCCCGATGGTTACCTCAGCAACACCGCTTACTTTTTCAGCAGCAGAAGCAACTTCGTCTTCGTAGCCGTTGTTGGCAATAACAATCGCTGGCGATGTTGAGCCAGCGGGGAAAGCTTCAGCCAGCACGTCTTGGCCAACGGCTGCTTCTGGTGCCACTCGGAATTGCTCAGTGGAAGATAGTCCCACCTTTACTCCGGTCGCACCAAAGCTCAAGATTGCCAAGATTACAAAACCAGCAATCGAGACAATAACTGGACGCTTGCTTACACCGCGTCCAAGCTTGGCCCAAAGGCCTGTCTCAGACTTGTTTACTCCACCGAATTTTGGAACAAATGGCCAGAACAAACCGCGACCAAAAACCACAATTGCGGCTGGTAGAACAACTAGGGCCGCAAACATGGCCATGATGATTCCACCGGCAACTACCAGTCCTAGAGTTCGGTTTCCGCCAAGTTCTGCAAACAGCAGTGTAAGTAGGGCAAGAGCAACGGTTCCACCGGATGCCAACACCGCCGGTGTCACACCTCTAAGCGCCTTGTTCATCGCCTGGTGGCGATCTTCAGCAAGTAGTAGCTCTTCCCGATAGCGAGCAATCAGCAACAGCGCGTAGTTGGTTCCAGCACCAAACACTAGAACTGACAAAATACCCGTAATCGAGCCATCAGCCGGGCTTCCTAAAAATATTGTTGCAAGTTGTGGGGCAAGCTGGGCTGCCATTCCATCTGCAACACCAATAACAATCAGTGGCACTAGCCAAAGAACTGGTGATCGGTAGGTAATAAGAAGCAGTACGGCAACGATGATAACTGTGGAAAGAAGCAGCGTGAAGTTTGCACCAGCAAATACTCCTGCGATGTCAACCTGGAAACCTTCGGGGCCAGTTATGTATACCTCAAGACCAGCTGGCATATCTTCTTTAGCAATCTCACGCATTTCGGCCATGCGCTCAGAGCGCTCTGCTGTTTCTTCTATCTCTTCCAGAGGGACGGTTATAACTGCAACCTTGCCATCATCTGAAACTTGAGCCGGCGGAACAAACGCCTCACTGTTTAGTTCGCCTGATGTGTAATCCAAAAACTTGTCGCTTGCACCATCAACAAAACCCTGAGCCATTGGATCAAAGGTTCCAGTTATCCATAGTTCCTGATCTTCCGTGAGCTTGGTGTCTGAAGAGTAAACAACAACAGCAACGGTGCCATCGGTTCCTGGAAGATCTTCGAGGGCCTTGTTAACTAACACTGTCTCGTTGTTCGCTGGAAGTCCATCGGTTGGAGCGTTATCTGACTCTGGAGCACTCAGTGGACCGAAAGCCAAGACGGCAAAGATTAGTCCAATAAGAAGTGTGACCCAGGAGGTTTTACGTCCAGTGATAAATGAGGCAATGTCGTTCAAGATTGATCCTTTGACTTGTGAGTGAATTTATTGTCCCACTAAGTGAGCGTTAGAGCTGGCATGCGCCCTAACTTCAGGCCGTAAAGACAACCTAGGTCCCCGAATTCTCGGGGCAATAGAAGGGGCTATGAGTGGCTGTTACTGGCGTTAACCAGTGGGTGGAGCAGATTGCAGCTCTAACCAAGCCCGAGTCTATAAAGTAGTGCGACGGTTCCGCGCAAGAGTTTGAATCAATCTTGCAGCTGCTAGTTGCAAACGGTTCACTTATTCGCCTAAATCCAAAACTTCGTCCAGATAGCTTTCTTCCCAGGACTGATCCAAGAGATGTTGAGGCGAATAAGGGTTAGTTATTATTTATGTCTTAGTGCTCAACTTTTGCAACAAATAAATTTGCTCCCGAGTCACGCAGTTGCTGAAGCTGTTCCTCAGATGCGTTGCTATCAGTGATAACCAAGTCAAAATCTGAAACCGCTAAGTGAGCATGAAGCGCACGTTTTTCTAACTTACTGTGATCGAAATACAAAATCTTTTTAGTTGCCGAGCTAAACATTGCTTGTTTCATCAAGACAGCATCGTGATGTTGGTGATAGCAAACACCGTTTGTTATCGCAGGAGAGCTCATGATTGCAATATCTGCTCTCAAAGTTTGAAGTCCCGCTAGGGCAACTGTTCCCATGTAAGCCTCACACCATTGGTAGTACTGCCCACCGGTTGAGATAAGAGCAATGCCAGCGTGGCCCTGCAATAAATCAAGTACTCGCTGAAAGTTAGTGATGACAGTAAGCGGTTGTTTATCCAACAACATTTCAGCTAGTAACAACCCAGTGGTTGAATCATCTAACATCACAGCTTGACCTGGCTCAATTTGCTCAAAAGCTACCTTCGCAACGACCAACTTCTCTTTACGAGATTGCCTTACGCGGTATTCGGTGCTGGCCTCAAAAAGGCTCGTGGCAACGGCGGTAACCATTCCTCTTGATTTTCTAAGTAAGCCTTTGGCGTCAAGAATATCTAGATCTCGGTGAATGGTCATGGTGCTGACACCAAAAGTGTCAACTAGCTGCTCGATTCGCATAGAACCTTCGCTCAACACCATCTCAGTGATTGCGTCTAAGCGATCGGCCTGCCTAAGACCGGTACGTACATCAGTTTCCCGATCCAATTGGATCTCCTAATAATTGAAAAACGAAGTTGCTTTAGATATTACTTATGAATTGGGGCCAGCATGTTTCTAAGCATGCTGGCCCCAACCCGATTTAGTACTTACTCCTCGTTAGCGATATCTCCGCTTTCAAGGTTCTTGGCAATCAACTCCGGAAGACGGGCAAGGAATGCCTCGACGTCAGTAACCACGTTCTTGGTGTACTGGTCAACGTTATCTGGTGTGATTGGAGGCATGACGTAGGTGTATACCTTCTCGTAAGGAACTCCACACGCCACATTCTTTGCAACCGCTAGACCTGCTGCAAGCTCAACACGACCGTGCTGAAGTGATGAACCAATCATCGTGCCAGCCTGAACAGCTGCAAGACCATCAGCGATACCATCGATGCCAACTACAGGAAGTGACTTTCCAGCCTCTTCAAGGGCCTGGATTGCTCCTAGGGCCATGTCGTCATTCTCAGCAACAATTCCGTCAAGGTCATCGCCAAAGCTAGTCAACCAGTTAGCGACCTTGTTAGCTGCTTCGTCACGTTTCCAGTTTGCAGTGTCCTTGGCTAGAACCTTGATGTCTGGGTACTTAGTCAAAACTGACTCAATGCCCTCGGTTCTGTCCAACTCAGGTGATGATCCCAATGGACCCTGAAGAATAACGATATTACCTTTACCGCCAAGTGCTTCAGCCATCTGCTCCATCTCCTGGGCGCCAGCTGCGACGTCATCAGGTAGTACTGCAGAAGTGATCAGTTCCTCGTTTGAAAGAGTGGTGTTAACTGCAAGAACTGGGACCCCTGCCTCTTGTGCTGTCTGAAGCTGAGGCTCCAACGAGTCCGCTGCTACTGGAACGATGATGATTGCATCAACACCGGCGTTTACAAGCTGTTCAACTTGTGATGCCTGAGTTGCTACGTCTCCACCGGCTGAGTTCCAAAGCAACTCAATGTTGTTGGCTTCAGCAAATGCTTCCATACCTTCTTGACCCTGTGTGATGAAGGATGACATGTCATAAACAGTCACTCCCACCGTCAGGTTTGAACAATCAGCCGTAGCACCATTTTCGGTAGTAGGTGCTGCGCATGATGTTAGCCCTAGAGTAAGGGCAGCAGCAGCTGCAATTACTCCAATTGGTTTTATGTTTTTCACTAGTTTTTCTCCTTATTGTTTCTATTTGATGTGGTACTTATTGTTACTTTTTGGGACTGCGACGCGTTGCCCACATGTCAACTGCCACAGCTGAAACAATCAAGACACCACTAATTACCATCTGCCAATAAGCAGGAATAACTAGAATATCCAGACCGTTATTCAGAGTTTGGATTAGTAGAAGACCCAGCAAAGTTCCCCAAACTGTTCCCCTACCACCCATCAAACTCGCGCCACCGATTACGACCGCTGCGATCGCATCTAGCTCATACCCGGCACCTAGGTTTGGTGGTCCGGAAATTACGCGAGAAGCCAATATGACGCCAGATACTCCGGCAAGGAAACCACTGATTAAATACACGCCGATGAGTACTCTTTTTGCATTTACACCTGCGACCTCAGCTGCAGTTCGGTTACCGCCCACCGCATAAATCCGCATCCCAAAGGATGAATACTTCATTAGCAAACCCAAAATAATGAAGCCTGCAATCATGATGTAAACAGGCAATTGAAATCCAAAGATTTTTTCGTTGGCTATGAAACCGAAATCTTTTGGTAGTCCGTTGATGGGCGCACCCCCACCAATCACATAAGCAAAACCTGATGCGATCGTTAGCATTCCGAGAGTGGCCACAAATGGCGTGACATTTAGGTATGCAATTACCAATCCGTTTACTAAGCCCGCAAAAGCTCCAGCCACGATTGCCAAAAGCATTGCTAGCCAGATGCGGTCCGGCATTGCAAGGGAAAGCCAAGCGGCGGACATAGCACTTACAGCAATTACGCTTCCTACCGACAGGTCAATTCCTCCGGTAAGAATTACCAAGGTTTGCCCAAGTGCAACAAGGGCAAAGGGTGCTGCGGCGATAAGAATTGTGCGAAAGTTCTGAATAGTTGCAAAACGATCATTTTGACTTGCGAAGTAGATCATGACAATCACTAGGACAATGACCATTGAATTTCGAATTAAGACATCTATGAGCCTTTGATTATTCCAAGAACTCATTCTTCCGGCGAAATCTTTTGTAATGCTCATCTCTTATGCCACCTTTGCTGTTTCAAGTCCGCTGGCGAAGCGGAAGATTTTTTCTTGGACACCCTTTTCCTTAAGATCTTGTTCATCCAATTCGCCTACGAATTCCCCATCTCTAACAACCAATACTCGATTGCTTAAGCCGATAAGTTCTGGCATGTCTGAACTAACTAGCAAGACAGCAAGTCCGCTAGCTGCTAAATCGTGAATGATGTTGTAAATTTCCCCTCGCGCTCCCACGTCTACTCCGCGAGTCGGTTCGTCAAGCAAAAGAACTTTGGTGGTGTGACCCAGCCAGCGCCCGATTACCACTTTTTGTTGATTCCCTCCGGATAAGGTTCCTGCCGATTGTTCAAGTCCTCGAGACTTTAGAGCAACGCTGTTCATGGATTCGCCCACTACAGCCTTACGTTTTCCTCCGCGGATTAGCCCCCAAGATGAAAAAACTTTGAGATGAGGAAGAGCCCCGTTTTCAAGAATCGTTTGACTTAGGACAAGCCCTGCGCCTTTTCGATCTTCGGGAACGATTGCAATTCCATTTTCAATCGACTTTTCAGGATTGTTCCTAGCGTTGATCTGGGCGCCAACCTGGATCTCTCCTCCAAAAGATTTGCGAACACCAAAAATTGCTTCGACAATTTCTGTTCTTCCAGCGCCAACTAAACCACCCAGCCCCAGAATTTCTCCTTCTCTGACTTCCAGTGACACCCCATGACCATCGCGACTTAACGTCAAGTCTTTTACCTTGAGTGCGACATCATTAGACGGTGTATTTTTCAGAGGAAATAGACTATCTAGATTTCTTCCAATCATCGAAGTGATAATGACTTGCTCGGAAGCATCACTTATTGATTTATCCAAAACAAGCTGACCGTCTCGCATAACAATAACGGTGTCCGCTAGCTCCTGAATCTCCGCCATTCGGTGAGTGGTGTACATCATCGCTACACCTTGCTGTTTTAATTTCTGAATAACGCTGTATAAAAAGGCAACCTCTTGTTCAGGAATAGAAGAAGTCGGCTCATCTAACAAAATCACCCGGGCATTCCAAGTAGTGGCTTTGATAATTTCAATAATCTGTGCAAGCGCGGTTGATAGTGTTCCCATTTTTACTCTTGAGTCCAATTCCAAGCCAAAGACCGAAAGCATCTCTTGGGATTTTGAGATCATCTCTGGGCGGTTAAGAATTCCAAAGGAATTTTTGATTTCACGGCCAATGAAGAGGTTTTCATAGACCCTCATGTCAGGAAAAGTTGCAAGCTCCTGGGGGACAATTGCGATCCCTGCCTCCCGGGCGGTTTTGCTGTCTATCTTGGATAACGCTGAACCGTCAACTAGGACTTCGCCGCTTTCTGGTTTCAACTGCCCCGTAATGATCTTGAAGATTGTGGACTTTCCAGCACCGTTTTCACCAGCTAAGGCCACGACCTGGCCGGCAAACAACTTGAAGGAGACCCCACGAAGCACAGGAACCCCTCCAAAGGCCTTCTCTAGGTCTCGAACCTCAAGAATCAGAGTCATTTCAACATCCAATCAAGCCGCATTGCTCTTGATGTGAATGTAGTACGTGAAACGTGCTGAAAACACCATAAACCATGTATTGTTTCACAATCGTTATGTTTGAAATAACGTAAAAATGTGGAATTTGCGCCTTGTTATGGGTTATGTTGCTAAACAGGATAAAGTGCCGAGGAGTTCTAAATTGACCCGTCTTTTTGATAATCCAGCCGAATTCATGGATGACATGCTGGCTGGGTTTGTTGATGCTCACGCAGACAAGGTGTGCCTGGTTGAGGGCGGGGTGGTTAGGGCTAAGGGTTCCAGACCAGGCAAAGTAGCCATAATCGTAGGTGGCGGATCTGGCCACTATCCAGCCTTCGCTGGCCTTGTGGGTACAGGGTTTGCGGATGGAGCAATCGTAGGAAACGTGTTCACCTCCCCTTCCGCCCATGACGCTTACTCCGTAGGGGCTAACGCATCAGTTGGTGGCGGGGTGATTTTAACCGCAGGAAACTACGCTGGCGATGTCATGCACTTCAGTGAAGCTGCAGAGCAGCTAACCGCAGACGGTATACCTGCAGCTGCTTTTTTCACGACAGACGACATTGCAAGTGCACCAACAGCAGAATCCCATCAGCGAAGAGGGATAGCCGGCAACTTGTTTATATTCAAGGCCATGGCGGCGGCTGCGGAGTCCGGTCTTAATTTGCAGGAAGTACTAAGAGTTTCTCAAAAAGCTAATGAGGCAACCAGGACACTGGGGGTTGCATTTGCCGGATGCACGCTACCGGGGGGATTTGCCCCACTTTTTGAAGTGCCAGTTGGCAAGATGGCTATTGGACTTGGTATTCATGGAGAACCAGGTATACACGAGGTTGAAACCCCTTCGGCATCGCAACTGGCAAAGATTTTATTAGAAGGTTTGTTACCTGAATTGAAGTTAGAGTCGGGCGATCGAGTTGCAGCAATTCTCAATGGCCTTGGTTCCACAAAATATGAGGAGCTTTTTGTTGTCTGGAAATCTATTTCAGAAGCGCTTTCAAAACTCGGTGTAACTGTTGTTGAACCCGAAGTCGGAGAGTTTGTTACGAGTCTAGACATGGCTGGATGCTCACTCACTCTTGCAAAACTTGACGCTGAACTAGAGGCCTTTTGGAGGGCCCCCTGTGATGCACCTGCCTATCGCAAAGGGTCAACCACAGGCGAATCATTCGAACGCAATTCAAAAAGCGTCAGGAGTCACCACGAGGAAGTTCTGACTTTTTCTGAACCAACTGACGTTTCCAAATCGACAGCCGTAATCATCAATAAGTGCTTTGAACAAATGAGGGACACCGTTCTTACCGAAGAAAAGTATCTTGGTGAAATCGACGCCATTGCGGGCGATGGCGACCACGGTAGAGGAATGGTTAAGGGCCTAGAAGCCGCTGCAGCAGCTTCAAATGCTGCAGTCAAATCAGGCTGCGGAACTGAGGAGCAATTAACACTTGCTGGGAATGCCTGGGCTGCAAAAGCTGGAGGGACATCAGGCGCCCTATGGGGAGCCGCCCTGAAGGCCGTGGGCCAAACATTGAAAAACGACCTTACAGAAATTGATTCAAAATTGGTTTTAGCTTCTTTACGATCCGGCTTTAGTGCAGTGGAGACACTCGGTAAAGCAAAACTCGGCGATAAGACGATGCTAGATTCCTTGGCACCGTTTATTGATTCCTTTGAAAAGCAAATATCACTTGGGGTCGATATTTCGAGAGCTTGGAGCGCCGCCACGTCAGACGCAAAAATTGCCGCCGAGGCGACCTCCGAGCTTAGCCCTCGAATTGGAAGAGCTAGGCCACTTGCAAATAAGAGTATCGGCACTCCAGATCCAGGTGCTATTTCACTTGTGATGTGTTTAGAGGTAGTAAGTAAAGTTCTTACCGAAAAGAAAGCGTAAAGATTGATGATAAAAAGAATGCGGATAATTGTCGGCGCTGATGAAGCCGGTGCTGACTATAAGAACGCCATAAAGGAGGTTCTCGAGGCGGATAACCGAGTCGAACTAGTTATAGACGTTTCGCCACTTGAAACAGATAGTCGGTTCTACCCAGAAATAGCAGTTATGGCTGCTCAGCGACTTGCGGCAGGGGAAGCTGATCGAGGAATTTTGATTTGTGGTACTGGGCTTGGAATGGCAATAACCGCCAATAAAGTTCCAGGCATCCGTGCCGTAACCGCCCACGATGGATACTCTGTTGAGCGTTCCGTGCTTAGTAATAACGCCCAATTTTTATGCATGGGTCAACGAGTCATCGGACTGGAACTAGCTAAGCATCTAGTCAACATTTGGCTATCTTTGAGCTTTGACGATGCTTCACCTTCTGCGGTAAAAGTTGCGCAGATAAATAGTTATGACAGTGACAGACTTCTCCTAGATGCCAACAACACCAAATGCGATTGATTAGGAAGTGAAAGATGTCTGTAGATTTGAAATTTAGACTCGACGGAAAAACCGCACTTATAACTGGCGGTGCTTCGGGTATTGGAAAGGCAATAGCCGAGGCCTTTGTTGAGCAAGGAGCCCGAGTAGTCATAGTTGATGTGAATCTCGAAGCCGCCACCAATGCATCTAAGGAGATAGGCAAAGGCAGTCTTGCCCTTTCTTGCGATGTTGCCAAACCAGAATCTGTTAATTCGTGCGTGGCGAAAGCTATTGAGCTAACCGGAAGGATTGACATTCTGGTCAATTCTGCTGGAATCGTTGCCCTAGCACCCGCTGAATCTCTATCAGATAACGACTGGACTCGAACAATAGACATTAATTTATCCGGCATGTATTTCATGACCCGTGCCGTTGGAAATCACATGCTAGAAAACGGCAAAGGCAAAATCATAAACATGGCCTCACAAGCAGCCACTATTGCCCTCGACCAGCATGTTGCCTACTGCGCATCTAAATTCGGCGTACTAGGTCTAACTAAAGTAGTTGCTGCCGAGTGGGCCGGCCGGGGTGTAAATGCGAACACGATATCTCCGACTGTCGTTCTTACAGAGTTAGGCAAGGCTGCTTGGGACAACCCGAAGGGGGAAGCGCTGAAGAAGTTAATCCCTACAGGAAGGTTTGCTTTACCTGAGGAGATTGCGGCAGCTGCTGTTTTTCTTGCCAGTTCGAGTTCAGACATGGTCAATGGTGCTGACCTAGTCGTCGATGGTGGATACTCAATTCAGTAAAGCTGTCAAATTCAAATCGGGTTTCCTAGGGTTTCGAAAGATAAAGCTCTATTGGGCTAAAGGATCCGCTTGAATTACTAAAGCTCACTTGTACAAAATTACTTCCCAGATGTGTCTTGGGCGTTGATTCCAGTTGAGGCATGTGCTGAAGCAATAGCCCTCTTGCCGGCTGGCAACAGAACCGCTACCACGGCAATCAAAACGGTTAATGCTCCTGTTGCAATTAGCAGAATTTCTACCGACACAATGTCGGCGAGTGGTCCAAGTACTGCCATTCCAAGGGGCATGGCTACCGCCATTACAATCCCCACAAAACCAAACACTCGGCCTTGACGCTCCGGTTCAACAGTTTCCTGCAGCAGAGTCATTGAAGCTGTTGAGAATGCTGGGACAGCTAAACCAATTAGGAAAAACAGACTGTAGAAGAGAATCAGATTGGTTGTAAAGCCCATTACAACGGCGAGAACGCCAAAGAGGATTGAGGTTCCAACCATCAAACCCAACCGATCCATTTTGGAGGCAAATGTTGCCATCAGGGCTCCACCGGCTACCATTCCAATTCCAAAAGAAAGCTCGAGAACCGTCAGAAGCCAAACATCGCTACCAAAGGTTCTAACCAGCATCAATGGGGAAAGATTCGATGGGGCAACAACCAGCAAAAACACAATCGAGTAAATAGCCATTACCCAGCGAACTAGGTCATGACTGAAGATGTAATTCAAGCCTTCTTTCAAATCTGTGAAGTAAGAAGGCTTGTCATTACTTGCTGCCCTGGAAAGTGTTGGAACAGCAATGGTTGCCAAAAGTGAAAGTCCGATTACGGCTGTGACAACATCAACAAACAAAATTGCTGCCAACGAAAACGTTGAGTAAATTCCAGCCGCGGCAACAGGGCCAATTATCAAAAGTGAGGATTGAACACTGCTATTGATTCCATTAACTCTCATTAGTTTGTCGGTAGGAACTATCTGTGGAATCAGCGCTGAAATTGCTGGCATCTGAAGGCCAGCACCGACAGAACGAACGGCCATCACCAGAAAAACGAGCCACAAATCATCTACTCCAGAAAGCATGAAAAACGCGAGACCTAAAGTGGCTAGGGCAATTGTCGAGTCAGAAAGAATGATCATCACTTTGCGATTTACTCGATCAGCCCAAACCCCCGCAAAAATCGAGACGACTGCCTGAGGCAAGAATCCGAAGACCGCCGCCAAAGCTAGTACTACTCCAGATTTAGTAGTCAAAGTCAGGTGCCACAGCAGCGCGTATTGAACTAGTAGCGAGCCGAAGGTTGTGATGGTCTGACCTACTAGAAAGACGGTCACTTTCTTTTTCCAGCCCGGCATTGATTCGCTCTGAGGTTTAAGTTCCTCTTGACTCGATTTCTCCATTAGTGATTCCTCTTTTGGTAGATATAAAACCCCAGCCTTGAGGGCTGGGGTTTTGTGGCTAGTGAGGGATTCGAACCCCCGAAGGCTGAGCCAGCTGATTTACAGTCAGTTCCCTTTGGCCGCTTGGGTAACTAGCCATGCAACAAAATCTAAGATGTCGGATTTGGATGCCTTAAAAGGATACCAATATTTACCAAACGCTAACTACTGGTATTTGCCCGAGAACCAATGGCTGCTTGGGTAAACTAACCGCATGGCTGATTCCTCATTCGACATCGTAAGCAAAGTTGACCCGCAAGAAGTAGCAAACGCCTTAAACCAGGCTCATAAAGAAGTAGAGCAACGCTACGACTTCAAAGGCGTTGGTGCATCGATCGAGCAATCTGGCGAAAAGATCCTAATGAAGGCCAATAGCGAAGAAAGAGTCAAGGCAATCCTTGATGTCTTCCAAAGCAAGCTTGTAAAGCGTGGAGTTTCTCTAAAGAGCCTGGAAGATGGCAAGCCTTTTCCTTCCGGTAAAGAATTCCGCATCGAAGCCAAGATAAAAGATGGCATCAACCAGGAACAAGCCAAGAAGATTTCTAAGATCATCCGCGAGGAAGGCCCAAAGAGCATCAAGAGCCAGATTCAAGGCGACGAGCTTCGGGTTTCAAGTAAATCTAGAGATGATTTGCAGGAGCTTCAGGCTCTGCTGAAATCCAAAGATCTAGAAGTAGATCTACAGTTCGTCAATTACCGTTAGTGAACCGGTAATTGGGAAAGCGTTTTCAACAGCTTCCTTGCGCTTAGCTTGCTTAGCAAGTCTTCCTGAAAGTATTCCGGCGATAAACATCAAAACAATTGGCAGAACGAAAGCTATCTGAAGCCCTACGCTTTCGGCTAACCCACCCATAACGACCTTGGCGCCAATTACAGCCAATGAGTTCAGTAGGGACATTCTCGCGAGGGCCTGTGAAGTCGTTAGGCCAGTTACGTGGCCCGCTGCTCCAAAGAATGATGGCACCAGTGGGGCAAGACCGAACCCACCCAGGGCCCAGAACAATGAAAGTACAGCCAAGGCAAGAATTTGGTTGTATTCAACTAGCGGCGGAGCCACAACTAGCCCAATTGCCATCATTATCGAACCGTAGATTCCACCCCACTTGGATAGCTCACTGATGCGATATTTCTCAGTTGCTCTAGTAATCAATAGGCGGCCACCAATCATGGCAAGCATGAATGATGCGAAAGGCACCGCTCCCAGAGTTGGTGAGAGCAGCATTACCTGCTGTGAGAACAATGCGGACCAATCCATCATCACTAGCTCTAGAAACACTCCGGTGAATAGTCCAAGGGCTAGAAGCCAAAGCTGGTTTGGAGATTTAAAGAATGGAACCTTCCTAGAAGCTTGCTTCTCTTCTTTGTGACCATCTTCGTCAGGAGCAAGCATGGATCGAACATAAACCTGAAAGACCACTAAGCAAACTAAAGGAACCACCAATAAATGAATCTGGAGAGAAACAAAGCTAGCCATGATTCCAGAGAGTGCAGCACTTGCTCCTGCACCGATGCTCCAGGCAGCGTGAAACTTACCGATGATCACTTGCTTGACTCTTTTTTGCAGCATCACAGATTGAGCATTAATTGCAATGTTGAAAAAGCTCATGCTGAACATCATTACGGTTTGAAATATGAAGAAAACCAGACCGTTCGGTGCCCAAGCCAAGCTCATAACCGATAGCACTATAAATACGCTCGAGAGGTTAATGATTGGCCTAGTTCCGAATCTTCCGACCAAACGGTTCGCAACCAATAGCGGCAACAAAGAACCGATTCCTGCAAATCCAATAATCAAACCCCATACCGCGAAAGAAACGCCAATCTGTTCGATGATTTCAGGTATTCGCGGGATAAAGGTAATTGCAACAAATCCCTGGGTAAAGAAGAAAACAGCAAGTGCTGTTTGTGCACTTTTTAATCTTGCCGGGGGCAGGGGCACTTTGGTTACTTCCCCTTCGCAACATCGAGGAAATCCTCGCGCTCAACAAGCTTGATTCTCTCGCGCTCTTGAGCTTCACCTAGGCGCTTTTCCTCGGCATCGATTCTGAGCCATTCCGGCCAACCCACAAAATCAATCTTTCTCGAAGTTAGTAACTCAGTTACTGAATCCTCAGAAGGAGATGCCGGTTGCCACCAATTGTTCTTGTCCTCAAGAATCTGAGCAATGGTTTCAATTGCATCGCTCTTGGTGTGTCCAATAAGCCCTACTGGGCCACGCTTGATCCATCCGGTCGCGTAGACGCCCTGGATGTGCTTTCCTTCAGAATCTAAAACGCGACCCTTATCATTTGGAATAACACCAGCTTTTTCATCAAAAGGAACTTCCGATAACTCTGAGCCAAAGTATCCAACCGCGCGATAAACGGCCTGAATCGAAAACTCCCTAAACTCGCCAGTTGGCTTCACGTTGCCTGTTCCATCAAGCTTTGTTCTTTCAATCTTGATACCGGCTACCTTGCCGTCTTGTGCCAAGATCTCAACAGGTGCGCTAAAGAAGTGCAGGTGCAATCTGCGCTTAGCGCCTGTGATTTCATTTGATCGAAGCTCTTCTAAGGTTTTCACCATAACCCTGGTTTGGTTATTGCTGTCAATGGCTTTCTGTGATCCCTCGTCATACTGGAAGTCTTCGTCGTAGACGATGGTGTCTACACCCTGTATGTGAACCGCCTCGCGAAGCTCAAGCGGTGAAAACTTCACTTGAGCTGGTCCTCTTCGACCAAAGACATGAACATCGGTAGCTTGTGATGCGCGGAGTCCCTGGTACACATTGTCTGGGATGTCAGTTGAGAGCATTGCTTCTGCTGGTTTAGAGAGCACTCTGGCAACATCCAAAGCTACGTTGCCGTTTCCCAAAACCGCAATCTCCTTGGCACTTAGGTCCCAGCTACGTTCGAAGTCGGGGTGTGCGTCGTACCAGTTCACAAATGCAGCCGCACCAAAAGATCCTTCAAGATCGATGCCTGGAATGTTTAGATTGGCGTCCTTGACGGCACCGGTTGAGAAGATAACTGCGTTGTAATGGGTCTTGAGATCATCAAGAGTTATGTCTTTGCCGTACTCAACGTTTCCAAAGAATCGAATGTCGCCTCGGTCGAGAACTTCATAAAGGGCTCTAATGATTCCTTTGATCCTTGGGTGATCTGGCGCAACACCGTATCGAACAAGTCCATATGGCGCAGGCAGTAAATCAAAAAGATCGATGGAAACGTCAAAGTCACGAAGTTCGGATTTGATGATCAGGTCAGCTGCATATATGCCTGCTGGACCAGCACCCACAATCGCAAGCCTTAGCTTTGACATCTACCTATTCCTTAATTACTAAAACCTAGTTGCTGCGTTCTATAACTGCTTCGGCAAAAGAGGTCAGTGCTTCACGAACTGGACCCTTTGGTAATTCTTCTAGTGCGCTGATTGCCTCAGCTGCCCACCTCTTAGCTTCTTGGTAAGTGCGCTCCGTTACAGGGTGATCCCGAAGAGCTTTGAGTACGGTCTGGAGTTTGGCTTCATCGTCGAGGCCGGAGTCAATTATCTCAATCAACTTGGCTGCTTCCAAATCACTCTTGGCTTCCTGTCGTAAATACATAACAGGAAGGGTTGGAACCCCTGCACGAAGGTCGGTTCCTGGAGTCTTGCCCGACACCGCACCGTCAGAGTGTAGATCGATGTAGTCATCAATTAGTTGGAAAGCGACGCCAATTGCTTCACCGTATTTTCTTACTGGCTCGCGCAGGGCTTGATCCGCACCAGAGAAAATAACTCCGAGCTCAGCCGATGCAGAGATTAAAGATCCAGTTTTATCTGCAAGGACATGAAGATAGTGCTCGATTGGATCTTGGCCTTCTTGTGGGCCAACTGTTTCGTTTAGTTGACCGAGGCAAAGTCTTTCAAAAGTATCTGCCTGCAGAGTAAGTGCCTTTTGGCCCAACTTAGAAACTAATTGCGAAGCTCTTGCAAAAAGCAAGTCACCGGTCAAGATTGCAACGTTGTTTCCCCAAATTTCATGAGCTGAATCGACACCTCTTCTTCTAGGTGCATCATCCATCACATCATCGTGATACAGGGTTCCGATGTGAGTGAGCTCTACAACGACCGCAGCTTGAATAACTTCATCGAGGTTAGCCTCACCAAGCTGAGAAGTTAGAAGAACCAAAGTTGGTCTAATTCTTTTACCACCGGCATCAATCAAGTGCCGAGTGGTTACCTTTGCAATCGGATCGGTGTGCTTTACGGCCTCTACTAACTGCTGCTCGACTTTATCTAAACCGATTTCAAGTTGCTTTAGAAGATTTTTGTCGGCAACTTTCCTTAGTTGTCTGGGTAGTGCTGTGCGCGCCATCTAGACCGCCTTAGGTTTGAAACCGCTGTGGATAGCTACTATGCCAAGAGTTTGGTTTAGATAACTTACCGATTCAAAACCAGCCGATTCAATAATCTTTACTAACTCCTGCTGGCTAGGCCAGGCATCGATTGATTCGGCCAGATAGCTGTATGCCTCTGGAGTCTTACTCACCAAACCCGAAAGAGTCGGAAGAATGTTCCGCAGATAGAAGCGGTAAAGACTGTGTAGGAAATTGTTAGGGATTCTTGAGAATTCACAAATCACTAACTTTCCACCGGGCTTTAGAACCCTATACATCTCAGCAAGTGCTACCTCGGTTTTTTCGACGTTTCTAATGCCAAAGGAAATAGTGACGGTGTCAAACTCTCTGTCTGCAAAAGGCAGTGCTGCCGCATCGGCAAACACAAACTCCAACTCAGGATGCCTCTTTCTTCCCTCTTCGAGCATGCCATTGGAAAAGTCAGCTGCTACTACTTTGACGCCCTCGCGCAGAAAGACAATTGAGGAAGAACCGGTACCCGCCGCGAGATCCAGGATGGTTTGACCGGGTTGGGAATTTACTAGTTTGGCTACCTTTTTGCGCCAGATTCGGGCTGAGCCGAAAGAGAGTAAATCGTTGGCTTTATCGTAGTTTTTCGCTACCCCATCAAACATCTCCGCTACTTGTTGCGGTTTTTTGGATAGGTCAGCTTTACTCACTATTCAATCTTAGCTTTGACTTAGAATTTAGAGAGTCGGCCATATTTGGCCCCAATCAGAACTGGTTTGAATGTCAAAACTTGGAAAACTCCGTGTTCTAACGCGCGAGATTGCCACGCCCGAAGGGTTCGACATCACCAAGCATTTTCCTGAAGATGCCACCGTTTTCATTCGCGGCGGTCAAGGAATTTTTGGCTTTGGCGAGGTGGCTCGATTTGAAACCTCAGGTCCAAACCGAATCTCAGAGCTTGCCAGCGTTTGGCGAGATCAGGTGTCACTTGCAGAAGTAACGGATTCGCTAAGAATTCAATGCACAGGTCTCGTGGGATTTGGGTCGCTTACCTTCTCTGAAGACAGCACCATCAACTCAGTGCTAGTAGTGCCAAGGCTTGT
>JBIJBA010000057.1:0-5532 GCA_044345455.1 Rhodoluna sp.
GTTCCGGTGCAGGCCTAAACCTTTCCAGAATCCGTTCATCGAAGGAGCTTCTAAAGTCCTCCGGTGGATCTGCTTCTGGTCCAGTTTCGTTCATGCGTGGAGCTGATGCCTCTGCAGGAACAATCAAGTCCGGTGGAGCAACCCGCCGTGCGGCCAAGATGGTTGTTTTGGACGTTGACCACCCGGACATCGTTGAGTTCATTGAGACCAAGGAACTTGAAGAAGAAAAGATCCGCGTATTGCGCGATGCAGGTTACGACATGGAACTTGGCGGACGTGACATCAACTCCGTTCAGTACCAGAACGCTAACAACTCAGTGCGCGTGAACGCAGAGTTCATGAACGCTGTTGAAAGCGGCGGCAAGTTCGGACTTCGCGCCAGAACCAATGGCGAGGTTATCGAAGAAGTTGACGCAAGAGAGCTGTTCAACAAGATCTCGAAGGCAGCTTGGGCGTGTGCCGACCCTGGAATCCAGTACGACGACATCATCAACGACTGGCACACCACTCCTGAGTCTGGTCGCATCACTGCGTCAAACCCTTGCTCTGAGTACATGCACCTTGACAACTCAAGCTGTAACCTAGCGAGCTTGAACCTACTGAAGTTCCTAAACCCAGACGGTTCATTTGACTCTGCAACCTTCACCAAGGCTTCTGAGCTAATCATCACCGCGATGGACATATCAATTAGCTTTGCTGATTTCCCAACCGAGGCAATTGGTGAAACCACCCGCGCTTACCGTCAGCTAGGTATCGGTTACGCGAACCTAGGTGCACTATTGATGGCAATCGGTGTTCCTTACGACAGCAAGGAAGGTTTTGCTCTTGCTGGAGCAATCACATCTTTGATGACTGCCGCCTCTTACCGTCGCTCCGCTGAGCTTGCAGGAGTTGTTGGACCATACGATGGCTACGCCAAGAACAAGGCTGGCCACGACCGCATCATGGCAAAGCACGAGGCTGCTAACTCACTAGTTACATCAGTTAGCGAAATCGACCGATCAGTTCACAATGCAGCTACCGAGCAGTGGGCACTGAACACCAAGATCGGTTCACAGAACGGTTGGAGAAACGCTCAGGCTTCCTTGCTGGCCCCAACCGGAACCATTGGTTTCATGATGGACTGCGACACCACAGGTATCGAGCCTGACTTCTCCTTGGTGAAGTACAAGAAGCTATCAACCGGTGGTTCGATGCAGATTGTGAACCAGACCATTCCGTTTGCGTTGCACCGCCTTGGTTACTCTCAGGAGACCATCGAGGCAATTGTTGATCACATTGCACAAAATGGTCACGTCGTAGACGCACCAGGACTCAAGGTTGAGCACTACCCAATCTTCGACACCGCTATCGGTGTTCGTGCGATTGAGCCAATGGGTCACGTACGAATGATGGCTGCTGTTCAGCCATTCCTTTCCGGAGCTATCTCAAAGACAGTGAACATGCCTGAGACTGCAACCGTTGAGGAAATTGCTGAGGTCTACTTCCAGGGTTGGAAGTTTGGACTGAAGGCTCTTGCAATCTACCGCGACAACTGCAAGGTAGGTCAGCCACTTTCCGACGGTAAGGCAAAAACCGAGACCAAGACCGAAACAGCAACTGTTGCTTCCGGTATGTCTCAACCGGTTCGTAAGCGCCTACCAAAGTCACGCCCATCTTCAACCACCAGCTTTACCGTTGGCGGCGCTGAGGGTTACCTAACTGCAGGATCTTACCCAGACGGCGGTTTGGGAGAGGTGTTCCTCAAGCTAGGCAAGCAGGGCTCAACCCTTGCTGGCGTAATGGATGCATTCTCTATCGCTGTTTCGATTGGTTTGCAGTATGGCGTGCCCCTTGAAAGCTACGTCAAGAAGTTCACCAACGTGAGCTTCGAGCCAGCCGGTCTAACCGATGACAAGGACATCAGAATGGCCAAGTCTCTTATGGACTACATCTTCCGTCGCTTGGCGCTAGATTACCTTCCATACGAAACCAGATCAGCAATTGGAATCCACTCAACTGACGAGCGCACTGCAGAACTGGATGCAAACTCCAGCTACGCAGCTCCAGCGGCTGTTGAAAGCGCAGCACCTGCGGTTGAGGCCCAAGCTGAGCCAGTGGTATCAATCACTCAGTCAGTAGAGATCACAACCAAGAAGGAAGTTCATTCTTCAGCTGAGTTGTTCGAGCTACTGCAAGGTAAAGAGTCAGACGCACCACTTTGCTTCAACTGTGGAATAAAGATGAGGCCTTCTGGCTCATGCCACGTTTGTGAAGGTTGTGGATCGACTTCTGGTTGCAGCTAGAAAAGATGTTATAGCCAAAGGGTCAGCGCGAATTGCGTTGACCCTTTGGTTTACCCCAAGGAAGGTAATCTAAGTAGGTGCTATACAAAGCCCTGTTCAAGCTGGTTTTCTCGAAACTAGATCCCGAACAAGCGCATTACCTCGGAATGTTTGTTATCAAACTTCTTGGTTTCACGAGGCTGAGCAAGTTTTCGCAACAACGAGTCAAAACCAAATCAGTTCATGCTCTAGGTCTCGATTTTGCTGGCCCGTTTGGAATCGCAGCTGGATTTGATAAGAACGCAGTAGCCGTCAAAGAGCTCGGTGAACTGGGCTTTTCCCATGTTGAAATAGGAACCGTAACAAGGCATCCGCAACCTGGCAACCCCAAGCCAAGATTGTTTAGGTTGGTAAAAGATCAAGCCCTGATAAACCGCATGGGCTTCAATAACGAAGGTGCGGACCAAGTTGCCAGTCGCCTTGCCAAGCTCCGGGCTTCGGGTGCGACACTTCCAGTTATTGGCGTCAACATCGGAAAAAGCAAGATAACAGAACTAGTTGACGCTGTTTCTGACTACGAATACAGCACGAAGGCTTTAGCTCCAGTTGCTGACTACATAGCTGTAAATGTTTCTTCGCCAAACACACCGGGACTCAGATCGCTGCAGGATGTTGATCAGCTGGAACCGATTTTGGTTGCGGTTTCCCGCTCGGCACTTGGAAAACCAGTGTTGGTGAAGATTGCGCCTGACTTGGAAGATAGTGCAGTTATAGAGGTGGCAGGGTTGGTTCGAAAGCTTGGGCTGGCAGGAGTTATTGCAGCCAACACGACAGTTAGCCGCGAGGGTCTTATGGCAACAGTGGAGCAAGTTGAGTCTTATGGCGCGGGTGGTCTATCGGGGCCGGTTTTGGCAACTCGGGCTAAAGAGGTTCTGATGCTTCTGCGGAAAGAGCTCGGCCAGCAGTTCGCAGTTATTTCTGTCGGCGGAGTAGTTAACGGCGATGATGTTTTAGAGCGCCTAAAGCTCGGTGCAGATTTAGTCCAGGGCTATACCGGGTTTGTCTATCAGGGCCCCTTGTGGGCTAGAAAGATAAACGCTAGCTTGCCTTCCTAATGAATCAAGGCCGCAGGATTCTTGCTTTCTGCTTGTTCAGAAACAAAAAAGCCAACCAATTCGTTAAAGAATCTTGGTTCCGCGCTTGACCTGAGGTTTTGGAAGCCTCATACCTCTCATTTGGATCGAACGCATGGCTGCGTACCAGCGCAAGCCTTTTTCACCCTTACCAGGGTACTTTGACTCAACAACTTTGAGCGCCTTCTTGCCGATGATGTAACCATCGATTCCAATTAGAACAAACAGCCCCCACATCGCAACAAGAGTTCCCAGCTGAATTGATAAATCCAGCTGTGGGTCATCTGGTCTGATTGAAGAGACGATGATTACTAGAAATAGCATTGGTAGAACTAGTTCTCCAACTGTGAAGCGTGAATCTACGACATCTCTAGCCAGCCTTCGCTGAGGTCCACGGTCCCTGCTGGTTAGGTAGCGATCTTCCCCGTTGGCCAATCCTTCACGCGCTTTAGCTTTTTCGGCATTGAGAACTTTCTTTGCGGCTCTCTTAGCCTCAGGGCTTTTGTTACCGACTACTGGCTTCTTGCGAAGCAACTCTTGCTGCTTCCTGGCCGGAGTAGGGCGACCCTTTCCTGCTTTGGGACTCTCGGGTTGCTTTGCTGGTGTCGACGACATTAGATCTCAATTCTTCGAGTTATGCCTTTAAGATTACCCTTATGACAATCACCCCACCGCCGATTAGCGACACTGACATCAAAGCCGTTCAGAATTACACTGAAGGTGTTTTTGCTCAAGCATTAGAAGAGTTATCGGGTTTGGTAAGCATCCCGGGTATAGCCTGGGAGGCATTTGATTCAAGTGAGCTTGACCGAAGCGCCGAGGCAGTAGCGGGATTGCTCCGCCAAACGGACGTTTTTGAATCTGTTGAGATTTTGCGATCTCCAACACCACAGGGACCGATGGGCGCACCAGCAGTTGTTGCGACCAGAGCTGCTCGAAACTCCAGGCCAACCGTTTTGCTCTATGCCCATCATGACGTTCAGCCACCTGGAGCCGATGAGCTTTGGGAATCCGAACCTTTCAAGACTGAGATTCGAAACGGTCGGATGTATGGGCGTGGTGCAGCGGATGATAAAGCCGGTGTGATTGCTCACGTTTACGCCATAAAGGCCCTTCGTGAGCTGACTCAAAATGATTTTGATCTTGGACTGGTTGTCTTCATTGAAGGCGAGGAAGAGGCTGGCTCTCCTTCCTTTGCAAATTTCCTCGCTGAATACAAAACCAAGTTGCAGTCGGATGTGATTATCGTGGCCGACTCTGGAAACTGGAGCACCGAAGTTCCGGCAATCACCACAACCTTTAGGGGTCTAGTTTCTCTGGAGTTTGAGGTTCGAACCTTGGACCATGCGGTCCATAGCGGAATGTACGGGGGAGCCGTTCCCGATGCCATGCTGGCGCTGACCAAGATACTGGGGTCAATGTGGGATGAAAATGGAGAAGTCTCCATTTCATGCCTTGTTTCGGGAGATTTAGTCAATTTAGACTACTCGGAGGACCAATTAAGGGCAGATTCAGGGCTATTGGGCTCCACTAGACCCCTTGGGGTGGGGGGCATTCTAGGAAGGATATGGACTAAGCCAGCCTTGACCCTAATCGGCCTTGATTACCCCTCGGTAGCAGTGTCTTCGAACACCTTGGTTCCAAGCATTCGGGCTAAGTTGAGCCTCCGTATTTCCCCCGGACAGGTTCCCAGCGACGCTCTGGAGGCCCTGAAAGCCCACATATTGGCCCATAACTCAACGGGTGCCGAAATCGTTTTTGGGGCCGTAGAGCTAGGAAAACCCTTCAGTTTGGGGGAGTCTGGCTGGGCCAAGGATTTAGCCTCCAGAGCCCTTAAATCGGCCTATGGGTTCGAAAGTGTCGACATCGGTATCGGTGGATCTATCCCGTTCATTGCCGATCTGGAAGCTGTGTTTCCAGGGGTTCAAGTCCTAGTCACGGGGGTCGAGGATCCAGATTCTAGAGCTCATTCTCCCAATGAGAGTCTGGATATAGAGACCCTCCGCAAAGCGATCATCGCCCAAACTCTTATTTTGCTGGGCGGAAACCAACTTCAGCTCTAAATCCAAGAGCTGGGATAGACTGTAATAACCGAGAAGAGACTCCAAGGAGATTTCAATGGAACAAACCCTTAC
>JBIJBA010000009.1:0-17679 GCA_044345455.1 Rhodoluna sp.
ACCTAAATACATTCCGATGTGATATTTATTCAAAACCGTTCTGTTCCAGTAGTCGCGACTTGTTGACCAGAAAATTAAATCGCCAGCCTGAAGTTGACTTAGTGGAACCAATTGACGTCGATCTGCAGCTGTCATGAATTGGCGTGAGGCTGAGTGCCAGCCAATATTAATTCCCGCTGCTGCGTAAGATTTCAAGGTCAAGCTGGAACAGTCCCAAGAGTTAGGTCCGGTAGCTCCAAGACGATATGGCTTACCTAGCTGAGCTTTGGCGAAAGAAATTGCCTGAGCAACCTTTTCTGGATTGGGTGCTCCAACAGAATAAAGTTCCGGAGCAGGCGGCAATCCACCACCTTGTGCTTGTCTGCGCTCCCAAGCTAGACCTTCAGCTCGTTGTCTTTCTAGATCAGAGGCAGTGTTTCGAAGGCTCGCTAGCTGTGAATAGAAAATGGCATTCTGACGCTGGTTCTCTTCAAGTTTTGCTGTTACCGCATCAGCGGCTGCTTGAGCCTCCGCAAATGCCGCTTCCGCGATTGCGGCAATGGCGGCAAGCTCAGCTTCTGCTGCAGCAAGTTCGTCGGTGATCGATTTTGCCAAGCGTTGTCTTTCGAGAGACTTCTGGTAAATCACTTCAGTTTGCTGGGCTAGTTTTTCCTGGGCGCCAAGTTGATACAAAAGGTCATCTGCAACGTCGGAATTCAAGAACAGGTTTAGTGAGGTTCCTCCAGCGCCACCGCGGAACATCTGCGATGCGATTTGACCAAGCTGTTCGGTTGCCTGTTCAGCTTCGGCGAGCGCGTCTTCGGCTTGGAGCCGCAGTACTTCCACTTTTCTGGTCACTACCGCTACTTCTTCTTTGGCAACATTGTAGATTTCAGATTTAATGCTGGCTTCGCGGTTTAGTGGCTCTAGTGCATCTTCCAAATCCGCAATCAAATTCTCAATTCGGACGATCATGTTTTGCTTGCTGGTGACGTTAGCCTTGGCTGCGGCAACCTCAGCAGCCGAAGGGTAGTTTGGGTTTGCGAAAGCGGGACCGCTCAGTGCAGTTCCAAGAACTAGACCTAGGCTCGCGATTACGGCAATAAAAGATTTGCGTCTCGTAGACATATTTTTCAAGCTAACACGAAACCTTGAGGTATTACCTGAAGGATTGCTGTGGGTGTCGATTTTTAGCGGGTTCTAGGCCCATCGGGCTTGCTAAACACGGGATCTGGGGACTAGTGTTTAGTGTTGGTGCTATGAAGTCCCAAGCTTTGTAGGCCCCATCGTTTAGTGGCCTAGGACGCTGCCCTTTCACGGCGGTAGCACGGGTTCGAATCCCGTTGGGGTCACAATCCTTTGGCTCGTAGCAACGAGGCCCTGTAGCGCAGTTGGTTAGCGCGTCGCCCTGTCACGGCGAAGGTCGCCGGTTCAAGTCCGGTCAGGGTCGCTTCTTTAGAAGCCCTCTTTTGAGGGCTTTTATTGAATGGGGGTGGCTTGACCACCCAAGGCTCTGTAGCTCAGTTGGTAGAGCGAACGACTGAAAATCGTTAGGTCACCGGATCGACGCCGGTCGGAGCCACCATGTGCGGGTAGCATCTACCCCATGCCCATGGTTTCGAAGCAATTGCTGCCGCTTGTCTTTATTGGTGGAGCACTCGGAACTTCTCTTCGCTACACAATCGAAATCCTGCTTGGCACTTTGCCCGAGGGGCAAATCATCGTCACCAGCTTCGTCAATCTTTTGGGCGCTGCCCTATTGGGTTTTGTCAGTGTTCATAAATTCTTTGATATACCGAGCCGGCAGGGGCTTTGGGGGGTTGGCTTCTTAGGCGGCTTCACAACAATGAGCGGCCTGGCAGTAATTACCGCAGGTGCTGATCTTGGGTTATCCGCTGCTGGACCAATTTATTGGCTACTGGTCTTTGTGCAACTAGTAATAGGTGTTGCCGCTTACCGTTTGGGTTTGATCATGGCAGGTGGGAGAACTAAATGACGCTTGCTACGAGTTTTGTTTTGGTGGCCATAGCCGGAGGCTTTGGAGCAGTAGCTAGATATGGGCTAAGCACTTGGTCCGGCAAGCTACCTTGGGGAATCCTGCTTGCTAACTCAATTGGGTCATTTATCGCTGGGTTGGCAGTTGCTGGATCAATTGAAACTGCCTGGATAATTATTGGTCTAGCAGGAGGGCTTTCAACCTTTTCTACTTTTGCAGCTCAAACCCACAACCTGATTGCCAAGAAGCAATTGGCTTTAGCCTCACTGAATATTGTTTTGAATCTGTTGATTCCAGCTGTGAGCTTCTTCACAGCGTCAATATTGCTCTAGACCAAACGGGGGGCCTGGATGCTAAACTTGGACCAGATTTCATCGATTCTGCGTCTTAACCGGCGTGGCCAAGACAAAAAGGGGGTCTCGCCATGGGGCGTGGCCGTCAAAAAGCAAAACACACCACAGTAGCTCGCGAGCTGAAGTACTTCAGTCCCTCTACTGACTACAGCGCGCTAGAAAAAGAACTCACCGCGCCTTCAGGCTCGGCTGAGCCTGACTACGAGGACAAGTGGGCGGAGCTCTACGACGAAGAAGAGGGCGAAGAAGAGTCAACCAAAAACTCTTAAGGCCCAATAAGCCCTGGAAGCAGCTGCATCTTGGCAAACCAGACGGTCGAAATGATATTCGATCCGAAACTGAAAGAAGTACCAATTGAATAAGAAGAAAAATAGTTACTTCCTAGCCGCGCTCACGCTGGCCCCAATAATCGCCCTGAGTGGCTGCGCAGCGTCAACAACTAATTCTGAAGATTCAATTACCATCTACTCCGGTCGAAGCGAAACATTGATTACCGAGCTACTTAGCACCTTTACCGAAGAGACCGGTATAGAGGTAAACGTTCGATACGGAGACTCAGCCGAATTAGCAGCCCAGATCCTTGAAGAGGGAGCAAACGTGCAAGCAGATGTCTTCTTCTCCCAAGACGCTGGAGCACTCGGTGCGCTCGCAAAAGAGGGTCTAACGAAATCTCTTCCGAACGACATCACTGACTTAGTGGATGCTTCTTATAAATCAAAAGACTCTCAATGGGTTGGAGTATCTGGTCGAGCCAGGGTCTTGGTTGTTAATCCAGAAAGAGTAACTGAGCTTCCAACTTCTTATAAGGACCTCATGGATCCAATTTGGAAAGGTCGAATTGGAATTGCTCCAACCAATGCATCTTTCCAGGCTTTTATCACCGCTGTGCGGGTAATAGATGGGGAACAAGCAGCACAAGATTTCTTGGCAGCTATGAAAGTAAATGCCATTTTGTTTGAAAAAAATGGTTTGATCTTGCAGGCAGTTGAAGACGGCGTAATCGATGCAGGTCTTATCAACCACTACTACTGGTTCGAATTAGAGAACGAAATTGGTGCCGGCAACATGAAATCTGAACTTGTTTGGTTTGAAGATCAAGATGCTGGAAACCTAATCAATGTTGCAGGAGCTGCTGTTCTCTCCGACAATCCAAGCGCAAACGTGTTTGTGAAGTGGCTACTTGGCGACACTGCCCAAAACTACTTTGTTGAAAGAACTAGAGAGTACTCACTAACCGGAGTTCCAGAAGTTGCTGGTTTGAAACCCTTCGGAGAGATTAAGTCGCCAAAAATTGACCTATCCGATCTTGATTCTCTGGCCGAAACACTTGAGCTAATTCGAAAGGCCGGACTGCTCTGATAGAAGCCATTAGGTCGAGACCACCGCTAGCAATTTTGCTAGTGGCATTATCGGCCGTGCTTATCTCTCTAATCCCATTGATTTACTTGCTGGTTCGAGTGGCAACTATTGGACTTGGTGAGCTCATTGAGTTGATTTTTCAGACAAGAACTCTTGAGCTAATTATCAATTCGCTAGCGCTAGCTATTGCGGTATCGGTTTCGGCGGTAGCCCTTGGTTCAATGCAGGCTTGGGTCGCAGTTCGTTCCAACTTGCCAGGTCGAAAGATCTTCTCGGTTTTAGCTGCGCTACCTCTTGCCATACCTTCTTATGTTGCCGCCTACGCGTGGATCGCAGTGATCCCAGGCTTTAGCGGGTTCTTTGCGGCCTGGTTGCTACTAACTGTTGGAACTGCTCCACTGGTTTATCTTGCGGTATCGGCAGCCCTGGTTCGATTCGATGCTGGAACCGAAGAAGTTGCACAATCACTAGGGGCAACAAAACTTCAAGTGTTTAGAAAAGTCACCTGGCCAAACATTAGAACCGCTGCGGTATCTGGTGGACTGCTATCTGCCCTTTACGTGTTGAGTGATTTTGGGGCAGTAAGCATCGTGCGCTACGACACTTTTACTAGGGCAATCTATAACGCCTACCGAGCAAGTTTTGATCGAAACCAGGCGGCTGCGTTAGCTCTTGTATTGGTCCTGGTAACTGTCTTGGTTCTTTACTTTGAGTCCAAGGCAAGAGGGCAAAAATTTACCACGGGAAAAATCGCCGGCAGGTTAGGTTTAGTTGAACTTGGGCCTTGGAAAGCTCCGATGGTTCTAATTTTGCTCGGACTTGCAACAGTTAGCTTGTTGGTGCCACTTGGCAGCTTGCTTAGTTGGAGCATCGAAGGCTTTGGTTCTGTTGATTGGGCAGTGGTTCTTGGTGCACTTGCAAACTCAGTCGGCTTAGCGGTTTCTGGAGGTGTGCTTACTACTTTCGCAGCCCTGGCAATTTCTGTCTTAACCATCAGGCATCGCAGAAAGTTCAGCGTTGTTTTGGAACGATCAGTTTGGCTCACGCACGCTACCCCTGGAATTGTTGTTGCATTGGCGCTAGTGTTTTTCTCCAACCAAGTAGTTCCATGGGTATACCAAACTACATTCTTGGTGCTAATTGCCTACTTAGCTTTGTTCTTGCCAAATGCATTAGCAGCGGTTTCAACACCAATTCGTCAATCTCCTAGGGCACTAGACGAGGTTTCGTCATCGCTTGGTTTATCCACCATGCAGACACTTCGTAAAGTTGTGTTGCCTATTGCCGGGCCTGGTATTTTTGCGGCAACCACTCTTGTGATTCTCACGGTTTTGAAAGAGCTTCCCGCCACTTTGCTACTTCGTCCTACTGGCATGGAAACGCTTGCAACCAGGCTCTGGACCGAGACCTCGGTAGCTGCCTTTTCCGCTGCGGCACCTTATGCATTACTTTTGGTAGTGCTGGCTGGCTTTCCAGCTTGGCTTCTAAATCGAGCCATCAGAAAAGATCTTGAACCTATGGAGATGGAGCGTTACCAGTGAGCTCAACTCTAAAAATTTCTAACCTGACTAAGGCATTCGGAGCACAACCTGTCCTTCAAAATCTTTCAATTGAGATTGCCCCCAAAGAGTTTGTTTCTGTTTTGGGCTCTTCTGGATCTGGAAAGACCACCTTGCTTCGATTGATTGCAGGCTTTGATACACCGGATACCGGTGAGATTTCAATTGCAGGAAACAAAGTTGCCGCTGAAGGAATTTTCGTTGCGGCCCAAGCCAGAAAGGTTGGTTACGTCCCCCAGGATGCAGCACTTTTCCCACACCTAAACGTTTTCGAAAATATCGCATTCGGGCTCAAGGGCTTATCTAAAGATGCAAAGGTTTCAAGAGTAAGAACTCTGCTTGATTTAGTGCAAATGAGTGCTTTTGAATCCTCAGATAGCTCATCGCTATCTGGTGGTCAAAAGCACCGCGTTGCACTCGCGCGAGCACTAGCTCCAGAGCCAGAGCTGATTTTGTTGGACGAACCTTTCTCGGCACTCGATGCCGAACTGCGCGGTCGCATTCGCGACGATGTTCGTGAAGTGCTGGATAAAACTGGTTCCACAACCATTTTGGTAACTCACGATCAAGAAGAAGCGCTCTCGATTGCCGACCGTGTTGCGCTACTTCGTGATGGAAACTTTGCTCAAATTGGTAATCCGAGAGAGATTTACTCTTCACCAGTTGATCTAGGGGTGGCGACATTCTTGGGTGACTCGGTGATTGTCGCTGGAGTAATCGAAGGTGGCAAAGTTGTTACTTCTCTTGGAAACCTGACTCCGCTTAATTCATCTGCTGAAGGTAGCCGTGGAAAAGTTGCCATTCGCCCTGAAAACTTCTATTTGCAGCCAGATCTAAACGGCGACTCCACGGTAGTTGGAAGACAGTTTTTTGGTCACGATGCAGTTGTCGATGTTCAGACTCCAAAGCAACTTATTCGCGCCAGGTCTTCAGGACCATTCGCACCAGAAATTGGAATGAAAGTAACCGTCTGGGTTAGAGGAGCAGTTAACTTCTACCCGGAGGCTTAAGGTTTACGAGTAGCTTCCACTTAGGCGAACTGCTCCACCTTCAACTCCCTTGGCGGAGGTAACAAAACCTGACACATCAGTCGATTTCTCCAAGACACCCAATTGCCAAGTCTGTATCCCCAGTTGATTCAACTTTGCCGATATTGCGCTTGCTGCGGATGAATCAACAACAGCCGCGAAACCTAAACCTAGATTCCAGGTTCCTTCAAGTGATTCAAGTTGGTAAGCGCCCCACTCGGCAAGAACTTTGAACACATCCTGTGGTGACCAACTAGCTCTGGAGATTTCAAGTGAGACACCAACTGGTAACACTCTCGAAAGATTTGCTGCGATTCCGCCGCCTGTTATGTGGCTTAGGGCGTGAACAGAATCACCCAACTCCGACTCAAGTAGTTGGTTCAGAAATCCCGTATAAAGCATTGTTGGCTCAAGTAAAACTTCTCCAAGGGATTTGGATCCAAACTCGGATACTGATTGGGTGTAATCCAATTTGCTGTCTTCGACAATCTTGCGAACCAAAGAGTAGCCATTGGAATGCAATCCAGAAGAAGCTAGTCCTAGAACAACATCGCCAACTTTTACTTTCTCTGGCCCAAGAACTTTGGCTGCTTCAACAGCGCCAACTGCAGCACCGGCGACGTCATACTCGTTTTCACCAAGTAGACCTGGGTGTTCGGCAGTTTCTCCACCAAGGAGTGCAACATCAACAGCGCTGCAAGCCTTGGCGATGCCTGTCACAATTTCGGCAATCCGACTGGGCACTAGCTTGCCGCAAGCAATGTAGTCAGTCATAAACATTGACTTTGCGCCCATCACCACGATGTCGTCAACGACCATGCCAACCAGGTCTTGCCCAATGGTGTCGTGCTTGTCTATTGCCTGGGCGATAGCAACCTTGGTTCCAACACCGTCGGTTGAGGTCGCAAGGATTGGCTGTTGGAAGTTTTTCAAAAAAGACACGTCCATCGCTCCGGCGAAGCCGCCAAGTGATCCAAAGACGTTCTTGTTGTGTGTTGCGCTAACAGCCTTTTTCATCAAAGAAACTGCCAAGTCACCAGCTTCGGTGTCTACCCCGCTACCCGCGTAAGGGTTAGTCATTAGAGACCTTTTTTAGTGATCCTTCTTGGTGAATTGTGGCAACACCTTTTTCGAGAAGGTTCTTTCCCAAACGATCTGCCGTTGGAAGTTCGATTGGGTAGGTTCCGGTGAAGCAAGCGGTGCAGAGCTCGCTTTCTTTTTGGTTGGAGGCTTGAACCATTCCATCTTTTGATAAGTAACCGAGACTGTCAGCGCCAATGGACATGCGCACCTCATCTGGTGCAAGGCCAGTAGCGATAAGTTCTGCGCGAGTAGCGAAATCAACTCCGTAAAAACATGGCCAGGTTATCGGCGGTGAAGAAATGCGAACGTGTATCTCCTTGGCTCCTGCTTCACGAAGCATCTGAACCAGTGCACGCTGGGTATTTCCTCTAACAATGGAATCGTCAACGACGATGATTCTTTTGCCTTTGATAACTTCCCTAAGTGGGTTTAGCTTCAGCCGAATTCCAAGTTGCCTAATGGTTTGGCTCGGTTCAATAAAAGTTCTTCCAACGTAAGCGTTTTTTACAAGTCCGTGACCATATGGAATTCCTGATTCCTGGCTAAAGCCAATAGCAGCAGGTGTTCCGGATTCAGGTGTTGGAATAACTAGATCTGCTTCGACTGGATATTCTCTGGCCAGTGTTCTACCCATCTCAACTCTGGCGTCATAGACATTTCTGCCATTTATAGACGTGTCTGGTCTGGCGAGGTAGACATACTCAAAAACACAACCTGCTCTTTTTGGGGCGGCGAATTGCTTCGCTCTTAAGCCGTTTTCATCGATTGCGATAAGTTCACCAGGCTCAACTTCGCGAACAAACGAGGCTCCCACGATATCTAGCGCTGCAGTTTCTGATGCAACAACCCAACCGCGCTCTAATCTTCCAAGAACTAAAGGTCTTACTCCCTGGGGGTCTCTGGCTGCATAGAGTGTCTGCTCATCCATGAACACCAGTGAGAATGCTCCCTTTACTTTGGGTAGTAATTCCATAGCTGTGTTCTCGAGTGAGTTGTCGGGATTACCTGCAAGCAAAGCGGTCAACACGGCAGTGTCGGTGGTGTTACCGCCAGTAATTTCATTATCGGATTGCTCTGGGTAATTTGCTCGTAAAATTTCTAGCAACTCGGAGGTGTTGGTTAAGTTTCCGTTGTGCCCAAGTGCGACAGTTCCAGAGGCGGTTTTACCAAGCGTGGGCTGTGCGTTTCGCCATGATGAAGATCCAGTTGTTGAGTATCTGGTGTGACCAATTGCAACGTGACCCACCAGGGATTCAAGTGCTGATTCAGAAAAAACCTGTGAGACAAGTCCCATGTCCTTGTAGACAAGAAGCTTTTTTCCATTTGAAGTTGCGATACCAGCAGACTCTTGTCCGCGGTGCTGCAACGCATATAGACCAAAATAGGTCAGCTTAGAAACTTCTTCGCCTGGAGCCCAGACACCGAAAACCCCACACTGATCCTGTGGACCTTTTTCTCCAGGAAGCAGATCGTGATTTAGTCTGCCGTCGCCGCGAATCACTCGTTCACTTTCGTTGCCATAAGTTTCTTGCCGCGAGAACGGTAGATTGCATCAAACACCAGGGCGAGAATAATTCCGGTTCCGCCGCCGGCAATACCGCCAAAGACAATAAGTAGTCCAACAATTGCTGGCGAGCTAAGGCCAATAACTAGGGCCACGACGATACCGAGTACAAAACCGGTCAAAGCAAAGTGTAAATACTTTGGGGCGCGCCGTATGTTTACCTCTGCATTTGAAACGATGGGGGTTTGGCTCACGCTTTAAATATAGGGAACAAATCAGCTAGGTCTGACCTATTGCCCGAGGCGGTCAGTTTTCCTTGCCCGATTAGTTCCTCGAAGCTCTGGGTTCCAAGGGCAAGGGCAAGCCATGCTTCTGGACCAAGCTCAACAACATTGGATGGGGTGCCTCGGGTGTGACTGGGTCCAGCCACGCACTGAATTGCTCCAAGGGGTGGGACCCGAACCTCAACTGCAGAGCCTGGGTGTCTGGTTCCAAGCTCTTCGAGCAAGAACCTAACCGCGGTTGCTAGCTCTTGACTGGTTGCCGATCCTGCCTGAAAGCTTTGGATAGCAGCTTGGCCATCCGAGGCGGAAATCTTTCTTCGAAGCACAGCTACAGCCTACAAACTCCCAAAAGTGAATTTGTTCAAGCTAACTAAACTAAGGAAGATGAAGATACTGATTTTGGGTCAGGGTGCAAGAGAGCACGCGATTGTGAAAGCCCTAATCAGAACCGGAACCGATCCAAAAGATATTTTGGTCGCCCCTGGTAACAAGGGCATCGCCGAAGAAGTTGAGTGCGAACCACACATAGATATAACTGACCGCCTCGCTGTCGACAAGCTAGCTCTTGAGCAAGGAATTGAACTTGCCATTATCGGTCCGGAAGCTCCTCTTGTTGCCGGCGTCTCCGATTCTTTAAGGGCACAAGGGGTTGCAGTGTTTGGTCCAAGCCAAGTTGCTGCCCAGCTTGAAGGCAGTAAATCTTTTGCAAAGCAAATCATGTCAGCTGCTGGCGTGCCAACCGGCATGGCGAGACAGTGCAAAACATTAGAAGAAGTTGAGCAGGCCATGGAGGACTTCGGTGCTCCCTATGTGATCAAAGCCGATGGCTTAGCTGCCGGTAAAGGTGTCATCGTCACCGAAGATTCAAAAGCTGCCCTAGAGCACGCTACCGAGTATATGCACATGGGAATTTTGGTCGAAGAATTTCTTGCTGGCCAAGAAGTGAGCTTGTTTTTCCTTTCGGATGGAAAATCCGTTATGCCGCTAACCCCAGCCCAAGATTTCAAGCGGGCTTTTGATAACGATAACGGTCCTAACACCGGAGGCATGGGTGCATACAGTCCCCTGCCGTGGCTTCCAGAAAACTTCATCCAGGAAGTTGAAGACACTGTTGCACTGCCAACAATCAATGAGCTCACCAAATTGGGTGCGCCATTTGTTGGACTGTTGTATTGCGGTTTGATCGTTACCGATCGAGGCATCAGGGTCATTGAATTCAACGCCCGATTCGGCGATCCAGAAACTCAAGTTGTATTGCAAAGACTGATCACCCCGCTGGAGTCCTTGCTATACAAAGCAGCAACAGGGCATCTTGAAAACGCCTCGGATGCGCAGTTCACCCAAGATGTTGCAGTAACAGTCGTGCTAGCTAGCGAAGGCTACCCGGCTCACCAAGCACCGGTGCGCGAGTTAAAAGGCATCAAGAAAGCGCAGCGAGTATCCGGCGTTGAGATTTGCTTCGGATCAGATGTTGGAAGAGTGCTTTCTGTAGTTGCAACAGGAAAGAATTTCAAGAAAGCACGAAAGCGTGCCTACAAAGCTCTATCGAAGATAACTCTCGATGGTTCTCACTACCGCACCGACATCGCAGCTAAGGTAGCGCAGTAACATGGCAGAGAGACTTTCTGGTTGGAAACATTTTTACAGCGGCAAGATAAGAGATCTCTACGAGTCAGAAGATCCTTCGCAATCAGATTTGGTGTTGATTGTCGCCTCTGATCGCATCAGTGCTTTTGACAACATTTTATCTCCGGCAATTCCTGGAAAAGGTGAGAACCTAACTGCAATCACAAATTTTTGGTTTGAAAAACTGAAAGTTCCAAATCATCGCATGAACAGTGTTGCTGCTCCAAGTGAAGTTGCGCATCGGGCAACGGTAGCGAAGAAGCTTGAAATGTACCCGGTGGAATGCGTGGTGCGTGGTTACATCGCAGGCTCCGGATACAGAGAATATTTATCAACCGGAGAAATCTGTGGCATCAAGCTTCCTGAGGGTCTAAAAGATGGAGATAAGTTACCGGAGCCAATCTTTACTCCGGCTTTCAAAGCCGAGCTCGGCGAGCACGATCAAAACATTGATTTTGCCCAGGTAGTTGAGCTTGTTGGTGAGGAGGTAGCTAAGAAATTGCGTTCAACTTCAATTGAGATTTTCAAACAAGCGAGTGCGATAGCGCTGAAGGCTGGCTTGGTTCTTGCAGATACCAAGTTCGAGTTTGGTAAGGATCCAAAGACCCAAGAGCTCGTCCTTGCCGATGAGGTTCTAACTCCTGACTCCAGTAGGTACTGGGATAAGCAAGCCTATGAGCAAGGCAACACTGTTGAAAGCTTTGATAAGCAGATTGTTCGGAACTGGCTGCTTCAAATTTGGGATCCCGAGGGCTCGAATCCGCCAACTGTTTTGAGTCCGGAGCTAGTTGAGAAGGTAAGTTCGCGTTATGCGGAGTTGCGTAAAAAGCTCACGGACGCGAACCAGTAAACTCAAGGTATTCCCAGATTGTTTTTTGCCACCATAGGGGGCCACTAGTTGCCGAAAATTGTCGTTCAGGTGATGCCAAAGCAAGACCTACTAGATCCACAGGGTAAGGCCGTAGCCAAGGCCCTAGAGCGTTCCGGTCACAAGGCAATCAAGGCAGTTCGCATCGGTAAGCGCATTGAATTGCACTACTCATCAACCCCAACAGCTGCCCAATTAGCTGAGGCCCAAAAAATTGCGGAAAGTTTTCTAACTAACGGAGTTATCGAGGACGTTATCTCGGTGACTGTGGAGCAAGACTAGACAATGAAAATAGGCGTCGTCACTTTTCCCGGCTCCTTGGATGACCGCGACGCCGCAAGAGCAATCAGACTCGCTGGTGGTGAGCCGGTTTCGTTATGGCATGCAGACTCTGGCATCAAAAAAGTAGACGCTGTAGTTCTTCCTGGCGGCTTTAGCTACGGCGACTATCTTCGCTGCGGTGCAATTGCTGCCCAGGCTCCGGTTATGCAAACCATCATGAAACGAGCTAACCAGGGTCTGCCGGTTTTGGGAATCTGTAATGGGTTTCAAATCTTGGTCGAATCACACCTGTTGCCAGGTGGATTGATTCGCAACGAAAAACAGCACTTTGTTTGCAGAGACCAAAAGCTTCGGGTTGAAAATGTTGACAGTGCCTGGACAAACGCTTTTCAAAAAGGCGATGAAATAACCATCCCACTCAAAAACGGTGAGGGTGGTTACATCGCAACCAAGGAAACAATAAAGATGCTCGAGGGTGAAGGCCTAATTACCTTTAGATATCTAGAAGTGAACCCAAACGGTTCAATGAATGACATCGCGGGTCTTAGAAACGAACGAGGCAACGTGGTTGGTTTAATGCCTCACCCAGAGCACGCGGTTGAGCCTGGTTTTGGTCCAGACTCTCCAGTTGCCATGCGATCTAGTATCGATGGGCTGAAGATTTTCCAGTCGGTTTTGAATTCGGTTGTTAGCGCATGATTATCGACACCACCCAGCAAGCACAAGCCGATCCAGACAAACAGCAGCCTTGGTCAGAACTTGGGCTAAAAAAAGACGAGTACGAGAGCATTCGTGAAATTTTAAGTCGTCGCCCAACCAGCGCTGAGCTAGCGATGTACTCGGTGATGTGGAGTGAGCACTGCAGCTACAAATCCTCCAAAATTTACCTTCGTCAGTTCGGTGAGAAAGTTACTCCCGAAATGAAAAAACACCTTTTGGTTGGAATGGGTGAAAACGCAGGTGTAGTAGACATCGGCGAAGGTCTAGCCGTAACTTTCAAAGTGGAAAGCCACAACCACCCAAGCTATATCGAGCCCTTCCAGGGAGCTGCAACCGGTGTTGGCGGAATTGTTCGGGACATTTTGACTATGGGTGCAAGACCAATAGCGGTTATGGATCAACTGCGATTTGGTGCTCCGGAGAATTCCGAAACGGCACGTGTTGTGCACGGAGTAGTCGATGGAATTTCGTTTTACGGAAACTGCCTAGGGTTACCAAACATTGGTGGCGAAACAGTTTTTGACAAGGTCTATCAAGGTAACCCGCTAGTAAATGCTTTAAGCATCGGATCTTTGAAACATGCAGATTTGAAACTTGCTAAGGCTGAAAACCCAGGCGACTTAGTTGTTTTGTTTGGAGCTAGAACTGGCGCCGATGGCATCGGTGGCGTTTCTGTTTTGGCTAGCGAAACTTTTGATTCCACTGGACCAAGCCGCAGACCCGCGGTTCAAGTCGGTGATCCATTCGCCGAGAAGGTACTAATCGAGTGCTGCCTGGAATTGTTTGCCGCAGGGGTTGTCGCAGGTATTCAGGACCTTGGTGGTGCTGGATTATCGTGTGCAACCAGTGAGCTAGCTTCCAACGGTGGACGTGGGATGAAGGTGCAACTAAAGAACGTATTGCTTCGCGATGAATCACTAACCCCTGAAGAAATTTTGATGAGCGAGTCTCAAGAACGCATGATGGCGATTGTGCCTAAAAAGCACCTAAAAAGCTTTCAGAAAATTGTTGACCGCCACGAAGTTGAGTACTCGGTTCTTGGTAAGGTCATCAAGAAAGACCGCCTGCACATCAATTGGGGCAAGGAAGAAATCGTAAACGTTCCACCTCGCACGGTGGCCCACGACGGTCCGGTCTATGAAAGACCAGTCAAGAAACCAAATTTCCAGAAGCCGCTAAATGAAGACACGGGTGCATCAAGAAAGCTTGCTAGAGCAAATGGCAACTCTTCTGATCTAGCGAGCCAGTTCATTCAAATCATCTCTAGCCCCAACCAGGCCGACAAGTCTTGGGTTACTGGCCAGTACGACAGGTATGTGGGAGGTAACACCGCACTGGCGTATCCAGATGGTGCCGGCATGATCCGAGTTTCAGAAACCACCGGTTTAGGCGTTGCAATTTCTACTGACGCCAATGGTCGCTACTGTCAGTTGGACCCTTACGAGGGTGCCAAGCTCGCCCTTGCTGAGGCCTACCGAAATGTTGCAACAAGCGGCGCCGTCCCTATTGCTGTTACTAACTGTTTGAACTTTGGATCGCCTGAGAACTCCGGTGTGATGTGGCAGTTTAAGCAGGCAACTACCGGTTTGGCTGATGGCTGCCTCGAGCTTGGTATTCCAGTAACGGGTGGAAACGTAAGTTTCTATAACCAAACCGGAGATGTCGCTATTTACCCAACACCGGTTGTTGGAGTACTTGGAGTTATTGATGATGTTGCCAGGAGAGTTCCTTCGGGCTGGCAGGATGATGGCAACAATCTTTATCTACTTGGTGTTACAAAAGATGAGCTAGATGGTTCCGTTTGGGCCGATGTGGTTCACTCACACCTTGGTGGTCACCCTCCAAAAGTGGATTTGTCTTACGAAAAGAAACTTGCCGAATTGCTGCATGGCGCAAGCTTGCAAGGTTTGATTGCATCTGCGATGGACCTATCAGAAGGTGGCCTTGCTCAAGCGCTGACTGAGTCCGTTCTTCGTTTCAACATGGGAGCCAGGATATGGATCACCGAGATCTGCGAACGAGATGGTGTTGATCGCACCGCAGCGCTGTTCTCAGAATCAACCGGAAGAGTTCTAGTTAGCGTTGGCCGCGAAGATGATGTCAAATTTGTTGGTCTTTGTGAAGCAAGGGGAATACCGGTTCTTCGCATAGGTGTCACTGACGACACAGACCAGCTTGCCATTCAAGATTTAGCCACCTGGAGGCTCAACGATCTTCGAGCTCCTTGGGTTAACACCCTGCCAGAGCTATTTGGCTAACCGCCTAGAAACTCCTGTGGGTTCGGAAACTCTAGATTCACGCCCGCCAGTGCACAACGAATTGCGATCTCGGATGCGGCAGCCGCCACATCAGTTGCGCTAATTGGGTCGGTAGCCAAAGCGTCAGCAACTTTTTGGATGTTGGCTTGGAACCCTTCCGGAGCAACTGAAAGAACATCGCTAGTTATCGAATTCGATAGGGCAACAGCGTCAAAGCCACCGTTGGGCAAAGTTTCAAGTTTTGTAGTGAGAGCTGTGCTCATCGCCTCACAGGCTGGCGCATCGGCCTCATCAGGCAGACTAAGGCTGGAGCAACCTGTTAGAAGAATTGTTCCTGCGGATATAACAGCTAGTTTTCTAAGCAGCATTTTGTTCCTTCTCTGGCAGTAGACCTGAAATCAGCAGTGGCAGTTCAAGGTAGTCGGCGTATCTTTCAAGTGCGGGCTCTTTCCAGGAATACCTTCTTGCAACTAGTGCAAGGCATGCCCAGAAGTAAACGTTGATTAGGTCTATAGAGAGATTACTAATCGATTCATCCGGAAATGCCCTACCCAGCATTTTTCTCAGCAAACTCGGAACTTCTGAAATACCAAAGCTATGTAAAGACGCTCTGACTGAAAACTCTATTTCTCTAGCTCTTCTTGTGTTCCATATTGCACTACCCCCGCGTTGGCGAAGCATCCTATGCACTTGCAATGCTTGGGAGTACCTTGCCCCATCCAGTGAGTCAAAGATTTCTACAAAGTGGTCGACCTCAAACCCGTTTGCTCGAAAGTCCAGAATATCCGGATAGTGAAAGAACCTATAGAACGGAACATGAGGGCGAACTGCCGAATAGGGCTCGAGCGTGAAGCTAGCAAGGAGCGGGTCTTGACCCAAAGTGGCTGAGCCCCAACGGTCGATGGCTTCATCGTTCTCGCCGGGTTCGGTTGCGTACTCAGAGCTGGTCACAAAACAAGTTAACCAAGAATTTGTCCTACCCGTGGCCTAGATTGGAAAACATGCGCACATGTTTTGGAATAATTGCCTGGGTCTTGATCTTTGCCCTTGCCGCGCAGTTCTTTCAAGCAGCTCCTTGGCTGCTTTTGGTATTTGGTGGACTTATCGCCTTAGGCGTAGTCCTATCGAAAGCCAAAAAGTCCGCTCTTGAAGCCGACACTCTAAAAGTTGTTGGTGATAAGCCGCTTCCAAACATTCTGGACGCGAACCGATCAATGACCGCCATCTCAGCCAGGGAACTTCTTGGAGACCAAAGTTTCAGCTTTGAAGTTGTTGGAGAAAGTTTCTACGCGCCAAACTTTTCTGCTCTGCAGAAAAACGTTGGCCTAATTGACGGCAGAGATTGGGATGATGTTGCCACTTTGATTGTTGATCCCGGAAACAGAAACAGTAAAACCGCGGTAGCGGTATTTGTATCAGGTCTAAAGCTTGGCTACGTTCCAGAAGATAAATCAGCTGTTGTTTACAAGTTCTTACTTCAAAACGGTGGCTACGCAAAAGCTGATGCAGCAATCTACTTTTCTGCAGCCGATGGGCAAAACAGTATTTGGTTGGATGCGGTTTATCCGCTTGTCTTTAAGCCTTAGGCTCGCAACAAATCGTGGCGAACAATTGTCGCGTTGCGATCAGGACCAACACCAATTGCGGAGATTCTGGTTCCAGAAAGTTTCTCTAGAGCGAGTACGTAGTCTTTAGCGTTCTTAGGAAGATCCTCGAAGGTCTTAGCTCCTGTGATGTCTTCATCCCAACCTGGGTAGTTTTCGTAAATTGGCTTAGCGTGGTGGAAATCAGATTGCGATACCGGAATTTCTTCAGTTCGAACACCGTCTACTTCGTAAGCTACGCAAACAGGGATCTCTTTGATTCCGGTCAGGACATCGAGCTTGGTCAAGAAGATATCGGTTAATCCGTTAATTCTGGTGGCAAACTTTGCAACCGGTGCATCAAACCAACCACAGCGCCGCTCTCTTCCGGTTGTGGTTCCAAACTCGAAACCCTTCTCGCGTAAGAATTCGCCCCACTGGTCAAACAATTCGGTTGGGAAAGGTCCAGAGCCAACGCGGGTTGTGTAGGCCTTGAGAATTCCAATAACCGAATCAATCTTGGTTGGACCAATTCCTGTGCCAATGGTTGCACCACCGGCAATAGGTGAGCTCGAAGTTACGAATGGGTAAGTACCGTGATCAACGTCCAGCAGTGTTCCCTGGCCACCTTCAAGCAAAACAGTTTTTCCAGCCTCTAGAGCTAGGTGAAGCTCTAGAGCAGTATCAGAAACCATTGGAGCAAGACGCTCGGTGTAGCTAAGTAGTTCACGAACTATTTCTTCAGCTTTGATGCCGGCGCGGTTATAAACCTTGGAAAGCAACTGGTTTTTCTGCGCTAGTGCCGCTTCAACTTTCTGGCGAAGAATGCTCTCGTCGAAAAGATCTTGAACTCTAATGCCTAGACGTCCTACCTTGTCACCGTAGGTTGGTCCGATTCCACGGCCGGTGGTTCCAATGGCGCGCTTTCCTAGAAAGCGCTCGGAGACTTTATCAATTGTTACGTGGTAAGGAGTAATGATGTGTGCGTTGGCAGAGATCTTCAGCTTGGAAACATCCACGCCTTTTTCAATCAGGCCATCTAGTTCTTTGATCAAAACGCCAAGGTCGATTACAACACCGTTACCAATTACTGGAATTACTCCGGGTGTGAGAATGCCGCTAGGCAGTAGGTGCAAAGCGAACTTCTTGTCCCCGATAACGACTGTGTGTCCGGCGTTGTTTCCGCCTTGGTATCTA
>JBIJBA010000014.1:0-14948 GCA_044345455.1 Rhodoluna sp.
AAAGAAGAGTTGTGAGCCTCGACGCATCTGAGAGATCTGCGAAGTGAAGAAATAGAGAGCGATTTTCTTCGTGAACATCCTCAAACAGGTGGTCAATCCGTTGGGTGTTGAGGTTGGATGCTCTTCGCACTAAACCGTGGACCTCGTAGCCTTTGGCGAGTAGAAACTCAGCTAGGTACGAACCGTCTTGGCCAGTGATTCCAGTAATAAGTGCTTTTTTCTTCATGGAGACAAAGTTAGCAGATAAGGCACTTTCCTAGGCTAATTCAGGTACCCCTTCGATCTGACAACCATCATCTACTTAGAATTTTGCTGACGCGGAAAGTGATGGCACACAGGGTAACTCCCCAAAGCTTCGGTACTAGCGCGTTACAAATTAGAATGGACGCTATAGGTGAGCAATAGAATTCAAAGTCGTAATCGCTTAAGAGTCACATAAAACTAAGAGAGAAATCATGAGAATACTTCTTGTTGGAATGGCAGACAGTATTCATCTTTCGCGCTGGATATCGCAATTTGATTCAAGTGATTTAATTTTTGAAGTTGTCTCCGCTTCTCCACACAGAAGAGTTCAAAAGGGGATATCTGAGCGCTCACGTAAATCAAATCGAGTATCAATTACCTGGTTTTCTAGAGTTTTCTCGTTACCCATGTGGATAGCGGATAGGTTTCTCTCCGACTGGGTTCGGGGTGCCTACATCGCCTGGAGGATTCGTCAGTTTAATCCAGAGATCGTTCATATCCACGAGCTGCAAAATGCTGGATACGCAACGCGAAGAGCCTTTCAGCTTCTGAAGAAAAAACCCAAACTTATAGTGACAAACTACGGAAGCGAAATAGTTTGGTTCTCAAAATTTCCCAAGCATAAGGCGAAGATAAAGGCCTTACTTGACATAGCTGATGGTTTTAGCGCGGAGTGCACCCGTGACTACAACCTCGCAGCACAGCTCTCTTCTGGCTACCAAACGCTTCCACTGATGCCGGTTGCTGGCGGGCTCGCCAAATTCACTGGACCAGAAGGTGTTCGGAACAAGATAGCAATCAAGGGATATGAAAACCATTGGGGTAAGGCCATTGTTGCTCTAGAAGCCGTTTCAGGTTTGGGAGCCAGACTTGGGGACCTCGAGATTGTTTTATACAGTTGCAACGCTCCTGTGCTTAGGGCTGCAAAGAAATTGTCAAAGTCCACTGGAATGAAAATTACTACCCATAAAAAAGGTGCTCTTTCTCACAGCCAAGTAATGGATCTATTCAAATCTTCTTTGATTTACGTAGGACATTCGCTTTCCGATGGGATTTCAACATCAATGGTTGAGGCAATGGCAATGGGGGCAATTCCGGTCCAAACAAACACTTCTTGTGCCCAAGAGTGGGTAGTTGACAAGAAAACAGGCTTTATCTTCACTCCTAATGATTTAGATGCTCTTCGTTCTGCAGTTTTAGACATAATCGATGGCAAGTTTGACTCTAACGCTGCAAGGGCTGAGAACTATGCTGTTATTGAATCAAGGTATAACCCAGACAAACTATCTTTAATTGCGGCCGGGTACTACCAGAGTCTTACTGCAAGTGCTTGAAGAACTAGAAGGACAAAACATGGATCAAGTCCCTAAACTCATCTTTGGTGCGAGGCATGTGGATGAAAGAGGATCCTTACTTTTCAACAATGATTTGAATATTTCGAACTTCAGGCGAATGTACATAATCAATAATTCAGATAGCCAACCTTTTCGCGGTTGGCACGGCCACGAGTTTGAGTCAAAAATATTCATTACCTTGTCAGGGCAAATTAGATTTGGCGCTGTAAGAGTCAAGGATTGGTCTAATCCTGACAAATCGGAAGTACCTCAGGTCGCCGAGCTTAAAGCCGATTCGCTCGATGCTTTCTTTGTTCCCGGGGGTTACGCAAATGGCATTCTGTCGCTAGAGCCAGGTTCTCAGGCTCTAGTTATTTCCTCTTCTACTTTGAGCGATAGCTTGGTCGACGACTACAGGATTGAATCAACGTTCTGGGAAATCTAGACTTCATGCAAATCGGACTATATTTAAATAATTATGTCGAGACCTTCAGCAGGGACGGGTGTCAGTAGTGGCTAAGACAGAAACCTCCAAGAGCTCCCCAGTTCAAGCTAGAGACTCCAATAAAGGGTTGCCAACGAAAGTCGCCCGCTGGACAAGCATCTCGATTATTTCAGCAATCATGACTTTGGGTGCTTGGGCTTTTGCATCCCCCATTGGTTCCACTCCAGATGATGACTACCACTTGGTGAGTATCTGGTGTGGGCAGGGCTTTCGTGACGGCATCTGCGAGGAAGGCTCTGAACCGCGTGAAGTTATAGTCCGTGAAACTTTGATGGAGTACTCGTTTTGCTATGCAGGAGAACCTGACGAAACTGGTGGGTGTGAACAAACGGATGCGTTTGCTTCTACAACCAGAAGTAACGCGGGGGAGAACCCCAGAGTTTTCTACTGGGTAATGAGTTGGTTTGCCAGCAATGATTTGACGGCTTCTATAATTTCAATCCGTTTCTTCAATTCAATACTTATAGTGCTCGGCTTTGCTGCTGTAATTTTTGCCCTACCTAGGCATTTGCGCCGAGTACCGGTGGTAAGTGCAGTTTCCATAGCGGTTCCTCTTGGGTTGTTTATTCTTCCAAGTACCAACCCCTCGGCTTGGGGTGTTTATGCAGTGGTGCTCTTCTTCTCAGCTTTGCTTGGTTTTGTCATAACGAAGGATCGAAGATCCCGCTGGATTTTGGGACCAATCGCTTTGGCTACTCTTCTAATGTCAGCTGGAAGTCGACCCGATTCAGCCCTCTATACTCTGGTCGCCATTGCTGCGGTTATTATCATTACCTTCACACGCAAAATGATTAACCCGGTAAACATTTCGATAGCGGCCGCACTTTTGTTAATGGGAGCAATATTCCTTTTTGGTTCCGCGAACACGTCGGCAACACTCACCGGTGCACCAGGCGGTGGGCTAACTACCTTTTCGGGTGGGCAGCTGTATGCGAACATAATCAATCTGCCCACCCTCTGGGTCGGTGGCTTTGGCGTTTGGGGTCTTGGATGGCTCGACACGGCCATGTCTCCAATTGTTTGGGTGGTCGGGTGGGGAGTGTTCCTAACCTTGCTTTTTTCAGCAATTATGTATTTCAATCTTCAACAGGGGCTGTCAGTCACCCTAATTTTTGCTGCGCTGATTTTTGTTCCTCTCCTAGCTCTTAGCGCCAGTGGATTGCTCGTTGGACAATTTGTCCAACCTCGTTACTTGACGGGGTTGCTCGGAATGCTGGTTGCTGCCGCAATGTTTCGAACCTCAATGAACTCGGGGCCACTCATGTCTCGCGCTCAAGTTTGGATAATGGGATTCGCTCTGGTTTTCGCTCACATCATTGCGCTTAGGACCAATCTTGGGCGCTACCTGACTGGAATGAGCGATGTGGCAGAAAATCTCGACTATGGCTTTGAATGGTGGTGGGTGGATAGACCAGCCAGCGGTGAACTGTTCTGGTTCTCACCGAATTTGGTTTGGATTACTGGATCTATAGCTTTTGGAGTGTTTTTAGTTTCTCTTTGGAAACTCAGGGCAGAACTTGGTCTTCCAGGATATAACGAGTGGACAAAAGAAACTGCATCAGTTGGTTCGTCAGTACCGGTAGCTAAGAAGAGAAAGACCACTACCCCTAAAAAGGTACTCGTTGCCAAAAAAGCTAAGCCTCGGAAGAAAACATGAAGATTTATGTGGCTGGTCACCGTGGCCTAGTTGGCTCAGCAACTGTTCGGGAAATTGAGAAAGACTCCAAGCACGTCTTTGTTGGGCAAACAAGAGCTGAGCTCGACCTGTTGGACAGAGCTGCAGTCTTTGCTTACCTAGCCAAGGAAAAGCCAGACGCGGTGATTATTGCTGCAGCTAAAGTGGGCGGCATTCAAGCTAACAACACTTATCCTGTGGAGTTTTTGTCTCAAAACTTGCAGATTGAAACCAACCTTCTTGATGGGGCTCATGCTGCCGGAATAGAACGAGTCCTTTTCCTTGGCTCTTCCTGTGTATATCCAAAGTTTGCCCAGCAACCGATCCGGGAAGAGTACCTGCTAACTGGAGAGCTTGAGAAAACCAATGAGGCCTATGCTCTCGCCAAGATCTCAGGGCTCAAGCTTGTTCAGGCTTACAGAAATCAATATGGCCACCGCTGGATATCTGCCATGCCTACCAATATGTATGGCCCTGGTGACAATTTTGATCTTGAGAACTCTCACGTTCTGCCGGCCCTAATTAGAAAGTTCGACGACGCAAAAACCAGCGGAGCCACAACGGTTACTCTTTGGGGCTCAGGTTCCCCTCGAAGGGAGTTCTTGCACGCTGATGATTTGGGCAGCGCTTGTATTTTCCTATTGGAAAACTACGACAACGACGTTGCCATCAACGTTGGGGTTGGGGAAGATGTCTCAATCAAGGAGCTGGCAGAAACCATTAAACGAATCATCGGCTTCGAAGGATCAATCGAATGGGACTCATCAAAGCCAGATGGAACTCCAAGAAAGCTTCTAGATGTTTCGAGGCTTACCGATTTGGGTTGGAAAGCAAAGATCTCTTTGGCAGACGGCATTTCTTCGACCTATCAGTGGTACAAAGCAAACCAAAAGGGCTAATCAGCCAATAGTTTCTAAAACTGCCATCGCTGCGTTGTGACCTGCAATGCCGCTAACAGCGCCACCTCGTCTTGCACCTGCCCCACAAACCATCAGGTTCTCTCTTTTGGTTTCTACTCCCCACCTTTGGGCGGCGGTGGATTGTGGATTGTGGTCTTCAAGAAAGGGCCAAGCGAGTGCTCCGTGGAAAATGTTTCCCCCGGGGAGCCTTAGAACATTCTCAAGGTCTTGAGTGGTCTTTACCTCTATGCAGAGCTCACCATTAGCGTCGGTCATCAGTAAATCTTCGATGTTTTCTGCCAGAACCGAATTCAAAGAAGCGAGCACTGCCCGCTTGAGTTTTTCTCGCATTTCTTCTTGGTCTTTGCCATCAAGTAGAGCGTGTGGGGTGTGCAGGGCAAAGACCGTTAGTGTCTGGACGCCTTGCTCCTGCAGCTCACTGGACAGAATGCTCGGGTCAGTCAGTGAGTGGCAATAGATCTCACAGGGTAGCGGATTAGGTATTTCACCATTGGAGGCTTGCTCAAAAGCACTTTGTAACTGGTTGTAGTTTTCGTTGATGTGAAATGTTCCGCCGAAGGCGGCTACTGGATCCAAGGATTGGTCTTTGAGTTTGGGTAAGCGCTTCAGCAACAGATTCACTTTCACCTGAGCGCCATCCATTTTGGTCGCCGCGGGAACTATGTCTTCTAATCCGGTTAGTTTCTCTAACTCCGTGGGGGAAACATTGGCTAGTACGTACTTGCCTTGAATTGAGTTCTGGTTTCCTTGCTGGCTGTAAATTACTGTGTTGTCTTGACCTATGGAGCTAACATCACAATCGGCGAGCAAGGTAACTCCAAGTTGCTTTGCAACTTTGTAAAGCGAGTCCGTGACCTGACCCATTCCTCCGATAGGAATGTTCCAGTCTCCGGTTTCGTTACCGATCACGTGATACAAAAAGCACTTGTTGACATCTAGGTTTGGATCAAGATTGGAACCAAAGGTTCCAATCAAACCATCGGTTAGAACTACCCCTCTAACTAGATCTGATTCAAAGCTTTTTTCAATAACTTTTCCTACTGGTTGCTCAATAAACTCTTCCCAGATCTGGTCACTACCTGAAAGCTCTCTGAGCTTGGCCTTGGCTTCAGATCTGGTTGGAAGTGGGTCAAGCACTGTTGGAAACATTGCTTTAGCTAGCAAGGTGGTCTTTCTATAGAACTCATGCCAGGCTTCTGCGTCTTTGGTTGTCCCGATTGATTCAAACGAGGAAGCAGTGGCTACCTTGTCTTGGTTATCCACTAGGAGGCCTTCATTGGTTCCAGGTTGGGGTGTATAAGAGGAGTAGCGTCTGGGGGCTAGTTGGATATCTAGCTTTAGCTCTTCAATGATCTTTTTGGGAAGAAGTGAAACGAGGTAGGAGTATCTCGAAAGCTTGGCCTCTACTCCAGCAAAGGTTTGCTCAGACACCGCTGCTCCACCGAAGGTGGAGAGCCTTTCCAGCACAGTGACTTTTAGCCCTTCTTTTGCCAGATAACAGGCTGCGGTTAGGCCGTTATGGCCGCCACCTACTACTACGACGTCTGTGTTCATTCTCCAATTATGGGGTTGGGTAAGCCAGGACCTGGTCTTCGAGGCCTAATGTTCGGTTCTCACTATGTTTTATTGCCTGAAAAAGTTCGGGGGGTCATAATTGGACTCAGCCCACAAATCCAGAAAAAGAGGTTCCAGTGCCAACATCAAGAACCCTTGTCGTGGTCGAAAACGAGTCCCTACTCCGAGATCTAATTGCTAGATCCCTAGAAGCCGTTGGCTTCCAGGTAACAACAGCTGCCAACGCATCGGATGCCAAGCGCGCTTGTAAGGCAGTGGATCCGGATGCCTGCATCGTGGACATTGAATTAGGTTCTGGACCTGATGGTTTTGATTTCGCCGAGTATCTAGCCAGAGAGTCACCCGATGTCGGTGTTGTCTTTCTAACTAACCTCCCCGATCCAAGATTTGCCAAGAAAGACGCGAAGGCCGTAAAGCAGTCTCAGGCCTATCTGAGAAAGTCTCAACTGGTTGACTCCAAAGAACTAGTGGATGCCGTCAATGCCGTTTTGAAAGAAGAAGGCGTTTTCAAGTTTCGCCATGACCAAGCTGAAGGAAGACCCCTTGCCGATTTATCTAAACGCCAATTGGCTGTACTGCAGCTGATGTCCGAGGGGATGTCTAACATTCAGATTGCAGAAACTCGCGGCACTACTGTTAGAGCAGTTGAAGGAATGATTTCAAGGATTTTCCAAGCACTTGAAATTGATGCCAACGGATCCGGCAATGCGCGCATTGCCGCTTCCAAGGCGTACCTAAGTGCTGTTGGTGCGGTAGCGATTGATCAGTGACCGAAGAGTATAAACCTCATCGCCCAACGGCCAAGAGGTTATTCCAACAGGTTGGTTCTAGATACGCACTCTCCAACCCGGTTCTGTTACTTTTCCTAATCCCGGCTTTCGGCGTTGGACTAATTTTTGATCAAACAAGATCCGACTCAACTTTTGAGTATCGACTTATCAGCACAGCTATTGGATACATCGCAACGATTATTCCCTTACTGATTGCCCGGATTTTTCTGCCCAATAAACCAAGGCCCAGTCGGCCCGCTTTGCTGATGGTTGTTTTCGCTCTGGCTGGGCTTATTCGTGGGCTGACTTTGCTGGAGTTTTCAATTTTGTCGGGGCAATTTCAAGAAGGAGAGATTCTCTATCGTCTGGTGGGTGGCCCACTGTTTACCCTTATCTCACTGATTTTGAACGCGATTTTTGTATCGAACTTCGCAAGGCATAAAGAGGCTCTTTCCTTGCTAGCCGCCGAGCGTTTGAGACTTCAAGTTAGATCGGTTGGAGCGTTGGCAAGGGTGCAACAGCAGCAAGAAGAGCTGAGAGAGAAAGTCGAATCGCTGATCCGGCCAGCAATTCGAAAAATCCAAGAGACACTAGCTTCTGCCCCGTCGTTAGCCGTTATTGCATCCCTGAGGGATGCTGCCGATGAAGTTGTTAGACCTCTTAGTAGGGAAGTTGCCGATGGGCAAGATGATTTGAACTTCGAGACTGAGCCAGCTGACGTGAAGGTGAAATCAGCTCTTCCCAAGCGAGTCATTCTTGGGGAGTTCTTGATTCCATTCTGGGCGGCAACTATGTCTATCGGATTATTGGTATCTAGCACCGTTTTACTGGAAGAGCCAGTTATGACGCTAATCGTGCTGACACTTATATTTGCACTCATCTTTGGCTTTGGTCGGATTATGCAGGCGCTCACCTACAAACTTGAAATTCCCACCTGGGCAGCTTGGGTGCTCGTGCCGATTATTTATTCATTCCCATTGAGTGCCTTTTTTGTTTTGAAGCCGCTGCTAAACATGCAAAGCACCGATGCCCAGATATTAACAATGCTGTTTTTTGAGTGGAACCTTGGGCTTCTACTATTTTTTGCTCAGCTGGTCCAGCTCCAACGGAGAGAAACCACCGAGCGTTTAAAAGATGTCAACCGGCAGCTAGAGGTGATTTCTTCCAGGCTCTCCCAGGAGCTTTGGCTCAACCGCAAAAGGATGGCCGCGCTATTGCATGGCCCCATTCAGGCTGCTCTTTACGCCTCGGCGATGGGCATGGCTCAAACCAACAACCCAACGCCTGAGTATCTAGCCAAGGTTCAAAAAGACATCGAGACCTCTCTTGAGCAGCTAAACAATCCGAACCGACTTGAATCAGAGACCTTGCTTTCGGTTCTCAACCAAGTTAAGGATCTATGGTCAGGCAGTGTTGAAGTTGAAATCAACATTCCAGCTGAACTAGAAGCGGCAATTACTAAAGAGCCTTTGACCTGCGAAGCAACAATTGAGCTGACTCGGGAGTTGGTAACAAACTCCATCAAGCACGGCCAAGCCAGCCAGGTAAAGATCGCTTTCAACCAAATCGAACCAACTAAGTTCAGCGTCGAGGTAACGGATAACGGAAAGGCGCTGGTCGAAGGTGCTACCCCGGGTTATGGAACCAAAGTGCTAAATGAGCTCAGCATGAACTGGGACAGGACAAGATTGGGCGACACAACGCGTTCTTACGCAGAAATGGTTCTGGCACAAGATAGCGTCTAGGTTCTATGCCTAGACCAACCCCAACAAGAAGACCCCTTAGCCTGCCTCACCCAAAGAGGCTCGCAGACGATCACCCTGCCCGCGAAGAGATGCTGCGTCGTCATGAGTTGGCAATGGCGCTAGATCAGCCAGGCTACAAAGATCCCGTAACTGGCAACTTTGTCTTTACCGCTAAAGAACTTTCAAACTTTGAGCACTGCTGCGCGATGGAGTGCAGGCACTGCCCCTTTAAGCGCTAGCAACAACCCTTGCTAGTTCTTCACTCGTTGGAGGCTCTGCCCCAACTCTTTCGCAGGTGATGCTGGCAGCGATAGCTGCCATCCGAGTAATTTCAACTAACTGATCGTTTGATACCGCCGCCAGTTTTTGATCTGGAGCTGCACCCAAGGCATCAATAGCTAACAACCCGCTGAGCATGTGTGCGCAGAAGGTATCGCCCGAGCCCACGGTGTCTTGAACCTTAACCGCGCGGGAGGGCACATCAATTCGGACCTTGTTCTTGCGATAAATGCTTACGCCATCTGGCCCTCGAGTGACAAACACAATCTGGTCGCTCTGGTCAATCCAGCCCCAGACAATCTCATCCAGGCTAGATCCTGGCTCTAAACCATAGAGCCAGTTGATGTCATCGTCAGAGGCTTTCACGATATGCGAAGTGGAATTGATTCTCTCTACTCTTTCACGTTCAACAGCTGCGTCAAAGCCGAGGGCTGGCCGCACATTGATATCGTGCGACAAAGTAAGTGTGCCAGCTTTAAAAAACTCACTTGCCCAAGACTCGATGATCTTGTTCCCCGGACCTAACGCCATAGTCAAACAGCCAAACTGCAAAGCCTTTGCTCCAATTTCTGAAAGCTTGGCTGCGGTCGGTAATTCTTCGCGGGTGTAGTTCCAGTCAGCGGTTCCTTCCACGTAAAAAGAGTATTTTGCTCCACCTGAGGGACCAATGGAAGCAATCGCAAGTGAAGTTGCTTCAGGAGCTTCAATTGCGTAATCAAGACCTACGCCGTTAGATTCCAGTCGAGTTCTAATCTTCTGCCCAAAAGAATCGGAAGAAATTCTTGCAAGAAGTTGTTGCGGGGTTCCGGCACGGGCAAGGGCAATGGCAACGTTGGCATTTGCTCCACCAACTACCGCTTGGTAGCTGCCAGACTCGGCTTTGCTCTCAATTAGGTCAATAAGAGCCTCACCAATCACCACAATCACGGGTCAAGTTTATGGCTCAGGCGTAGGCTAAAGATATGCAAAGCAATTTATCTAAGCAAGCGATTCTCACGCCTCTAATTGGCCTGGTGGTGGGCTGGACTTTGTTTATGTTCGCTATCTACTCAAATCTGTTTGTTTTCCCTATTTACGACAGCCAGGGCATGTATGTTGGGGAAACCCAGGCTGTGAAGATCTCTACGTATCTATATCTAGTTGGAATAGTGGTGTTCGGGCTGCTATCTCTTCGTGGACAGCAACTGTCCTTACACGCCAGAGAACTTTCTGGCCTAGAGTCACCGCTTCCTCGTGCTGCTCACAGATTCACCAACCTGACCGTGGTGATTTCCCTAGTTGGCGGGTCGATTTACGCCATCGGCAATTTTCTGAATGCCTTCAATAGCTTTGGCAACGAAAACACAAATCTGCTAGTTCGACTATTCGATGTCTATATCCCAATTGTCTTGGCAACCATCCTCGTGATTTACATCCTGCTTCGTGCTTTTGTTTACAGAAAGCAAAGCGTCAAGCAAGCCAAGAAGCGGGGTATGTCCGAATCGGAGAAGGCCCTAGGTCTTGGCTATGCCATTCCAATTTTGCTTACTGCTGTCGCAATCATCTTTGGCCTGGTTGTGTACGACATCACCAGAACCGATTTGCAGGTTTGGGTTTGGGTAGTTATCCAGGTCATCGTAGCAATAGGCATCTTGCTTGGAACCAGATTTTCTTCTAAAGCAAGATCTGCCAAAGCGGCACCTCCGCGAGTAAGGCAAACTTTGGCAGCAGGAGCTGCGAATTTGAACTTCGTTCTTTCTATTGTCTTTGGAGCCACCGTTTCGATCATGTCTTTCACCTTCGGAGCAGCCGCTATTGATTCTCTAAGGATTTGGCCAGAGTACATTGAACCACTTGGTGGCGAAGAGTTTGTGTTCGACCCCGGTTGGGAAATAGCGCCTTTTGAGTGGACCTGGTTCTTTGAATCGATGGTGCCAGCACTTATGTTGCTTTTGATTGCAGCGGTTGGAATCTATTTGTTTATTACCGAGCGCAACCAAGTCAAAACCATTAAGCTAACCAAAAAAGTTGCTAGCAAGTCAGCTTCAACTAAAGCTCCAGCAAAAAAGAAGTCTGCTACTAAGGCAAAGGCAACCACTAAGTCCTCAGCTTCGAGAAAGCGCAAATGATTCTTAGAGCAAGTGCGCTCCTTTTTGATAACGATGGGGTTTTGGTAGATTCTCACGCGGCCGTAGATGTTGCCTGGGGAATTCTTGGGCAGGAATTCGGTCTCGAGGGTTTCTCAATTTCGAATCACTATGGCACTAGAGCACAAGATCTAATCTTGGAATTAGTTGGCGAAGCCAGGTTTGAATCGGCTAACAATCGCATTAATGAGCTCGAGCAATTATCGGCTGATAAGACTCATGCACTCCCGGGGGCAGTAGATCTTTTGCATTCACTGCCCGCTGGTATTTGGACAATCTGCACCTCTGCTAATTCAAACCTAGGCAGAGCTCGCATCAAGGCAGCAGGGTTACCGCTGCCCGAGCAGTTTGTCAGTGGTGATGACGTCGAACATGGCAAGCCAGCGCCAGATCCATATTTACTTGGAGCTAAGAAGCTGGGCTTTAGCACGAGCGATTGCATTGTCTTTGAAGATGCCGATGCTGGGGTCAAAGCAGCCCTAGCAGCAGGAGCTGCCTTTGTTGTTGGGGTGTCGAAGAGGGCATTAGAGACCGATGCTGACATTGTGGTTGAAGATTTGGCGGGAATCAGCTTTGATGGGAAGCAGTTAGTAATACCAGAAGAAAAAATTCTAAGGAGATAGCAATGTCAGAAGTAACTTTTTACGGAGCACAGTGGTGTGGCGATTGCCGCAGATCAGAGGCACTCTTGAACACCTTGGGTGTTGATTTCGACAAGAAAGACGTTGAATCAAGTCCTGAATTCACCGAGGAAGCCAAAGCCATTTCGGGAAGAACTAACATTCCGGTTATCGTTTTTGCTGATGGCAAGCACCTAGTTGAGCCATCTGATGCGGAACTAAGCGCAGAACTGAAGGTTCGAGGCATTATTTCCTAGGAAATTTTTCCTAGCTTTATTGCAACCTTCCAACTAGGCTTATCTTGTTGGGAACTTCCCAGCAGTAGTCGTTTGCAGTGCACTTTAGGTGCATCAGTCTTTACCTCTTATAGCTGTCGGTCTTTAGCCGGGAATGCTTAGGGTCTAGCGCAGTTCGACTAGACCGCAAAGACACACGCAGCAACGAAACAACACATGAATTGTGCTTTTTCTTGCCTGCGCGTGCCACATAAAGAGGAAGCAATTAAAACTATGCCTAATTTCGGCAAATCAGCTCCACGTCCAAAAACCGGAGCAGCTAAAGGCGCACCACGTAGATCCGGAACTTCAAGTTTCGCAGGATCATCTGCTGCACCGAAAAAATCACACCGCAAGGGTGCAACTGACGCTCGCGAAATGAGCGGCCGCAAACCAGACCGCGGCTCCAACTGGGAACCAAGAGGTCCAAAGACAGACTCGGCTCGCAAGCCTCGTCACACAGCAGAGGACCGCGCAACTCGCGCACCAAGATCTTTCGATGATCGCGCACCAAGATCAAACGACGCCCCAAGACGTGAGTGGTCCGATAAGCCACGCTACGGCCAGGGTCAGTCAGACCGTCCAGCCAAAAAGAACTGGTCAGACAAGCCTTCTTACTCAGACAGAAAATCTTCTGACTCCAGAGACTCAAGGCCAGCCGAATCCAGAAGTTATGAAGCAAGGGGACCTCGCAAACCTGCAGGATCATCTGATCGTAGTTTTGGTTCAAGATCAGGTTCTGGATACCGTTCAGATTCATCTGAGCGCCCAGCTCGCAATGATCGCGGCTTCCGCTCCGATCGTCCAGCGAGGGATTTCACCAGCGATTCTTTCCGTGGCCCTTCGAGAGACTCATCAAGAGACTCGTCAAGAGACACCTCAAGAGACTCGTCAAGAGACACCTCAAGAGAATCTGGAAGAACATACGAGCCACGTTCAAACTCGAGAGAGTATGACCGCGACCGTAACCCGTACCGCGAAGACAGAGTCTCAAGAGACAAGTCTCGTGACTCCAGCTTTGTTGGCGCTCGCGACAAGAACCCAAACCGCAAAGCATTCTTTGAGGACAAGGTTCTAGAAAAGCTAGTTGTTGCTGACGCTTCAGAAATTATCATCCAGGGAAGTTTCGAAGAGATGGGTCTGCACCCAAAGCTTGTTACCGCACTTCGTGGCCTTGGAGCTGAAACTCCATTCCCGATTCAGCAGTCGACTATTCCAGCAGGTTTGGAAGGCAGAGATGTCTTGGGTCGCGGAAAAACTGGTTCTGGAAAGACAATTGCTTTTGCCGTTCCGATTATCTCGAAACTGGTTGCAGCAGGGTCTCAGCCAAGAAAACCAAACAAGCCTCGCGCATTGATCTTGGCTCCAACCCGTGAACTTGCAGATCAGATTGACAGAACTGTTTCAGCTCTTGCTCGCTCTGTTGGTTTCTACACAGCTTGTGTTTACGGTGGTGTTCCTCAGCGTCGTCAAGAGATCTCTCTAAGTCGCGGTGTTGACATCGTTGTTGCCACCCCTGGTCGCCTAGAAGACCTAATGGCGCAGCGCATCATTGACCTAAGCGAAGTTGAGACCATGGTCGTTGATGAAGCCGATCACATGTGTGATCTTGGATTCATCGAAGGCGTAAAGCGTGTTCTTCGTGCAACCGGAGAAAGCCAGAAGCTACTGTTCTCGGCCACACTGGACCGCGAGGTTGATGCACTTGTTCGCGAGTTCATGCCAAACCCTTACGTATACGAAGTTCCTAACGAAACTCAGGAGAACTCAACAATCGAGCACCGCGTGCTAGTTGTTGACCCAGATGATCGCAGCCAGGTACTTCTTCGTTTGGTTCAAGGAGAAGGTAAGTCACTTATCTTCACTCGTACCAAGATGACAGCAGAGCGTCTAAGCGAGTCACTTACCAACAACGGCGTTCCAGCAGCAAGACTGCACGGAGATCTAAACCAGAACCAAAGAACTCGCAACTTGGAGCGCTTTGTTAAAGGTGCCGTAAGGGTCCTTGTTGCTACCGACGTTGCAGCTAGAGGTATTCACGTTGACGATGTTGCGCTGGTTATCCAGGTTGACCCACCAGAGGAATACAAGACCTACCTTCACCGTTCCGGCCGTACCGGTCGTGCCGGTAAGGAAGGTGTTGTTATCACCTTGATCCCACGTTCAAAGCGTCGCAAGGTCGAAGACCTACTGCACCGCGCAGAGCGCGATGCCAAGATCACTGATGTTCGCCCTGGCTCTGAATTGCTGGAAGAACTAGCTGGTCCAATTGCGCCACCTCCGGCAGCCCCAGACATTCTGGACTTCGGAGACTCTCGTGGCGGAGGTTCTAACCACCGCGGAAGAGACCGTGATCGTGATTCAAGACCAAAGAAAAAAGGCAACTACCAGGGCTCTGGTAAGGGTCGTTGGGCAGACAAGCCATCAGGCGAGAAGCGCCCAAGGGCTAAGAAGTATTCGAACTAGTAATAGTTCGAGGAGTAAAAGCGATAGAGACAGCGCTTTAATCCCCACCCCGAAAGGGGTGGGGATTGCTGTTTTTTCACTAGCTGTTACCATTTAGGGCTACAATATTGAAAAGTTAATCAACGGAAATTTAGGCTGAATCCCTGACAGATTCCAAGAGGAACAAGGAGCCATGGCCAAATACATTCAGCCAATACTTGCTAGTTCGTCCAAGGCCAAACCTTCGGCATTTATCAAACAGTCGTGCAGACGAGGCATTGCACTTATTGGAGCCTCTAGCCTTGTTTTAGGGTTTGGGGTCAGCACCAGTAGCCCAGCCTATGCTGCACCATTTCCTTGCGTGAACGATGGTTCTGAAAATGACAATACGGCACAGCCCGTCGTTGGTGATTCGACAGCCAGCAGAAATGCGATT
>JBIJBA010000056.1:0-5539 GCA_044345455.1 Rhodoluna sp.
GGTGGAGTCTTTGGCTCTGAAATTATTGACGGAGTTGGCTATGTTACTGTAATAGAGAATCTAGACATCGAAAACACCACGGGTGCAGTTGCTATCAGTGGTTATGACGTCGTAATTGGAGACAGTACATTCTCAAACAACGATTCAGGTGCTGTAGATGCTCTAAACCAACTCGTAGTAATTAATTCGGTGTTTGTGAACAACATTGGTGGAGGTGCAATCAGCCAAAACTTTGGAGGCGTGGACGTAGATGGGTTGAATTTTGCCTACATAACGGGTAGCACATTCTCGGGAAATTCGGCAGTGGGCACAGACGCGCCTGGTGGAGCAGTAAGAGCATACGCTGTTGCAATCACGAACAGCACATTCTTGGGAAATTCGGCAGTGGGCACAGGCGCTTTTGGTGGAGCAGTTGCAGCATACGGAGTCCTGGTTTCGAATAGCACTTTTCTAGACAACGAGGTTGTGGGCGATGGCGCAGAAGGCGGCGCAATAGGTGCAATAATTGGAAATGCATATTTCAACACCTTTGTAGATAACGAAGCGCCTTTTCCCGCGGATTCCGGAGACGTTCCAGGAAATGCAATCTACAAGAGTGAAGACGGATCTTTCGAAGTAGGGGCAAACATTTTTGCAGGCGAATCGGATTACCCTCAGCTCGGGTTCGGAGGAACTGTAGTAGGGGTACCTTTTATTGATGCGGGGGGAAATGTGTTCTCCAATATCGTCGCCATCGAAACTGACATCGAACCGGATGTAAGTTCTAAATTTGGGTTCGACCTAATCTCGATTTTTGGCACAAACTTGCCGACATTAGCGACTTTTTCCCCAAACTCGAACGGTACTCAAACAATTGAAATTAGTCCTAGTGGCCCCGCAGTAGATGTCGTCCCGAGCCAAACATTCATAGACATCCAGGAATACTTTGAGGGGTTCAATTCTTCTGAGATTTTTGGATTAGAGGGGTATCCCTTCAACGTGAATTTTGACCAAAGGGGAGGTGCTAGGTCCAATCCTGCTGACGCCGGTGCTTTTGAGATAACGTCCGCACCCGCATCATTAACCCCAACGTCATCTCTTGCCAAGACTGGAAACGAGAATTCTTGGTGGATCATTACGACTTCTGTCACCTTGCTTGCTTTTGGAGGCTTTGTTACTGCAGTTACGTCAAGACTTAGAAGGCGAAGCAATTAGTCCAGCTTTGCTGGCTTTGTAAGTTTGCCGTGGAGCTTTCCTTAAAGCTAGATTCCCTAATGGGTGGTTTTGCCAAGAATGCTGCAATTTCTGAACTGAAGATTCAAGTAGCAAGTCTCAAACCTGCACAAAGTTACAGTTGGCGCACCTCGGAATCCAAGGCTACTCACTTGATTGCCAGTGGCACAAAAATGTTTGCGGCTACGGTGATTCAGCAACTCGTTGAAGCAGGAAAACTATCACTATCCGACTCGATAGCAAAACACTTACCAGTTAGTGACTATGCAAACCTAAATGTGCAAAACGGGGTGGATTGCAGCGATCAAATAACTGTTAGGGATCTACTGAGCCACACCTCGGGCATAGCGGACTACTATCAGCTGAAGCGATTGTCAAATAAGGGTGACTTGGCTCAAATCTCTTCGCAAGACCCAGGCTGGAGCTTCGAAGAGGCCATAGCTTTAGCTAGGACGCTTCCGGCAAAGTTTCCACCCAACTCAGGCAAGGCAAGTTACAGCTTCACGAACTATCAGTTGGTTGGCAGGCTGATTGAGGCAGTTACGAATCAGCCCTTGGGCGAAGTTTTTAGGACTAAAATTTTTGAACCCCTAGAACTAAGTCAAACTAGCCTTGTAACTCCTGGAAACCTAAGTTCTTTCCATGACGCCTCCCAGGTACTTATCGCCAACCAAAAGTATCTGGGTGCGAGGCGAATAGCTTCTTTGGGAGCCGAAGGCTCAATAGTTTCATCGACTGAAGACACCACTAGGTTTCTAAAGAGCTTCTTTTCTGGGGAACTATTCTCTGAAGCTGGCAGGGAAAGCTTGTTGGCTAATTGGCTTCCAATTTTTCCTGGAATTCGTTATGCCACAGGCGTAATGTCACTTGGTCTGCCACGGTTTGCAACTCGAGCATCACACCGAGGCAGGTATCTTGGCCACTCAGGTGCGACAGGGCACTTTATGTTTTACGATCCGATTGACAAGCTCACGATAGTTGGAACTACAAACCAGCTAAAGCCGAGCACAGCTCCTTACCGACTCATGGCCTCTGTGCTGAGAGTTATGAACTCAAATTGAGATCATTTAGAACCTGAATCTTTAGTTCGTTCCTAATAATCTTTCCCATGCGGTTACGAGGTATTTGCTTCGAAGTTGTGAAGATAGTTGGGTGCCCAATTGGCAACCTAGCACGAAGAAACTTATCTAAGGCTCGCAAGTCCACACTAGAATTTCCAACTACTGATATAGCAACTTGCTCGATCCCGGGATGCTGCTCTATAAGGCAAACTGCCGCATCAGTCACTCCTTCGAAATTTCTGGCCATTTCCTCTACCTTCTCAGGAATTATCTTGGTTCCTCCAAAATTCATGATCTCGTCGGTTCGCCCTTCAAGAATCAGGTGCCCATTAGCTGCGATGTGTCCTCTGTCTCCTGGATAAAACCAGCCATGAGCAAAACTTTCATCGTCAACCGAGTTATCCAAGTATCCAGAAGAAACTCCTGGGCCCCGATACTTTATATGGCCGGAGCCAGATTCGTCTGGCTCAATCTGCAGATCTATACCAGTAATCAGCTCGCCCAGGTCAGAGGTGTCGCTACCTGGCTTGAGCATTGTTACTGCCACTCCACCACCTTCGGTCGAACCATAAACACTTCTTATTGGCACACCGAGATCATTGTGAATTGCAGAAATCAATCTCTCGGTTGGCAAACTCCCAGCGATCCGAACTTCCAAAAGGCTCGGCAGCTGGAGTTTATCTTCGCGTATAAGCCTCAATGCTTGACCAATTTGGGCAGGGGAACCGGCAATAACTTTGATTTCATACTCTTTCGCTCTCTCGATTGCCGATCGGTTTACGGCAACTTCAGCCATGTATGGGTAGCCATGTTCTAGAGAGGCAAGAGCAGTGAAAAAACCTCCTGTTGTTGAAAGACCCATGAAGTTAAGCTCTGGTCTGCTATCTGCCCAGTAACTTCCAAGCTGGGCCAGGCGCGCTTGAATATTGCCTCCCGTGAAGGTGACCGCCTTAGGAGCGCCTGTTGTTCCGCTAGTCATCACATAGCGCATTGGCTTGTCGGGCCTCGCAAAAAGAGTGCGAGGATGCCCAGGTAAATCAGTAGCATAGCTTTGCCACGAATTTCCATCTAGCACGATCGTCTGCTGTCTTGGAACGCTATCGTGGAATTTACTTCCCACAAACCACGACACATTAAGATTCTTTACAGCCCCCACTCCCCAAAGAGATACCGGTACCGCCGCTTCGTGAAAAATACCTAATGTGCTAAGCCAATCTAGGTCGGGTGGTAGCAAAGTCAAAATAACTTCATTCGGCCTGACACCTTGAGCACGAAATTTAGCTGCTAGAGCCTGGGACAAATTCAACATTTCGGAGAATGTGTAGGAACGTGATTCACTGACCATGCCAATTGAATTCGGCGAGTTCGTGACAGCTTTCTCCAGCAGCTCGAAGGGTTGTATCATCCCTACAGTCCTTTTTTGTGTTCATGGTTTTGGGGCTGGCGACATGTGTCGGCATGAGTTTTAGCTTACTTACGCTAGGACCATAGCCCCATGCACGTGACCTGCAATCATTCGTGAGTTACCTATTTCTTGCCACTTCCACAATTTCCCCGCAACCTAGAAGGAGTTTCTGGCCTCAACCCAACAATTGACATCGCAATTAGTTCATATAGGATTGAGCCAGAAATCAAGAGATAGTTTGATTCTGGGGGCTAAATGAAGTTCAAAATCAGCGCACTTGTTATCCTCGCCAGCCTGTTCTTAAGTGGGAGCCTTGTGGCGGTTGCAGACCCCGTCGCAAGCACAACCAACCCGGCCGGTACGTCCGTTGATCCTTTATCCAAAGCCTTTTATAGTCTTGGCGTGTGTTCGTCTGCGGAACAGCTTGACTGTATTCAGTCTGTTCAAATCAAGGGCTCAACAGGCGGATACGTAGTTGCCACTCAGGCGGAAACGCAAACATGGACAAGCGAGTCCAGGCCGAACGGGAACACAGCGTATGAGAGTGTATCTATGTGGACAGCACCACCACTACTAACTGAACCATTCGCTGCAGGTGCTGGAATGTACACACCAAGTTGGGTTTGGGACGACCTATCCAACCGAGGAGTTTTCTCTGCTTGGGCAGACTTACCTAGGGGGTATAAAGTTAAGGTCGCTGTCCGAACTAGTTGGTTGAAGCCCCAAAATTTACAATTTATTGCCAACGAAGCCCGATACACCAAAGAATCAATACCTGGGGGTAACCTTTGGACTTTTATTGGAACTCACTCGAAAGTATCTATATACAATCAAGAATGGAAAATCCAGCAAACAATGGAAAATCCCATGGACTGGTCGGCAAGGGCTGATGAGGACATATATCAGATTGGCTTCACCGTGCACAACGCAGGACCGACAGCGGAGCTGTCTTGGTGGGATCCACGATGCTCCGACTCTGGATTCACAGCTCAAGCGTTTAATTCGCATGCTGCTGGGTCGCCCGATTGGAATTACGACGAGGAGTATCTTGAATTCAATATTTTTGCCCCGCACCTTGACTCTTCTGGGGCAGAAAATTCAGGTTTTTTCAGATTATGGGTGAATGAGGAATTTGCAGAATGTCAGTGGCCGGGCAACACTCTTGTGGGGGCTGAAAGTCTAGAGGCCCTAATTGTCAACGAAGATGGCTCAATCCAAACAGACGCCAGGCTTAGTGTCACCAACGAAAACGGGGTGATTTACTTGGACGCTGGTAACTTTCATTACTCTGTCCCGACGTTCATCATCCGACCTAGTACTGGAACTTCAGCGCCAGCACCTAGCTTGGCTTCTCAGGGGACACCCTCGCTTGCCAAAACTGGACCATATTCCTCGCAGTGGATCGCTTGGACCTCTTTGGGAATGATGGCGGTTGGTGCCATTTTTGTAGCGCTGGTTGGCAAGCTGCCAAGACGCACTCGCTTACCTTCAAAATCAAAGTTTTAGGGGAGTGGAGCCTGTTGACTAAACAGTCTTTCAGGCGGGCTTTACAGCTAACCCCCTGAAGCTCTAGACTGTAGGAAGCCAAAGACCGTCGGTTTGAGGCAGGACAAATCCCAAGAATTCTTGGAATTTGGCTTGTTTTGACTAAGAAACACAAAGTGTTTGCCCACGTAGGTGTAGAAGTAAAGATTCTAGAGTTTTTCTCTATTTCCTTATGCTCCTCGCTTACGTGAGGAGCATTTTTTGTTTCTTAGGGCTGCCGACAAATACAGATAATCAAGGAGTGCCATGGCGAACAAGGAAGCTACCGTCGCAGAGCTTACGGAGAAATTCCAAAGCTCGAGTGCCGTACTGCTAA
>JBIJBA010000060.1:0-5230 GCA_044345455.1 Rhodoluna sp.
TAGAACCAAGACCAGAGGCTATCGCTACTACCTTTATTAGAGCCTCGTCCGACTCATCCAAAATGGCCATGCCTTCGGCGTTCTTTTTGTAAGGCAGCGGCTCAATCATGGCCATTAGCTTTCGATCAGCTAGCTGGGTGGTTAGCGCTGCCACGGTTTCGATAGTTCTGGCTACCGATGGGTCGTGGTAGTCGATTCTGATTAGGGTCTTGCCACCATCGAGTCCCATGGACTCGATGTGGTCGGCGTCATAAGAGGTTAGCCGATCATCTAGTTCCCACTTAGCCCCAATGATGCCACCGCGGTTCATGGTTCCAATAGCTAGCTTGTTGTCTAGCGCTCCAAGAAAAGCAAGCTCCTCCAAGATATCCGCGCTGGCAAGTACGCCATCTACTTCTGGAAGTGCGAGGCAGCGGGTAAGTCGATCCAACAGGGTATACCTATCGGACATGGCAATTGGGTCACGACCCAAAGAAATCTTTCCGCGAGCGGTGTGATCGGCGGCAAGAATCAACAAGTTGCCGTCTTGGGTTTTTTGTTTTCTGCGGCGACGACCAACTAGGGCTTTCTGCAATGACGCCGGTTCGAAAACTCGGGCGTCAAGCAACCCTTGGTATTTAGTTCTATCTAGAATCATGAGGCACCTTCCAGAATCAAATCTAGCTCGCTAAGAGATGGCATTGCATCTGCGCAGGTAAGCCTGGTTGAAACCAGTGCTCCAGCTGCGTTAGCAAAGCGGCCCATTTGCTCTAAGCCCCAGCCCTTAAGGATTCCATAGCAAAGCGCTCCCCCAAAGGCGTCGCCTGCGCCAAGGCCGCAGACTACCTCGACAGGAGTGGGTGCAATTCGAACTCGTTCAGAAGAATTAGCTAGCAAAACACCATCGGCGCCGAGTTTGATGACAGCAAGCTTTACACCTAACGCCAACAGGGCATCGGCCGCTTCGTTTTCATCATTGCTGCCTAGAGCAACTTCACACTCCTGCAAATTGCCAACCACGATGGTTGCAAGAGCGATGCTCTCTTGAGCTTTTGCTCTGGCAGCTTCTTTGCTGGCCCAAAGGGTTGCTCGATAGTCAAGATCGACGATGGTGTGCTGGGAAGGGTTTCTTAGCTTCATCCAAGAAAGCGCTGCCTCGGCGGTTGTCCCAACCGCCAGAGCGCTTTGGCTGATCCAGAGGATCTGGACCTCTTTGATGGCAGCTTCTGGGATATCAGAGGCCAAAAGGGTGGTGTCTGGGGCTTGGTTTCGGTAGAAGGCGATGGTTGGAGTTTCCGGTGGGGTCAGGGCCGCAAAGGCAAGCGGGGTCTGGAATCCGGCTTGAGTAAAGACATAATCGGTAGCTACCCCAAAGCCAGTCAATTTGTTGCGGACATATTCTCCAAAACCATCGTCGCCGACCTTGGTGGCCAGAGCTGCTTTGAGCCCTAGCCTTGCTGCGGCGACGGCGACGTTGGTAGGGGATCCACCGATTGATTTTTGAAAGCTTTGCTGGCCCTCGAATCCGATGTTTGCTTCCTGAGCGTAGAGATCAACACTCACCCGACCTACGCTCAGAACATCCATTTTGATCTCTTGTTCTTCGTTGTTAGTTCTTAGCCAAAGTGGGCGCAACAACGCCAGTTAGGTAGTCGAGCGAAGTCTTGACATCCTCAACCGGACCTTCACCTTCTGCTGGCATGCCAGCAGTAATTGCTGTGTCTTGCTCGATGACGTACCAGCCCTGGTAGCCCTGGCCTTCAAGAGTTTGGATAACTCCCTTGATGTCAACATCACCTTGGCCAAGTGAAGTAAATAGTCCTGCTTGGGTGGCGTTCATCAAAGTTACTTCGCGGCTCATGACTTTTGGAACCATCGACAGGTTGACATCTTTTAGGTGAACGTGGCCGACACGATCAAAAGCATCCTTGGCAAACTCAACTGGGTCTTGACCACCGATAGCCATGTGTCCGGTGTCAAGACACCAGCGAACATCGCAAGAATCTAGCACGCGGTGCATGTCGTCTCTGGTTTCAACCAGAGTCTGCACGTGAGGGTGAAGAACTTGGTCTAGACCGTGCTCGCCGCAGATGTCATCAATGACTTTAAACATCTCGGTCATGTGAGTTTTTTCAGAATCTGAAAGTTCTCTTGGGTTGGACCAGTCCCAGTCCTGCACAACAGCCGAAACAAACTTGGTGGCACCTGCTCGTTGGAAAACTTTGGCCGTTGCGGTTGCGCTTTCGATTGTTTCCTGACGTGCTGACTTGTCGTGAAGAACAACAGGTGTGAAGCCGCCAAGAAGCTTTAGCCCGAAGCTATCTAGCTTGTCGTAAACACCTTGTGGGTCATCGGGCAAAAAACCCGGCGCTCCAAGTTCGGTGGCAGTTAGTCCTAGGCCTCTCATCTCGCCAAGCACTCGATCGGTAGGAAGCATTGCTCCCCAGCCTGGAACCTCACAAATACCCCAAGAAATGGGGGCCGAGGCCACACGGGAAAGAAAGTCGGACAATTTGGTTCCTTTCGTTGGAGCGTTCCAAAAATTATGGCAGACTAGGGGCAGTTTAGCAATTCAGGTCCCAGTTAGAAGGCGGTCAGACATGAAAGTTCTAGTTATTGGTGCAGGGCGCATGGGCGCTATCCGGGTCGAAGACCTGGTTGCCGACAAGCGAGTAACTCAGGTCCTTATTGCGAACCGCAACGAGCAAAACGGCAAAGAACTAGCCGATCGCTTTGGCGCCAGTGTCCTTCCTTGGTCAGAAATCAAAACCGCCGAGGTTGATGCAGTCGTTGTTGCCGTTGGAACCAGCGCCCACCAAGAAGTATTGGAAATGGTTGCCCCTAAGTCTTTGGCAATCCTTTGCGAAAAGCCAATTGCGCCAACTATTTCTGGAACCTTAGAGGCAATAAATCTTGTCGAGAAAAACGGCTCTTCGTTGCAGATTGGTTTCCAGCGCAGATTCGATGAGCCAATCAAAGCTATGCAGCAAAAGGTTGCTAGCGGTGAAGTTGGAACACTCTACGCTCTAAACATGACAGCCCATGACAAGACTCCAAGCGAGAAAGCATTCATGGCAGGTAGTGGTGGAATTTTCCGCGACATGCATGTGCACGACTTTGATCTAGTTCGCTGGATCACAGGTAGTGAAGTAGAGAGCGTTTACGCTACCAAAGCTGTTCGCTATCAGATGGACTACAAGGAATTCGATGACGCGGACGTCACTGCGATAAATGTCAAAACTGTCAGTGGTGTTCAAGTTGTAATTACCGGAACTAGACACGGAGCACTCGGCCACGATGTTCGCATGGAAGTCTTTGGTTCCAAAGATGCACTGTCAGCAGGTCTAAACACCAGAACACCACTTCATGATCTCGAAGGTCAGCTTGAACTAAACATTAACCCTTATGGCGGCTTTGTTGATCGCTTCAGAGATGCCTTTAGAAATGAAACCGGCAGCTTTGTTTCTTTTGCCCTAGGTGAAATTGAAAACCCTTGCCCACCGGATTCAGCTCTTGAAAGCTTGCGCATTGCAGTTGCCTGCGAGCAATCAATTGCAACGGGTAGTGCAGTTATGGTCAAAGACGTTAGCTAAGACACATGTCTAGCTCCAGGCCTACTATTTTGGACGTTGCCGCCAAATCCGGCATGTCCAAATCCTTGGTTTCGCTGGCTCTTTCTGGCTCCCCCAAAGTAAGCGACGACAGCAAGAAAAAGATCCTGAAGGCCGCCAAAGAGCTGGGTTATCGCCCCAATGCTGCGGCCAGGAGCCTGGCCGCCAGGCGAAGTAAAACCCTCGGGGTCTTGATTCTGGATTTACACAACCCAGTCTCGGCAGAGATTTGGGATGGGGTCCAATCCGAGCTTCGCGAGTATGGCTATAGCTTGATGCTGGTGACAGGTGGCGATGATCCGCTACTTGAGAAAACCGAAATAGACACCCTGCTGCAATTCCAGATCGAAGGGCTGATCCTTATTTCTCACCGCCTAAGCGCTGAAGACCTAAAGGAGATAGCCGCGGAGGTTCCAACAGTCACCGTAACCCGAGAAGACATTGCCGTGTCTCACATGGATACCGTTTGCAACGACGACGTCGCCGGAGCTCAGCTAGCTGTTGATCACCTGGTAGGTCTTGGACACACAAAGATTGTCTGCCTAAGTGGCGGTGATAACCCAGTTTCTATTTTGAGATCAGAGGGTTACACCCATGCCATGAGGCGTCACGGACTAGAGAATCACACGCAGGTTGTTGCTGGTGGTCTAACTGATACCGCAGGATACGCAGCTGCCAAGAAAGCTCTCGAGCTTAAGCCAACCGCACTCGTAGTTGCTAACGACTTCGCTGCGGTTGGCGCGATTGCGGCCATTGAAGAATCCGGTCTTCAGGTTCCAGAAGATATTTCTGTTGTTGGTTATGACGGTATCCGACTAGGAGGCCTTCGAAGTGTGAATCTGACCTCTGTAGCCCAGCCACTTGCCGATCTTGGAAAACTTGCAGCTAAGAGGATTATGGAACGAATTGAAAAGCCAAATTCAAAGTCGCAGCAAATTAGAGTCTCTTCTGAACTTGTGGTTCGCGGAACCACCCGCGCTATCTAGCTAGCTGGGTTTTGTTTACTCCAAGCCCTAAAGAATTCAAGGCTCTCGGGATTGGCAAGAGTTGAGCTATCTCTTTCAGGCTTGCCTGAAACAATGTCTGATACCGCAAGCTCATTGAGCTTGCCATTCCTGGTTCTTGGAAGATCCGCTGCCTGAACAATCAAGTCTGGAACATGCCGCGGGCTTGCCTGATTGTGCAAGGTTCTTCGGATCTCCTGCTCCAGCTCGCCAGTAAGCTCCCCTCCACAAACAAGAAATAGGACAACTCGGGTGTCATTTCCTCTGGGTTGTCCCACCGCCAGGGCTCCAGTGATTCCGGCGACTGTAAGTACCACACGGTAGATTTCAGCGGTTCCAATGCGAACTCCCTTGGAATTCAAGGTGGCATCGAGCCTTCCTAGAATCTCAAAGCCGCCGGTTGCGGTTCTTCTGGCGTGATCGCCATGAGCCCAGATTCCTTCAAAGCGGTCAAAATAGGCAGCTTGAATCTTGGCCCTGTTGTCATCTCCCCAGAATCCAAGGGGAACAGTTGGGAAAGGTGTTCGGCAAACCAGCTCACCATCTTCCAGAGGTTCTGCTTCAGAGCCATCAGCCCTAAGGACCACAACATCAAGACCAAGGGCTGGCCCTTGTATTTCACCGCGTGGAACTTTC
>JBIJBA010000013.1:0-15120 GCA_044345455.1 Rhodoluna sp.
TGGGTCATCTGGCATGATCACCGAATGAGTCTTGGTAACTTCGGGCAGTTCTTGCTCTAAAACCGCATAGATTGCGACCCCCGAGCAAGACATCTTGCGGTTTTGCTCTTGGGTTTTCTTGCCAAGTAGCCGGTCGGTTACCTTGGCGTCGAGGCTTGAAATGACAATGTCAGCCTTATAACTAGCGGAGCTTGCTTTTACCTCTTTATTAGAGATGGAAACCACTTTTTCGTTGAGACTAATCTCGGCTCCTGCATAGCGAGCTAGCTTTTCAAGAGTTAGTGGAATCTCGTTCACTCCACCAACTGGCACTAGAACCTGCTGGGTTGCCATCACAGCTGGCATGGTTGCGAACAGTGCAAGCGTGGATTCTGGGGCAACTCCGGCGTTCAAAGTGTGAATCGAGATAACTTCTTTGAGGCCTTCCGGTAGCCACTTCAAGCCATCGAGGTAGCTTTTGGTGGTGAGCCTAAATCCATACTTGGAAACTAGCTTGCTCACGGCAGGCACTGCCTTGGGGCTCATGGAGGTGTTAGTTAGCAGGGTTGTGATCTCTTTATCGAGCTTTCCGTGGACTGATTCGAACCTAGTCCAGCTATCGTGCCACTTATTTCCTGGCTCAACCGGAAGCAGGCACTTATCCCCTTTATAGAAGTATTCGCCGACTTCGGAAAGTGGCTCGAACTGTATTGGAGCTATTTCAGATGCAGGTATAGAGGTATCGCCTAAGTTGTCATAGCGACGGAGGAATTCTTTCCAAACACCCGGAAAGGTAACTAAGGCAGGACCTGTGTCCATACGCTGGCCATCGACGATGATTCTTTTTGACTTACCGCCGATCCAGTCGGAGCCTTCGATGACTTTTACCTTGTGTCCTGCTTTAGCAAGCAGGGCAGCTGTTGCCAGGCCGCTAATTCCGGCGCCGATTACAACAATTGATTTCTGTCTCAAGGGTAGAGACCTAAGACCATCGCAGAAACAAGCTGCACTCCCGCTACCGCTCCTGCAATGTATGGGAAGGCAATTGAAAGCCGGTAAAGCTTTCGACCTGTTTCAGGAACTGGCTTTCTAAAGATTGCAACAGTTAGGTAACCAGCGATAACTGCGTTCACAATCGCAACCGGAATATTTACCAGCGCAAACAAGATGGTTGAAATCAGCCACCAGAAACCAACCCAGTAAGCGCTGCCTTTGGTTCCGAGCCAAACAGCGGTTGTCTTGATGCCAACGTAGCTATCTTGAGGGATGTCTTGCACGGCATCAAAGGTGTGCTTTGCCATGGACCAGACCATGAGTCCAATGGCTGCAAACCAAAGTGGTTCGTGGCCAAAGGCTAGCGGGATAAATACCAGCGGGAAGGCGTAGTCGGTGTTGCTAACCGAGTCCCAAACCGGCCTTGCTTTGAATCTAAATGGCGGTGATGAATAGAAGTAGAAAAAGAGTCCATAGGCCAATATCCAAGCCATGGCGGCGGGTGGAACGGTAAAGGCAAAGTAGATCAAGAACGGGATGTTGGTAACAGCAACCGCCACAAAAATCGGCACCACTTCACGTGGGCTGATCTTGGCGCCTTCCATGCCACCCTTGCGGGCATTTATATTGTCGGTTTCCTGATCAAAGATGTCGTTGATTCCATAAATCAAGAGGTTGAAGGGGAAAGTGACCCAAATGAGGAAAGGAATGATGTCCCAGCGCCACAGGTCCCCGCCAAGCCACATGGCAATAACCGAGGTGCCTATGGTGTTGATCCAAAGCACTGGACGAGAGATTTGAATCAACCGCAGCAACATTCTTCAAGCATAATCGCTAGCCACCAAACCTAATTTGGGTGTGGTTTACACTTGTTTCAAGACCCAAGTAAACCCAAATGGAGGACAAATGGCTGAGGCAAAAAGGCTCGAAGTTGGCAGCAAGGCTCCTGATTTCACTCTCGTAAACCACGATGGAACCAAGGTGAAACTCTCTTCATACAAGGGCAAAAAGGTCATTGTTTACTTCTTTCCGGCTGCACTGACACCTGGTTGCACCAAGGAAGCAGAAGACTTTAACGACAACCTAAAGGCCTTGGCCAAAGCGGGCTACGAGGTGCTTGGAGTCTCTCCAGACAGCGTTGAGAAGATGCAGAAGTTCCAGAAAGCTCACAAGCTGAAGTTCGCTTTGCTAGCAGATCCCGAGCTAACGGTTCACAAAAAGTATGGCGCCTACGGCACCAAGAGCATGTATGGCAGGACCTATGAGGGTGTGCTGAGATCGACATTTGCGGTGGATGAGCAAGGAAAGCTAGAGCTTGCTCTATACAACGTCAAGGCAACCGGACACGTCGATAGTCTTCGCAAGCAGCTGGATATCTAGTTCTTTAGATCCCCGTCGGTTTCTTCGTTGGTAGCTGCAACAACCTTTGAATTAAATAGCAGCACAACAACGATTCCAGAAACTAGTACTAGTACAGCTCCAATTATCTGACTGGTTCCAGTTTCTGCAATTGCACCAGCTCCGACAACTGCTTGAAGTAGTTGCCAAAAGAATGCAGCACTTCTAGCCCAGCGTTTTCTGTTTAGTAATCCTCTAGAAAAGTGCAAAACCCACACAGCGGAAGCTGCCGCAAGAACCAGTAAAAACACTTCTGCGTAAATAGTTTGAAATTGTCCCGAGAATAATTCAAAAAGTAGTGTGAAAAAAACAGCCGCTACAACTAGGGCTTCAATAACCAGCAAAACAAGCACAATTTGGACCAGGGCGGGGGCCTTGCGAAAGGGTGTCATTTGGGCTCCAAAGTTGGGTATTTACAAACCGCTACCAGTATGGAACGATTAGATACAGAACACGAGTTACGCAGATAAGCGTAAATCACAATTTTCGACCTCACCAACCTAAGTGAGTGTTTGTATTGCTCGTCTTGGCTATGGGGGCCAACTGATAAAGGATTATTCGCATGGATATGCAGTGGCTAAACCAGTCTCGATGCCTAAATGAAGACCCTGAACTGTTTTTTCCAGTTGGAAACACCGGTCCAGCAGTAGATCAGATCGAGCAGGCTAAGGCAGTTTGCCGCCAGTGCACCGTGACAGCCGAATGTCTCGAATATGCCATCAAGGAAAACCAGGACACCGGAGTATGGGGTGGCCTGAGTGAAGACGAGCGTAAATCTCTAAAGCGCAAGTACGCCAGGGCTCGTCGCGCCAGCTAAATCGGAATGCTGATGGCGACCTTGGTGCCGCCATCTTTCGGTGAAAACCAACTAATCTTTCCCCGCAACTCACCCTCTATTAGGGTCTTTATAATCTGAGTTCCAAGGCCTTTGCCGATGGCATCTTTTTCGAATCCGACCCCGTTATCTTCGACCTCAATGGTGAGCTGCTTGGCGGTTTGCCTAGGAGTAATAAGGATTCTTCCGCCGTGCTCACCCAGTCCGTGGCTGGCGGCATTGGTAACTACTTCGGTTAGGGCAACAGCTAGCGGGGTGGCAAGACCACTATCTAATTGTCCAAACTTCCCATCAATTCGAAGCTTTATCTCTCTGGATGAATCGGTTGCTAGCTCCCCCACAAGACGCATGCTGGATTCAAATACCTCGTCGAAGTTCACCTCGTCGGAGAATCCTTCAGCAAGAGTGTTGTGTACCAGGGCGATAGCGGAGACTCGGCGGATGGCTTGTTCCAGTGCTACTTTAGCTTCGTCGCTGGTGGTTCTACGCATTTGAATGCGCATCAAGCTAGCAACGGTTTGCAGATTGTTTTTCACACGGTGGTGAATTTCACGAATGGTGGCGTCTTTGGTTAGAAGCTGCTGCTCTTGGCGCCTGAGTTCTGTAATTTCGCGGCAGAGAACAATGGCTCCGGTTCGAGCACCGGCTTTCATTAAAGGAATTGCTCGAACCGATAGCGATACATCTTTTGATTCTAGGTCTGCACGCCAGGGTGCTTTGCCGGTTAGAACTAGCGGTAGTGACTCATCGACGGTAGATTGCGCTTTGACGATCTTGGTGGCGACTTCTGCAAGTGACTTTCCTTCAATTTCACCTTCAATACCTAGGCGGCTAAAAGCTGAAAGCCCATTGGGGCTAGCAAAGCTAACGTTGCCATCGACATCGAGTCTTAGTAAGCCATCGTTAGCTCTTGGCGCACCTCGTCTTCGGCCCGTAGGGGAAGAGTAGTCAGGGAAAGTTCCTTCGGTGATCATCGTAAGTAGTTCATTGCCGCAACTGACGTAATTTAGCTGAATCTTATTTGGGGTTCTGCTTTCAGAAAGATTGGTATGCCTGGTGATAACGGCAATTGGGGCAGATGTATCTGCTTGATCAGCGGATTCTTTTTGCACCGGAATAGCGCTAAATCTTGTTGGAAGCCCAGCGACAGTATCGGAGCTTTTTTGCTCGACAATCTGGGAGGACTCGAAGGCTTGCTTTACTGATGCCAGCCACTCCTTGCGAATAGGCTGACCGCTGATGTCGCGATAGAAAACCGTTGCCGCACTCGAGGGTCTGGCGTGACCGACGGCAACAAAGCTACCGTCTTTGGTTGGGACCCATAGGACCAGGTCTGCAAACAATAGGTCTGCAACCAATTGCCACTCCGACTGCAACCTAGTAAGCCATTCGATGTTGGCCTTATTCGGGACACCGTAATCGCTTATCAGTTGAGAAAGTGTGGACACCTAACCGAGTTTAGCCACCCGCGCATCGAGGGCGCCTGGCCTACCCAGGATTACAACCTTGGTAAAGATACCAACGGCTGAGCGAAAGCTACCCGAGCGCCCAACACCTAACATTCCGAGCCTCGTCGCCTGGTCAACATGAACCGGGTCATCAGGCAAAAATGCTGCCGCCTCGATCGAACCAAGGCCGGCAAGGGTGGTCTTGATCTCGGACTTGGCCTGCGAAATGACAGAATTTCTGGTTCGATTTACCACCAGCTTTGGTTGCTCGGTAAGTGAGAACAGGTATTGCTCGAATCTAAGAAGCCTAAAGATTCCTATTGGGTCTGCAAGGGCCACAACCACTACGTGGTCACTTATGCGAACAATCTCACCGGTTAGATCAAACCCCTGTTTCGGTTTTAACGAGCCCAGGTCCACAACAACAAAATCAAAGCTTGCTTTGGCTACTTCAAGAATTGCCTGAATGCCCTCACTGGTTAGCTGCAAGGCCTGGTCTGAGATAACTCCGGGCAAAACTGTGATTGAGCTTTTAGGAATCTGAATGCTGAGTCTTTCAAGGTGCGTTTGATCAAATCGGTTCTGGCTTGCAATTCTTAGGGCCCCAACTAGCCCGGCCGGTAGCTCTGAAAGGCAGAAGTAGTTTGCAACGCTGGGGCCTTCAAGGTCTGCGTCAATAAGCAAGACCGAATACTTTTCTGCAGCTAGCTCTAGGGCAATGCTTATTGACACGGTAGTTTTACCGGTTGAGCCATGGGGGCTAGTGACGGCAATAAGCTGCGGTTCGGGTTTTGTGTTTTGTTTCTTGACGGCTTGTAGTGACCGAACAATTGATTCCAGCACTAGCTGGAACCTCCCGTGGCAGTTATTGCAATCGAGGCTTGGCCAGAGATCGCCCCAAGAAGATACTGAAGCGAATCAGTTGGGATTCGTAGCTCAAGAGATCTCTGCTGGCTGGCAAAGCCGCCTTCTGGTTCAATAAGCTCAACTACCTCAGCGTCTACTGCCAGCAAAACTGGTTCACCGTAAGTTTGGAATTCAAGTAACGGTGAGGCCCAGATGGCTACTTTTGAACCAACGGTTACATGGCTGCTTATGGGTATTTGCGGGGTTAGCACCAAGTTGGAGAAGTTGTCTTGATCTTGGGTTGTTATGGCTGAAAGCGGAATTGTTTCACCAGAGCCAATGGGTCTTTGTAGATAGGTGCCTTCAATCAGTGATTCTGGCCTCAGGTAAGCTCCCGCAAGATCAAAAAGCGAAAGCTCTATCTTCTCAAGATTGGCGATGTTTAGAGCTGCCCCAGAAGGCAGGGCTTGTTTGGTGACTAAAAAGATCTCTGTAGTTTTATTGCTTTCGATAAAGAACCAAGCTCCAAGTACTGATCCAATTACGACAAGAGTAGATATCGCTATGGAAATTGGGCTCTTGCTACCTGGCTGGCTTCTGGGTATTTTCACGAGTTGAAATCCTTTCGGTTAAATGCGCTTGGGGAAATCTCGAGGTAGCTAATTGCCTGGAGTGGAATCAAGGGCAGTTGATAGCAATCGGTTGCGACCAGCCCCCTTGTTGCGCCCAGCACAATCAAGCTCACTTTCTTGCGGGCATTATTTTGAAAGCAGATGGTTGCTTCGGCGGGAAGAGAAAGTAAGGCAATTAGTTCTCCCGCGGCTTTGCGGGTCCAACTGGCCGCGGCCGAGGAATCAGGAGTTTGGGTCTGAAACCTAAGAGCCAAGACCTGATTTAGTCGAATCAGGGTCCAGGTTCGCTTGTCTTCGAGCAGACCAAAAACAAAAGAGCGGTTGATGCTTACCTGGGTCAGCTCGCGAGTGAGGCCATTGACTAATTCGACTTGAAGGCAATTGGCACCTGCTGGGATCAGCGGCGATTGCCTATGGCGCGTTTGAATCTGAGGTTCGTAGCTGGTGAGTGTGGTCATTCCAACATCATTTCGCACCCGCCGACATTGCTAAATAGTTATACACAAGTGATTAATGGCAGCAGAAAACTGAAGATTCTTCAATTACCCTAAAGCAACTCAAAATGAGCTTGGCTACTAAGGGAGTGAAGTGAAGAAACCAGACATGCGAATCGATAGCACTATTCACTCGAGGGGGTATGAGAACCAGAGGCACCTAGAGTTTGGACCTGATTTACCGGTTACCCAGCCGCTTAGGCGGCCCCAGGTATTTATCGCGGCTATTGCAACTGCCGTCAACGAGGTGATCTCGGGGGTCCGATCGGTTGATCAATTACAAGACGTCTTGAACGAACATGTCTATGAGTCCCTAAAAAGAAGGGCTGTTTCCAGAGCTCAGTATCGGTTGAAACACGGAAGAAAACCTCAGGTTCAACCAACCGATGTGTTGCGCGTGAGATACCAGTACCCGAGCGCGGGGGTAATCGAATCTGTTGTGGTTCTTAGCTCTGGCAGAAGATCAAAAGCTGTTGCTATCCGGCTAGAAGGTGTCCATAACATCTGGAGAGCCACCAATATTGGATTTATCTAGCCTTTGAAAAAGGAACTTCCTTTTTCAGGCTTGCCTGATTTTTTGGCTTGAGCTTGCTTTCTGGCAGCTGCCCGATTCAACGGAGCTCTTTCAACAACTGGCTCAGCGTCCTCTTTTGGAGCTCCGGGGGCGCTGTAACTAAGGTTGTCTTGCGGTCTGATTTGATCAGCAGGTGAAGAATTAACGGTTACCTCAACATTGAACAGGTAAGTGATAACTTCTTCCCTGATAGAGCCCATCATCTGCTGGAACATAACAAAGCCTTCGCGCTGGTACTCAACCAGGGGATCACGCTGAGCCATAGCACGAAGACCAATACCTTCTTTGAGGTAGTCCATCTCATACAGGTGATCGCGCCACTTTCTGTCAATAACCGAGAGCACCACGCGCCTTTCAAGCTCGCGCATGCCTTGCTCACCAATTGACTCACTGCGTTTTCTATAAGCGATCTTGGCGTCGCTAATAATTTCCTTGGAAAGGAAGTTCGCAGTCAGTCTAGATACGCTTCCCGCTTCAGCAAGGACTTCATCAATCTCAAGCGAAATTGGGTAAACAGCCTTTAGGTCCACCCATAGAGTCTTTAGGCTCTCCGAGACATCTTCCTTGGTGGCGAGGGTCGACTCAACAAGATAAGTGATGGTGTCCTCTAGGAATTTATCAATCCGGGTTGCTATCTCATCGCCTTCCAAAACTCGCCTGCGGTCGCCATAGATTGCTTCACGCTGACGGTTTAGCACATCGTCATACTTCAAAACGTTTTTTCTAATCTCTGCGTTTCTGCCTTCGACTTGCGACTGTGCACTAGCAATTGCCCTGGAAACAACTTTGGATTCGATTGCGGTATCGTCTGGAACGCCCGATCGGTTCATCAAGGCAGAAGCTGCTCCGGAGTTGAACAATCTCATCAAATCATCGGTCAAAGACAGGTAGAACCTGGATTCTCCAACGTCACCTTGACGACCGGAACGACCACGAAGCTGGTTGTCAATTCGCCTTGATTCGTGACGCTCGGTGCCAAGCACATACAACCCACCAACCGATAGAACCTTCTCGGCTTCCACGGCTACTTCTTGCTTGATCTTTTCAAACTCGGCAGCCCATGCGGTTTCGTATTCTTCTGGGCTTTGCTCAGAAACTAGTCCCTTTTTCGCAAGAGCCTCAACGGTTAGAAACTCCGCGTTTCCTCCGAGCATGATGTCAGTTCCACGGCCGGCCATGTTGGTGGCGACGGTTACTGATCCAAAGCGTCCGGCCATTGCGATAATGGCGGCCTCGCGGGCATTGTTCTTAGCGTTTAGAACTTCGTGTCTTATTCCGCGCTTGGCAAGCAGCACCGAAAGATACTCGCTTTTTTCTACGCTGGTGGTTCCAACCAGCACTGGCTGACCCTTGGCGTGACGCTCGACGATATCTTCAACAACCATGTTGAATTTAACTTCTTCATTTTTGTAGATAAGGTCTGACTGATCTTTTCTAACCATTGGCTTGTTGGTTGGAATTGGGATAACACCCAGTTTGTAGGTGGCCATAAACTCGGCTGCTTCGGTTGCCGCGGTACCAGTCATACCGGCTAGCTTGCTGTAAAGACGGAAGAAGTTCTGCAGCGTAACTGTTGCCAGAGTCTGGTTCTCGGCTTTTACCTCAACGCCTTCCTTGGCTTCAATCGCCTGGTGGATTCCCTCGTTGTATCTTCTACCAGACAAGATTCTTCCGGTGTGCTCGTCAACAATTAGCACTTCGCCCTTGATAACCACATAGTCTTTATCTTTTTTGAAAAGTGCCTTGGCGCGGATCGAGTTATTCAAAAAAGAAATCAGTGGGGTGTTAGTTGATTCATATAGATTGTCGATTCCCAAGTAATCTTCAACCTTGGTAATTCCTGGCTCCAAGATTCCCACTGTTCGCTTTTTCTCATCCACTTCGTAGTCGATTGCTGGCTGAAGCTTCTGGGCAATTTTGGCAAACTCAGTAAACCAGCGGTTAGCTTCCCCTGAAGAAGGGCCCGAAATAATTAGCGGAGTTCTCGCCTCATCAATCAGGATCGAGTCGACCTCATCCACGATTGCAAAGAAGTGACCACGCTGCACCAAGTCGGATTTTTGCCAGGCCATGTTATCGCGCAGGTAGTCAAAGCCAAATTCGTTATTGGTTCCATAGGTAATATCCGCTAGATACTGTTCGCGGCGAACGGCTGGCTCTTGGCCAGAAGTAATACAACCGGTAGTCATACCAAGGGCCCTGAAGACTCGACTCATTAGCTCACTCTGATAGCTAGCTAGGTAGTCGTTTACGGTAACTACGTGAACACCGCGACCTGCAATGGCATTTAGGTACGCGGGCAAAGTTGCAACAAGAGTCTTACCCTCACCGGTTTTCATCTCGGCAATGTTGCCAAGGTGTAAAGCGACACCACCCATGATCTGAACGTCAAATGGTCTGAGTCCGATGGTTCTGGTGGCGGCTTCGCGGACAGCCGCGAAAGCTTCTGGAAGTAAATCATCCAGACTCTCACCCTTGGCAAATCTCTCTCTTAGAGACGTGCTCTCGTGCCTGAGTTCCTCGTCACTAAGCTGCTGAAAGTTTGGTTCTAGAGCGTTGACGGCCTTGGTCAGAGCCTTGAGCTTGGATAGGGTCTTTCCCTCGCCGGCACGAAGAACTTTGTCAAAAATTGACGCCAAAATGCGCTCCAAATCAATTGGGAAGTTATTACCTTCAATCTTAGAGCCTTGGCTAGCTCGTAGCCCAGGCGCTGAATTTAGCCCTTCGAATAGCTAATTGCCAGCACCCCGGCCACAGTTGCTCCCCCGGAGCCAAGTGCCCGCGCGGCCTCGAGGGCGGTGGCCCCGGTGGTTACAACATCGTCCAATAGGTAGCAAACTCTTCCCGCTACCGACTGATTAAGCCTCATGCTCGAGCTCAGGTTTGCTATTCGCTCTGGCTCAGTGAGTCCAACTTGATCTTTCACGGGGCGTGCAAACCTCAGGCAATTCAGAACTTTTAGGCCTGGGTGTTTACTGGCCACCGCTTGGGCAAGAAGCAGCATTGAGTGAAAGCCCCTCCTAGAAAAATTCTCAGGGCTGCTGGGTGCGGGCACAAGATATCGGATTGATTCGCTCGCGGGAAGTTTTTCAATAATCGGCCTAAGCATTTGAGCTAGTTCTGCAATAAGGGCAAACTGCCCTTTGTCTTTGAGTGAAACTAATAGTTTGGAAGTTTCGTCGCTGTATTTGGTCACTGTGTATATGGCCAATCCTGACAAGGCAAATTCTCGAGGTTCAATCCAAAGCAGATTCTTGCAATCTAGGCATAAGTTTTTTCCGGCTCGATCGCATACCGCACACCGCGAGGGAAAGATTAGATCAACCAGTGAAGTTGTAAGCACTAATCAATGGTGGCCAGATAAAACAATCAAAAACAACAGAGAAGAAAACTGTTGAAAACTATTTCAGAAGAGCAATTGCTGAAACTGAGGAAGCGATTGAAGCCCAGAATGAACCTCTAAAGGTAAATAGCTCCCCGGTGTCTTTCAGTAAGTACATATTTGAGCCATCGCCTAGGGCAACCAGCGACCTGGCATCTGCTAACCCCTGAACCAGTCTTGTTCCGCCACCAATTTCAACTAAAAAAATGTTTGAAGAATCTGTCTGGGAAGAAAGGATAGAAAGCGTGACCTTGTCAAACCAACTCACCAAAGTTGGATTTGAAAGCTCTGCTGCCAAAGCTATCGGCTCGGCAAGCTCAATTGGGGTTCCGGTCTGGTCTCTAATGACGCTGGCAAGAAGTACCTGATTGGAAGCTCCTCGATCGACAATCAGTGCCGCCCGGGAACCTTCCGGCGAGAGGGCAAATGCCATAATGATCTGGCCGCCAAGCCAGGAAGTCGTCAGTGGTTTGGAATCCACTGACACCTGAGAACCAGAAACTAGCCAGAGCTTGCCAAGCGGGTCATAGTGCACTGCGGTCAGCAAGGTCCTAGCGTCTAGCAATTTAACGGCTTTCCCGGGGTTATCAAGCGCTGTCTCAAAGACTCCAGTGCTGGTGGAGGCGGCAATTTTAGAGGCCGCAGCAGAAAGAGCCAGTTTGGTAACAGTCCTTGAACCAAAAAAAGACAAGCCAGCAGGAATCACATCTGCTGTTGCTCCAGAAACAGCCTTGAGCCCATCTTCACCCAAGGCCACCATGGTGCCGCTAGGTCCGAAGCTCACTGCCAGATCGCTATCGGGGATATCCTGGGCGGAACTCTCAATTGAGATGGCCACTTTTGTGATGGTTGGAAGCTGTGAAAGCGTTGCTACCAGTTGCGCTTTCATGAGAGAACGATCGGACAAACTTGCAACTAGAGCCCGTGCACTTAGATCCACTAGAGCAACTTCTTGCTGAACAGTAACCGCATCCAAAGACAAAATCGTTCCGGCAGGAATTGCAGATACCACCGCGGGTTTTAACCAATCCGAAGGTCCCGCAAGCAGGGCATTGACTAACTTTGTTCCAGTAGCTGGGTTAGCTGGAAACCACCTGAGCTCGGGAACAAGTGATGTTTTGGATTGATCCAAGAAATATATTGTGTAACTTCTAAAAACCACATCGAACACCGGTCGAATCACGATTGTGACATCAGGAGCGCCACTCAAGCGAATCTGTCCGGCTTGCTCACTGAAGGTATATTCCAAAGTCCTGGTCGATCCTGGAGGAAGTGTTTCGTACCTGCCATTGGCATCTACCTTGGCCGTTACTTCAACTTCAACAAAAGCAATTCCAGAATCAGTCAATGTTACTTGCGGGGTTGATTTTTGAATAAGCAGTTCTTGGTTGGGGTTCCAGGTGGCTCGAATAGATTCACTTAGATACTCTCTTGCGATTGCATAGTCATTTTGGGGAGCAGTTCCTGCCGCTAGAAATCCTGACAAAATTTCTGTTTCACTGGCGCCATCAACTGGGGTGGCGGGTGAGTAGTAAAACGAGTTGGAATCAGAAGGTGGTGCCAAATCTGGTCCAATTCTGACCGGACCGGAAACCGGTAATGTGGCACAACCGGTCAGGCTTGCCAGTAGCAAAACTGCTAGGAACTTGCGCATCATCGATCCTCGCTTGGGCCAGGCTTTACCTGCGTTGAACTAGGTAGATCAAGCGGGGAGGCGTTTATCTGCCCGCCTTGAACCTTGGGAAGGGTCAGCCTAAAACTGGAACCTGCATTGGGTTTGGCCCAAACATCTAAGGATCCACCGTGTAAGAGGGTGTCCTCGAGGGAAATTGCCAAACCTAATCCGGTGCCTCCACTGGTTCGCTTTCTGGCTGGGTCTGCTCTCCAGAATCGATCAAAGACTCTGGCTAGTTCTGCCTCGGTCATGCCAACACCGTTATCGGTCACCGAAACTGCAACTGCTACCTCGTTCATGCCAACGGCAACTTGAATAGCTTTACCTTCGCCGTGTTCAATTGCATTAGCCAGCAGGTTTCTAAGCAGGCGTTCGATTCTGCGTGAGTCAAATTCAGCCATTACTTCTTCACTTGGTATCTGAACTTCGATGGCACTTCCTCGTTTTATTGCGAGCGGGTCAATTGAGGCAATTGCCGATTTCACTACTTGATTTAGGTCGTAAATTTCCAACTCTGCTCGAACCGCACCCGCGTCGTACCTAGAGATCTCCAACAGGTCGTTCAACAGCACCTCGAATCTTTCGATCTGACCCTGCATGATCTCAGCAGATCTTTTGAGAGATGGATCTAGATCCTTCCTAGATTCAAAGATCAGGTCACCGGCAAGTTTGATGGTGGTTAGAGGTGTTCGAAGCTCGTGAGACACATCAGAAACGAATCTTTGTTGCATTTTAGAAACAGATGCAAGTTTCGTAATTTGCTGCTGAAGTGAATCGGCCATTCGATTAAATGACTTGGCTAGTGAAGAAACAACGTCATCACCTTTTTCTAGGAGTCGAACATCTAAAGCCCCGTCCGCAATCTCTTCAGACACCTCAGCTGCAATTTTTACCGGTCTAACGATCCACCCAGTTACTAGGTAGGTAACTCCGCCGATGATAAAAATGATCGCTAGCCCACCTGCAAAAAGAGTCTGTTGCACAAAATTCAAAGTTTGCTGGTCGCTAGATAGATCAAAAACCAGATATAGCTCGTGCGAACCGGCAAGCGGGATTTCCACTGGGGACCCAACAACAAGGCCTGGGCTGGTGGTTACGACCCCGTCGGCAGTGCCGGTGAGTTGGATTGATTGGTATAGCAATCGTCCTTCGCTAAGTCGCACCTCAGCTCTAAAGCTTGCGGAGATCACCGCGGTATCAAGACCAGAGGAAATCGGGCTCTGTAGCAGCTGGACACCGGTTTGACCCGGAGTTCTAAGTAGGGCAACTCGCCTGGTGTCAGCAACGCCGGTGGCTTCAAGCTTGGGAACAACTGAGTTCATCAGAGTCTGAAGAGCGATTTCGTCACTCACGCTGGCAGCTGCAAAAGTGTTTTGAACATCCAGGACTGCAACTTCAGATTCTGATAGAGCTTGCTCCAGCTTGGCTTCGAAGAGTCCGTTCCCAATAGAGAATGAAAGAAATCCTCCCAGGGCAACTAGTAACACTGAACTCAGCGCAACAGTAGTGGTAACCGCTCGAGCCTGAACCGAGCGTCTTAGCAAACTAAACATCGAGCCTAGCCAGCCCTGTAACCAATGCCTCGAACAGTTTTGATAATTGTTGGATTATCCGGGTCCTGCTCGATCTTTGATCTAAGTCGCTGCACATGAACATTTACCAATCGGGTGTCGGCTTTGTACTGATAGCCCCAAACCTGTTCCAGCAATATCTCACGAGTAAATACTTGTTTTGGTTTTTGAGCTAAGGTCAGTAACAAGTTGAACTCCAAAGGAGTCAAAGATATAGTTTCTCCATTGCGCAAGACCTGGTGCCCCTCGACATCTAACTCGAGTGGCCCGATACTCACTCTTGCTTCCGAGCTAGTGATCGGTCTAAGCCTTGCATTAATTCTTGCCGTTAGTTCACTTGGCTCAAACGGCTTGACCATGTAATCATCGGCGCCAGCTTCAAGCCCAAGCACCACATCGTTGGTTTCGGACTTTGCTGTCAGCATGATTATTGGCGTTCCCGAAACGGCGCGAAGGTCTTTGCAAACTTCTATACCGCTCTTGCCCGGAAGCATGACATCGAGTAAAACGAGATCGGGTTTTTCGGCTTCAAATATTGCGAGCGCCTGATTACCGTCTGGACAGTAAGTTGGTATGAAACCAGCCGAGGTAAGGACAATCCCAACCATTTCCCTAAGCGCATTGTCGTCGTCGACGACGAGAATCTTAGGTGTCATGTTTGGTCCTAGTAGCGGTAGTGGTCCACCTTATATGGTCCATTGACTGGAACACCAATATACCGCGCCTGGTCTGCGTTCATTTCTGTGAGTTTTACCCCAAGAGCGTCAAGGTGCATTCTGGCAACCTTCTCGTCTAGGTGCTTAGGCAGAATGTGAACGCCAAGTGGGTAGGCAGACAAGTTAGTGAACAACTCGATCTGAGCTAGAACCTGGTTGGAGAAAGAGGTGCTCATCACAAAGCTTGGGTGGCCAGTGGCGTTACCAAGGTTCATGAGCCTTCCCTCACTCAAAATCAGAACGCTTCGGTTGTTTGGAAGCAACCACTCGTGAACTTGAGGCTTGATCTCAATTTTGCTGACGTTCTTGATCTTGGCGATTCCAGCCATGTCGATCTCGTCGTCGAAGTGACCTATGTTTGCGATGATTGCTAGGTGCTTCATCTGCATAACGTGCTCTGGTGTAATTACTCCGGTGTTACCGGTAGCGGTTACAAAGATGTCAACTTCTTCGATTACATCTTCCAAAGTTGTGACCTGGTAACCATCCATTACTGCCTGCAGGGCACAGATCGGATCGATTTCGCTCACGATGACGCGCGCTCCCTGTCCAACAAGAGCTTCAGCTGCACCCTTAC
>JBIJBA010000061.1:0-5215 GCA_044345455.1 Rhodoluna sp.
CTGCCTGGTGAATTTATGGACCAGAGAATCTCAGTGGAGAACATTGGCAAAGAATCCAGAAAGTGGCGCTTACGGAATTCCGCAGTCCTGGCCGGCTTCGAAGATGGCAACCGAGGGCCCTGACTGGATGACCAACCACGAGACTCAGATCCGCTGGGGTGTTAAGTACATTGCCTCAAGGTACAACGGCCCTTGTGGAGCTTGGGCTCACTCGGAAGCTCACAACTGGTACTAATGAAAAGTCGACGTAACCGTGAGTCTAAGTGGGGGGCAGAGTTTCAGCCACTGGATCTGGATAGGGTTCGAATCGGAGTCAAGCGCACTGAAATTAAGCGCGGCGTTGAATACTCTGTCCAAACAACATCTGGTCAAAACGCCGAGCAAGACAAGAGCTGGGTTTGCCCACACTGCAACATCGAAATCTCAAAAGGCCAAAACCATACCGTGGCTTGGGACTCAATCAGGGGTGTGGAGACCAGAAGGCACTTCCATAATTCTTGTTGGAAGGCATTTCAGGGACCACTTCTGTGATTGAAATCACATCATCTACTGAGCTTCCTTCCAAGCGCGAGGCAATCACACTACGAACCTCTGACAACCTAAATCTGGTTGGGGAGTTGGCGCTACCTGTGGACACCGCGCCTTCAGCAGTTTTGCTAACCCTTCACCCTCTTCCGACCCACGGTGGCTTCATGGACTCACACATTCTTCGAAAGGCCGCAAATCGACTTCCGGCGCTAGCGAACCTAGCAGTTTTGAGATTCAATACGCGGGGTACCAAAAGCCCGCACGGCACCAGCGAGGGTGTCTTTGGTGAGGGTATAACCGAACAGCTGGATTTGGAAGCAGCACTCAATTTTCTGGCATCACGAAACTTAGGTCCGGTTTGGCTATTGGGGTGGTCTTTTGGAACCGAGCTGGCAATCAAGTACGGCTCTGATAAAGATATCGCTGGGGCAATTTTGCTTTCCCCGCCACTTCACCGAGCCAAAGACTCCGATCTAGTCAAATGGGTTGGCTCGAAAAGAAAACTGGTTGCGATTGTTCCAGAGCATGATGAGTATCTAGCCCCCAAAGATGCAATCATCAGATTTTCTGTAGCTCCCGAAGCTCAAGTTATTGCAGTGGACGGGGCAAAGCATTTGTGGGTTGGGGAGCTGGCGACAAGGACAGCGTTGAACGAGATTGTCAAAATAGTAGCTCCCGGAAGCTACCCGCTACCCGAGAAGTTCTAGAGAGAGTTTTGCCTAGGGATGAATATCTCTCGGACGATGAATATCACCGAAGCGGCAAATGGAATAGCAACCAGGGCTCCAAGGATTCCAAGTAATGCTCCGCCCGACAAGGCCGCGATAACAACTATCGGCGCCGGAACGGATACGGCAACCTTCATTACCCTTGGGCTAACTACGTAGGCTTCAATCTGTAGGTAAATCAGGAAGTAGATTGCCAGCACGATAGCTGATGTTGGGTTCACCGCAGCCGCCACAATAACCACCAGTGCAGCTCCAGAAACCGATCCGACAAGTGGGATGATTGCCAGCACGAAAACAATAAAAGCTAGAACCAATGCAAACGGAAGCCCAACAAGACTCATCGCTATAAAGGCCAGAGTCGCATTTAATGCCGCAACCGAAACTTGCCCGATTACATATCTGCCAACAGAAATTGATACCTGCTGGGAGATCTTTGTGTAACGCTCACGCTTACTAGCCGGCACCAACTTAGTTAGCGAGGCCTTTATGCTTTCTAGGGAAGCCAGGAAAAACACGGTTAGCACCAAAATAATCAAGAATCCAAAAGCGCCATTGAACAAGCTGATACCTACCTGGACAACGCCACCTACCAGGCTTGGCCAGTTAGCTGAGTCAGTAAAGAAACCTCCGGCATCAGTCAAAGCCGACCCCACGGCCCCGTCTAGCTGTTCATCGAGGCTAAGAACAAATGGCAACTTGGTGATGTCTCGGAGAAGATCGGGAGCACTATCTAAGAATTTGGCGCTTTGGGTTATTAGCGTGGGTGCCAGCGACCAGATCAGAAGGGCTAAGAAGCCAACTAACCCAACTATTACGGTTAGAACCGCCAAAGGTCTTGGGAACTTGAGTTTTTCCAAGTTTGAAACAAGTGGGTCAAGTCCAAGAGCTAGAAAGACCGCAGCAAATACGTAGGTAATGACACTAGCCAAGGTGGTTACAGCTCCACCAAGTACTAGAGCGGTCAATACCCCCAGTCCACCAAAAAGCCCGAGCTGAAAAGCACTGGCTATTTTCATGTTTTGGGCTGTCATCTGTTATCTACTTCAATGAATTCTTGGATGCTGCAACAACTTTCTCAAGCTGCTCGAGGTAAGAACCAACAGTTCTTCGCTCGACCTCAAGCTGCTGAAGCTTCGCGGTTGATTCATCAAGCTCCTTGGCAACTCTTGCCTTAGCCTCCGCGATTAGATTCCTTGCCTCAGCCTCCGCGCTTGCGATAAGAGTCTCGGCTTTCATCCTTGCTTCATCGGTAGTTTTCTTGTTAATTGAACGAGCTGCTGATTCAAGAGTTTCGGCCTCGAGCTGAGCCGCATTGGTTCTAGCGAGTGCGTTTTGTAGCTGCAGCTTGGCATCGTCGAGATACTTCTGAGTCTGGTGCACTGCCTCCTGGTGTCTTGCAAGATAATCCTTCTCAGCCTCTGCTCTTCGACCGGTGAGCTCCAGCTCAAGATCGATGCGCGCTTGTTCGCTTATGATCAGGGCTGCCTTTTCGGCATCAATTTCTCGGACGGATTGTTTTTGCAACAGCAACCGTTTTTCTGCAATGTCTTTTTCGACTTCCGCTTTTTGCAATTCCGTTTGGCGCTTAGTGTCGGCTCGAAGCTTGGCAACTTCAGTTGCTATATCTCCACGGATCGCGGATGCTTCGCGACTAGCCTCTTCAACCAGGCGCTTGGACTCGAGTTCAGATTTGGCTAGAAGTTCATTGGATTCTTCGCGGGCCAAGTTAATTGCCCGTTGACCCTTGCGATCCGCCTCAGCAACCAAAGATTCGTAATAGCTGTCTGCCTCTGACTTTTTGGTCTCAACTTCTTCGTTGATGCTTCCAAATATTCGAATCTTTTCAGCTTCGGCATGGGCTATTAGCCGTGTGGCCTGATCCTCGGCAGAAGCCAAGAGAATTGCGGCCTGGTTTCCAAGACCGGCGTAGGTGGGGGAAGTGGTCTCCTCGAGCTTGGAGCTGAGAGCTTCAATTTCTAGCTTGGCCTGCTTTAGCTCCTCTACCAACTGAGAGTTTTGGGCGGAAAGTCTAAGAATGTCCCGATTTAGGTCAAGAACCGCCTCATCAACAGCAGCCTTGGCATAGCCACGCAGGGCGCTAGGAAACAAAAGGTCTTCACCTGACATTTTCGTCCTCCAGCTGGGTTGGTTAGAATAGGGAGGGCTCATCGGCCCAAGTCAATAGTTTAGCTGGAATGGATAATCATGCGCTTTTTGATTGCGGCTACCCTATTTATTCTCTCCATTTCCTTCCTTTTGCTGGGCTTGGCTCAGCGGACCATCTGGGCACCGCCTGCGGTTTACGCAGTTAATCTAGTTGGCCAGGAATCTCAGCCATTTTTGATTATCCCCGCCGAGGCGCTGGCCATGATGCCTGGAAACGTCACAATCAGCGCCACTGGCTCAAGCCAGGTATTTTTGGCAGTGGGTAAAGACGTGGATGTAGCTGCCTGGGTTGATACCACCAGCCACTCAGTCGTTGAAGGCTCAGCAGGGTCTGAATCCCTCAAGGTCGTCGCTAGTCCTGGAACCGACGATTTCATCAGCCCAGCGGGCTCGGATCTGTGGCTCAGCGAGTTTTCGGGAGAGTCAAGCGGGGAAATCGTCGTCCCGGAGGGTCTAGATCTTTCTGTCTTGGTGGCCAGTGATGGTCTTGGCGCTGCACCGGAAAGAGTGCGAGTTTCGTGGCCATCGGATAACTCGACTACCGTCTCTGACATCTTTTTAGGTGTTGGGCTGGGGTTACTAGTGATAGCAATCTTCTTTAATGTGTTGGCACTTGGCAAGATGATTCGAAACCGTGGGCCTAGAAGAAAAGTCCCTAAGGCACCTCAAGGTCCTAGGTACAAGCCAAAGAACAGAGGCTACGAACTTCCAAAACGCGGTAGAAGATCCGCCAGCAACAAAATTGTCATCGCCCCAATCTCAATTGGACTGGTGCTAGCACTGAGTGGATGCCAAATGGCAGAAGTTCCTCAGAACACCCCTACCCCGTCCGAATCTTCAACAGCTTCAATTGTTGATCAAATTCAGCCAGCGCTTAATGAGCAACAGGTTGCAAGAATTTTGGCAGACATCCAAAGCGTGGTTGCTGAAGCCGATGGCTCTGGAGAAACTGCAGTACTCGAAACTCGAGTTGATGGGCCAGCACTATTGTTCCGCGAGGCAAATTACCTACTACGTTCTAAATCGCCTGATGTTTTACCATTGCCTCCAATTTCTACTTCGGTGGTTTCAATCACCATCATTTCTAAGACAGAGTCCTGGCCAAGATCATTTATGGTGGTTACTAAAGACGGCGATGACCTGCCGCAAACTTTAGTGATTCAGCAGCTCGCACCGCGTGATCCATACAAGCTGATTTATAACATGGCCCTTCTGCCGGGAGTGGAGTTTCCAGATGTCGCAGCTGCTGCCGAAGGCGCAATTCCAGTTGACGTTGATTCCCAGTTCCTGAAGGTTTCTCCAATAATCCTGGCACCTACCTATGGTGACCTAATCGACAACGGTCCAGCGAGCGAATTTTTCAGCCTATTCGACCTATCGACAGACAAGTTCTACGAGCAAATATCACAAACCCAGGAAGATCAAACTGAGAGCTTAGAAAAAGCAACAACACAATTTTCCCACGCTCTTGGTGAGTTCAATGTTGTCTCGCTAACCACCTCGGACTCGGGGGCTATTGTGGCGCTGATGATGGTTGACACTTGGGAAATCAAGCCCACAGATCGTAACTCCGCAGTTACTGTTTCGGGTGATGAGCTGCTTCTTCTAGGGATCGAGGGCAGTACAAGGGGAGTGAGCACTCGTTATGGGAACATGCTGCTTTTCTATGTACCACTGGCTAGCTCTGATGAAAAAGTAAGACTTCTTGGAGCGACGCAATCACTGCTGAGTATCGAGGTTTTGTAGTTGACAATCGAATTCGGTAAGTCCACTGACAAAGTGCAAAATGTCCC
>JBIJBA010000010.1:0-17350 GCA_044345455.1 Rhodoluna sp.
TTCAGGATTTGGCATCGCTAAACGGCATCTACTACGATGGGGTTCGAATTGAAAGCGCCCTTCTAGAAGCAGGTGCTGAAATTCAAATCGGCAAATTCCGCTTCACGTTTTACCCATCGAAAGCAGTAGGCAACATCTAATGGCTCAAGCCCAATCCAATGTGAGGCCAATATCTTCCTCCGGAAGATTGCTCACCATCGGTCAGGTGCTTGCAATTTTGAATCGCGAATTTCCAGATCTTTCTCCTTCCAAGTTGAGATTTTTAGAAGAGCAGGGTCTGATCGAACCGCAGCGCACACCTGCTGGTTACCGTAAGTTTTCCGAACAAGATGTTCAGCGCACCAGAGTAATTCTGGAACTTCAAAGAGATCAGTATCTTCCACTGAGAGTTATTCGCGACTACCTGGAGCAGCTTGATTCAGGCAAGACCCCAAACCTTCCTCAGGTTCAGGCATCGGTTGCAAAGCTTCAACCAAAGAACCCAATCAAACTCACCAAGGTCGCTCTTATGAGCGAGACCGGAATCAGTGCGGGCCTACTGCAAGATGCTCAGACCTTGATGCTAATCAATAAAGAGCCTTTTGAAAGTTCGGATCTGGAGATTGCCCGTGCGATTGTTCACCTGCAGCGCTTCGGTATTTCACCCAGGCACCTAAGGGGATTAAAGGCCTCGGCTGATCGCGAGATTGGAATCATTGAGGGTGTTGTGGCACCGGTACTTTCCAAGAACGAAGCAGCTAGCAAGTCGAGGGCAACCCACTACGCCCAGGAAATCGAGAACCAGTTCGCAGCCATCCGTTCCGAGCTAATCAAGTCCGTCATATCCAAGATCGACAAGTAAAAACCCCTTAATTTGGCGCTCGACACGCCGCCCTTACCGATTAACTGGCCTAGTTGGCACTAATGCGGGAGAATTGAAACATTCAACCAAGACAGAAAGGTTAGGCGATGGCTCAATTCGACGGTTTCGATAACGACATGTTATTTACCGACGGCATGATCTCGCAGGACCCAAAAGTTGGCTATCGCGGTACCGCGGCGGCCTCAGCGAGTGGCATTAGCTATCGCCAGTTGGACTACTGGGACAGAACTGCACTAGTTCAGCCTTCGGTTCGCTCCGCAACTGGTTCCGGTTCACAAAGACTTTACGCATTCCGTGACATTTTGGTTCTAAAACTTGTCAAGCGACTTCTCGACACTGGAGTATCGCTGCAACAGATTCGAATTGCAGTTGAACAATTGCGTTCAGAGGGTATGAATGACCTAGCCCGCATCACCTTGATGAGCGATGGAGCCAGGGTTTACCTTTGCACCTCACAAGATGAGGTTATTGACCTACTTGGCCGTGGCCAGGGTGTGTTCGGAATTGCTGTTGGAAGAGTGCTTCGTGAGGTTGAGGCATCGCTTGTTAATATTCAGAGCCTGCACCTAGATGACATGGATGAGCTAGCCTCCAGAAGAGCCAGCAGAAAAGCTGTTTAGGGCTCGTCTACCAAATCAAGTACGGTCTGAACAGCCCCGCGCCGAATCTTGGCACCCTTGAGAACTTTTGTGTTCCGCTTTGAAGAGCGCTTACTAGTGTCTGTGCCGTGCGATTGGAACAACTGATCTAGAACTATGTCGAAGGACTTTGCGATATTGCCAGCTACCTCGCCTGGCCAACTGTGAATTGGTCTCGCTGCACCTTGGGCTTGCTGAACAGCTGAGTGTTCTTCAATTGAAACTGAGAGTAGATCTGATCCAAACAGCTGCTCGAGCTCCGCTAGCCGGAACTGATGTTCCTTGGATGCTGGAATGTAGCGATTGACCAGAACACCCAGCGGTTTCAAGCGGCCGGCTGTTTGATTGCTAATTTCTGCGATGGCCCGCATGGCACGGTCTGCCGCTAGGACAGAGAAAATCGAAGGCTCCGCCACAATCAAAACTCTGTCGCTTGCCGTCCATGCGAGCTGGGTGAGCCCATTCAATGACGGGGGAGTGTCAATGATCACAACATCGTAACCAGTCTCAACCCGACTTAGGGCCTCCTCCAGCCTCCAAAGATCTCGCTTTGTCGGAGTGGGGCTATCAAACTCGACCACCTTTGGGCTTCCAGGGAGAAGGTCCATAACTCCGGCAGATGCAGACTCCCAGTCACTTGCCACGATGGCTCGAACCACATTGGCCTGTTTGGGAAGCTTTAGAACCTCCGCGCAAGATAACTTTAGTTCCCTAGTTGCCCCAAGAGCCGTGGTCGCATCGGACTGAGGGTCTAGATCGACCACCAGGGTGCGAAGTCCTCTCGATAGCGATGCTGAGGCAAGACCTAGGGCAACGGTTGTCTTTCCCACACCGCCCTTTAGGGAGCTCACGCTAAGTACATGCACCCAAATAGGCTACCTTTTTATTGGGTTAATGTATTTACGCGAAACGAGCTGTTTCTAGCCATCAGTAGGGGTCCATGTTTAGCAAGATTTTGGTAGCGAATCGAGGCGAAATCGCTGTTCGCGCCTTTCGAGCTGCCTATGAGCTTGGTGCCAAAACAGTGGCCGTTTTTCCATACGAAGACCGGAACTCCACTCATCGCCAAAAAGCTGACGAGGCATATCAAATTGGTGAAAAGGGTCACCCGGTAAGTGCTTACCTGAGCGTTGCCGAGATCATTCGAGTTGCCAAGGCATGCGGTGCTGACGCCATTTACCCAGGCTATGGATTTTTGTCCGAGAACCCAGAGCTAGCGAAGGCTGCTCGTGAAAACGGAATTTCATTCATCGGTCCAAGCTCAGAGGTTTTAGAGCTAGCTGGCAACAAGGTAAACGCAATTGCCGCAGCAACTAAAGCTGGCGTTCCAGTTTTGCATTCCTCTCAATCTTCAGAAGATCCAAAGCAGCTAATTAAGGCGGCAGAGAAAATTGGCTTTCCTCTTTTTGTTAAAGCGGTAGCTGGCGGTGGCGGACGCGGCATGCGCCGCGTTGCGGATGCCAAGGATCTTGCCGAGGCAATCGATCAAGCCTCACGGGAGGCGCAAAGCGCATTTGGCGATGCCAGGGTTTTTCTTGAGCAAGCAGTGCTTAGACCTCGTCACATCGAGGTTCAGATCTTGGCAGATAGCACGGGCAACGTTGTTCACCTCTTCGAGCGCGATTGTTCGATTCAGCGCCGTAACCAGAAGGTGGTTGAGATTGCTCCAGCCCCAAACATCGATGAGGTGCTGCGAAATCAGCTATACAAAGACGCCGTCAACTTTGCCAAGGAGCTTGGCTACCAGAATGCAGGAACAGTTGAGTTCCTAGTTGAGACCATGGGTCCAAACACGGGCCAGCATGTCTTTATTGAGATGAATCCAAGGATTCAGGTGGAGCACACCGTAACCGAGGAAATCACTGATATCGACCTAGTGCAGTCGCAGATGCGGATTGCTTCGGGTCAGAGCCTTCTGGATATGGGTCTTTCACAAGAGACTATTTCGATGCGAGGCTTTGCAATTCAGTGCCGGATCACAACCGAAGATCCTTCAGCTAATTTCAGGCCAGATACCGGAAAGATAACCACCTATCGCTCGCCAGGGGGAGCCGGAATTCGACTCGACGGGGGAACGGTTACAGCCGGCTCAGAGGTATCACCACACTTTGATTCTTTGCTCGTGAAGCTGATTGCAAGAGGCCTAACCTTTGAGTCAGCCGTTTCAAGGGCCAGAAGAGGACTGGCCGAATTTAGAATTCGTGGAGTCGCAACAAACATTTCGTTCCTGCAAGGCGTTTTAGAGGATGAAACATTTGCAACCGGAAACTTGAGCACCGCGTTCATTGAAGAGCGACCTGAGCTAATGTTCACCAGGCCTTCAAAAGATCGCGGTACAAAGTTGTTGCAGTGGTTAGCGGAGACTACCGTCAATCAACCAAATGGGCCAAGGCTCAACTACGTGAACCCTGCCATCAAACTTCCCGATGTCGACCTAACTGCTCCAGCCCCAGATGGATCCAGGCAAAGACTCTTGGCACTTGGGCCGGCAGCTTTTGCAAAGGAGCTAAGAAACCAAAAGCACGTTGCGATTACGGATACAACTTTCAGAGACGCGCATCAATCGCTTCTTGCTACCCGTGTCCGAACCAGAGATTTGGTTCAGGTAGCACCGCACCTGGCGCGTCTAACCCCACAGCTTCTTTCTGTTGAGGCCTGGGGAGGAGCTACCTATGATGTGGCACTTAGATTCTTGGCCGAAGACCCGTGGGAAAGATTAGCGGCTCTGCGCGAGGCAATCCCAAACATTTGCATTCAGATGCTACTTCGCGGTCGAAACACTGTTGGTTATACGCCATACCCAGAAGCCGTTACTGATGCTTTTGTGAAAGAAGCGGCTGAGTCGGGTGTGGACATCTTCCGGATTTTTGACGCACTAAACGATGTAGAGCAAATGCGTCCTGCGATTGAAGCAGTCCTTGTAACCAAGACCGCTATTGCTGAAGTTGGAATCTGCTACACCGGAAACCTACTCGATCCTAAAGAGGATCTATACACGCTTGATTACTATTTGAAGCTTGCCGAGAAGATTGTTAGCGCTGGCGCCCACATCATCGCAATCAAGGACATGGCAGGGCTGTTACGGCCTGAAGCAGCAAGACAACTTGTTTCGGCGCTACGCGAGAAGTTTGATTTGCCCGTTCACCTTCATACCCACGACACCGCGGGCGGTCAACTAGCAACACTATTGGCAGCTATCGAAGCCGGTGTTGACGCAGTGGATGTGGCAAGCGCTCCAATGAGTGGAACCACCTCACAGCCATCGGCTTCGTCTTTGGTTGCAGCGCTTTCGAACACGGACCACGATAGCCAGATTCCACTGTCATCGTTTACCCAGCTTGAGCCTTACTTCGAAGCCGTAAGGCGAGTGTATGCACCCTTTGAATCAGGTTTACCGGCACCTACCGGTCGGATCTACGATCACGAGATTCCAGGTGGACAACTCTCGAACCTGCGTCAGCAAGCTATTGCGCTAGGACTAGGCGACCAGTTCGAGCAAATCGAGGACATGTATGCGGCCGCCAACAAGATTCTAGGAAGGCCACCTAAGGTGACACCTTCTTCGAAGGTTGTTGGAGACCTAGCACTGCACCTGGTTGCAGTTGGTGCCGACCCAGAGGATTTTGCCAACAATCCGCAAAATTATGACATCCCAGACTCGGTTGTCGGTTTCATGGCCGGGGCATTGGGGGATCTGCCTGGCGGTTGGCCAGAGCCTTTCCGAAGCAAGGTACTCAAGGGCAAAACTGTCGATTTATCCCTGACCGAAGTTTCCGATGAGGATTTGGCTTTGCTTGCAGGAAGTAGTTCTGATCGACGAGCAACGCTGAACAGACTATTGTTCCCTGACCCATACCGGGAGTTTAAGAAGATGCGAGAGAACTACGGGATCCTCGATCAAGTTGACACCATCGACTTCTTTTACGGCCTTGAGCAAGGAAAAGAGCACGTCATTGAACTTTCCAAAGGCCTCACTTTGTTTATTGGCTTGGAAGCGATTGGAACACCTGACGCTAAGGGCTTTAGAACAGTTATGGCAACCCTCAACGGGCAGCTACGCCCAATAAATGTGCGTGATCGAAAGATTGTTAGCGATGTGGTGAGCTCTGAAAAAGCGGATGTTTCTAAACTTGGCCACGTTGCTGCACCATTCCAGGGTGTTGTCACCCTAAAAACAGTTGCCGGGGCCAAAGTTGAATTGGGTCAGCCGGTTGCAAGCATTGAGGCCATGAAAATGGAGGCCACAATCACAGCCAGCATGGCTGGAACCGTCAAGCGGCTTGCCATTTCAAGCACCCAGTCTGTTGACGCGGGCGATCTAATCCTTGAAATAGAGGGCTAATTAGCGCACCTTAGGCAACTGCCTTAGAATTGCAGAGTTGATTTTGATTCAGTCACTTAGGAGATAGTTCTTGGCAAAGAAAAAGCATTCTGGATTCGAAGAAGACGGAGCAGGTCTTGGAGAAAACTCTCCAAATGTTGACCCAGCGGACTTTCGGTCTGAGGTTAGCTCCCAACTATCTGTAGTTTCAACCGAAGTCGACATCTCACCAGCCACATCTTCCATTGAGGTAATCCCAGACACCAGCGCACAAGAGCTTGAGAGCGTTGTCGTAGAAGAGCAGGAACAAACAAGAACTGGATACTCACGACGAGACAGTCTTCGTGGAGAGACTTTTGACGAACCAGAACCAGCTGCGATGCTCACGGCGGACAGACTGCTTGACGCATCAGCAAAGTTTCGTGCGGCTCCCGAATCTGGCTGGCGCCGCTGGCTGTTCTTTATCAGCTTGAAGCTAATTAATTTAGGTGATTCTCCAAAAGTTAAAGCACGCAAGGCCATGGATGCCAAAATTGGTGCCTTGCTCGAGGGTGGAACTAAATACATACCGGTTCTCACTAGAAAAGGTGGAGTTGGTAAAACCACCATCAGCACACTTCTTGGTATGGCACTAGCTCAGGTCAGGGAAGACCGCGTTATTGCAATTGATGCCAACCCAGACCGTGGAACCCTGGCCGAGCGCGTTAGCAAGTCAACTAGATTCACTGTTCGCGACGTAGTTAACAGAGCAGCTTCGATTGATGGCTTCGCCGAGTTTTCCAACATGGTTTCAAGAGATGAAACCCGACTTGATGTTTTGGCCTCAGATTCTGATCCAATGCTTTCGGAGGCCTTCAACGAGGGCGATTACAACGTGGTTGCCGACATGGCAGCTCGCTACTATTCGGTAGTAATTACTGACTGTGGAACGGGAATTGTTCACTCGGTTATGAGACCTACACTGCAGCGTGCTAGCGCCTTGGTTATTGTCTCCGGTGGTTCTGTTGACGAAGCAAGACTGGCGTCGGAGACCCTGACCTGGTTGGAAGCAAATGGCTTTGGTGAATTGGTTAGAAACTCTGTTGTTGCACTAAACACCGCAACTCAAGCGACACTATTGGTGAAGCTCGACGAGATCGAACAGCACTTCAAAACTAGGGTTCGCTCAGTAGTTCGTATTCCATACGACCCAGCTCTTGCTGCTGGATCAGTTATCAAGTTCAATGAGCTAAACAACCAAACTCGTGAAGCAGCTAGAGAGCTAGCTTCCGAGGTTGTTGGTTCCATGCTTTCCCCGCTCTAAATTCATGACCGATAGACAGATTCGGTTGTTTGGGGACCCGGTTCTTAGAACTGCTTCGGACCCGATACCCGAGATAACCGATTCCATTCGAAACCTGATTCTTGATTTAGAGCGGGCAACCGACCTACCAGGTCGGGCAGGGGTTGCTGCTCCACAAATCGGTGTGAACCTTCGAGCATTCAGCTATAAAGTCGATGGGGTTATTGGGCACCTGATTAATCCAAAACTTGAGGAAACTTTTGGCGAACCAGCACTAGTTGACGAAGGTTGCCTGTCACTTCCGGAGATTTGGTCAAAGACCCCAAGGTACCCAAAGGTAAAAGTATCTGGAACAAATCTCGCGGGCGAGCAAGTAAACATCGAGGCCGAAGGATTATTGGCTCAAGTTTTGCAACATGAAATCGATCACCTAGATGGCAAGGTGTATTTGGATCGACTGGATCCTGAGGCTAGAAAAATCAGCATGGCAGCGCTTCGCGAAACCAGCTGGTTTATGGCCAACTAGCCAGGAAGATTAATCGCGTCCGAGGTAGTTGGTGCTCCACCGTAGATCCTGTCAATTAGCGGCGAGAAATCTCTTGCCACCGCTTCTCGTTTGATTTTCATCGAAGGCGTTAGGTGACCGGACTTTTCTGAAAGCTCACTGTCAATTACTTCAAACTTCTTAATTGCCTCTGCGTTGGAAACAGTTGCGTTGACTTCATCAACTGCCTTTTGAAGCTCCTGCAATACCCTCGGGTTAGTGGCCGCTTGAGAAAGGGTGAGATCCGAAGGCTGACCGTTGTTTGCAAGCCAAACCGGCATCATCTCTGGATCTAATGAAAGTAGGGCTGCAACAAAGGGCCTCTGGTCACCGATGACTACAGCCTGACCAATAATTGGGCTGGCTCGAAGCGGATCTTCCAGCGCGGTAGGGGCAACGTTTTTACCACCGGCCGTGACAATAAGTTCTTTCTTGCGCCCCGTGATGGATATAAATCCTTCTTCATCTAATGCTCCGATGTCGCCGGTTCTAAACCAACCATCTTGGATTGCGGCTTTGGTGGCTTCTGGATTCTTCCAATAGCCACGCAAAACGTTGGATCCTTTCAAAAGAATCTCGCCATCGTCGGCAATTCTTACAGCACATCCAGGAAGCACTCTTCCGACCTTGCCAATCTTGGCATCAGAGGGTCTTCCGATCATGGCTGGTGCACTGGTTTCAGTCAGTCCGTAACCTTCTAGAACCACCAGCCCGATTGAGCGGAAAAAGTGCCCCAATCTGTCGCCTAGTGGAGCGCCTCCAGAAACTGCGTACTTGACCTGACCACCCATTGCAGCTCGCAGTTTCTTGTAAACAAGCGTGTCAAACACTTTGTGCTCAAGCTTCAAAAGAAGCGACGGGCCACCTTTGGTGTCTTGCGCTCTTGAATAGTCGATTGCAACTTGAACTGCCTTGCGGAAAATCTTGCCCTTGCCGCCAGCTTCTGCTTTTTGCTCGGCTGAGTTATAGACCTTCTCAAAGACTCTAGGAACAGCCAATAAGAAGTCTGGATGGAACGACTGCATGGATGCCGCCACCGTGGTGGTATCTGGCTGGTGTCCAACTTTGATACCAGCGTGCACGCAAAGAATCGAAATGAATCTGGCGTAAACGTGCGCCAGGGGTAGGAACAAAACTGTAGCTTTGCCTTCTTGGACAACTTCTGGAAGCTCCAACATGGCGTTTTTAGACAAATCCACAAAACCGCGGTGGAGCAGCTCACAACCTTTTGGCTTGCCGGTTGTTCCAGAGGTGTAGATAATCGTGGCTAGCGAATCAAGATTTTGTGAGCTGCGAGCTTTCTCCAATTGTTCTGCTGAAATTTCTTTTCCTCTGGCAACTAGTTTCGCCAGCGGGTCATCATCAAATTTCCAAACCTGCTTGACTTTGGGCACCGAAGCCTTGATGCTCTCGAATCTGCTGAGGTGTTCCGAGGTCTCAACAAAAAGCGCAACAGATTCTGAGTCGGAAAGCACCCACTCAATCTGAGCTGGAGCACTGGTTTCATAAATCGGAACGCTTACCGCACCGGCAAACCAAAGGGCGTAGTCAACCAGCGCCCACTCGTAACGCGTTCGACTCATGATGGCAACCGCATCGCCAGGAGAAATGCCGGCTGCGATAAAACCCTTGGCAAGATCTTCGACCTGTTCGAGAAAGTCTTTTGCGCTGACATCGGTCCAAACCCCAGGGGTTTTTTCGATTGCGAACAGTGGGATATTCGGAGTCTTGCGGACCCTGTTTATAAGCAGGTCAGTGATGTTCTCGCTTACGGCGGTTTCGACCAATGAAGGAAGTTCGTAGGATCTCATTTTGTCTCCTAATTCGCGCAATTTTGATAACTATAGACCCATCCTGGCCTGTTTGGACGAACAATCTGCCCCTGCCGAATTGTCGATTCGGCAGGTAAACTCCTTGTTTGGTCAAAATTGAACTTTTTAGACAGGCTCATTCAATGCACGCAATAGGTATCGACATCGGTGGAACGAAAATGGCCGGTGCCCTAGTTGATGAGGCGGGCAACATCCTGAACGAGCTGAAGATCCCTAGCCCAATTGATGATTCAGACCAGATGATCGAAGCAATTGGCTCGCTGATTTCAAGGCTCGGTGAAGGTGAGCAAGTAGTTGCTGTTGGGGTAGCTGCAGCGGGATTTATGAGCGCCGATCGCGAGATTATGTATCACTCGCCAAACATTGCCGCATGGCGCAATGAACCGCTGAAAAAGCGCATCGAGAGTAAAACCAAGCTTCCCGTGCTGCTGGAAAACGATGCAAACGCTGCCGCGTGGGCTGAGTTTCGATTTGGCGCAGGAGTAGGTTCGAAAAGCATGATCATGCTCACAATTGGTACCGGTGTTGGTGGAGCAATCATCTCAGACAGAGTTTTGCTAGGGGGCGGTTTTGGTATTGGGGGAGAGCTTGGCCACGCGGTGCTTCATCCAGGAGGCAAGCAGTGTGGTTGTGGGCAACTTGGCTGCGTAGAGTCATATTGTTCCGGCACGGCTCTACTGAAAGCGGCCCGTGAGCTTGCTAAATCAAATGACCCAAAGGCCTCAAGACTCAAGGAGTTAATGCTTGAAACAGGTGAGCTATCCGGTGATCAGCTCTACAATGCCATTTCCGAAGACGATAGTGCTGCCAATGAGCTAATTTCTGAGCTCGGCCAAAATCTTGGGATAGCCATTGCTTCAATTTATGTGCCGTTACTGGATCCTGAACTAGTTGTTATCGGAGGTGGAGTTAGCGCCGTGGGCGAGAGACTGCTTGCTCCCATTAGGTCCTCTTTTGAGCGGTTGATTCCAGCTAAGGGTTATCGGCCCGAGCTGAAGATCATCAAAGCTAAGTTCTTGAACCAGGCAGGCCTTATCGGAGCTGCCGACTTAGCCCGCCATAGCGTTAGCTAAGCTCGAACACTAAACTTGAGATTTAGCCCAGGAGAGGGAGGTAGTCATGACGTATTTCATTCTGAAGACGTTCGTTCTAGGTCCTCTGCTGCGCTTTATTTTTAGACCATGGACTCGCGGGGTTGAAAATGTTCCGACTACAGGGGCTGCAATTCTGGCCAGCAACCATCTTTCTTTCTCGGACTCCATATTCTTGCCACTACAGTGCCCAAGACCGGTAGTTTTCCTTGCCAAGAGCGAATACTTCACCGGTAAGGGCATCAAGGGATTCTTTGTGAAGCTGTTTTTCAAATCAACAGGGCAGCTCCCAATCGATAGATCTGGCGGCAAGGCATCGGAGGCCGCTTTGAACACCGGACTGGGTGTTTTGGAGCAGGGTCAGTTACTTGGTATCTACCCAGAAGGAACTAGATCACCTGATGGCAAGCTCTACCGCGGACGAACCGGCATCGCCCGCATGGCGCTAGAGGCAAAAGTTCCTGTGATTCCCGTTGCAATGATTGACACCGAAAAAGTGCAGCCAATTGGAACCAGGTTTCCTAGGGTTCGCCGGGTTGGGATTGTTTACGGAAAGCCGTTGGATTTTTCTAGATTTGATGGAATGGAAGGTGACCGCATTGTTTTGCGCGCGATTACCGATGAAATTATGTACGAGCTGATGCGAATAAGCGGTCAAGAATATGCGGATCAGTACGCTTCGACAGTTAAGGAAAAGCGAGCAGCGCTCGCCACTTAGAATAAACCATGGAGCCAAACATAAAAGCTGACCCGAAGGTTTTGAGCGGGCTCGATAATTACCAGAATCTTGTTGCCGCGCAGCAACCGGTCTGGACAGACCAGGCTCGACTAGCCGCTGCCCGCAAAGAACTCTCAACTGTTCCTCCGTTGGTTTTTGCCGGAGAAGTAGACACTCTTAGAACCAGGCTAGCTGCAGCCGCCGAAGGAAAAGCATTTTTGTTGCAAGGTGGTGACTGCGCGGAAACCTTTGCCGACGCCACAGCGGATCGTATTCGTAACCGAGTGAAGACAATTTTGCAGATGGCAGTTGTTTTGATGTATGGAGCATCGTTGCCGGTCGTGAAAATGGGTCGCATGTCCGGCCAGTTTGCTAAGCCTCGCTCCTCGGACACCGAAACCCGTGGAGATGTGACCCTACCTGCCTACCGCGGCGATGCGGTAAATGGCTACGATTTCACACCAGAATCAAGAGCTACTGATCCTGCCAGGATGGTGCGCGCCTATCACACCTCGGCTTCCACGCTGAACTTGATTCGCGCTTTTACTACCGGTGGTTTTGCAGATCTTCGTTCGGTGCACGAGTGGAACAAAGGTTTCACTGATAACCCAGCTAACTCACGTTATGAGCAACTAGCCGGAGAAATTGACCGCGCGATTAGGTTCATGGATTCATGTGGCGCTGACTTTGACGCTCTCAAGAGCACCGAGTTCTACGTTTCGCACGAGGCTTTATTGTTCGACTACGAACGCCCGCTAACCAGGATTGATTCTCGAACCGGTAACCCTTATGGAACTAGTGGACATTTTCTTTGGGTGGGTGAGCGAACGAGGCAGCTTGATGGCGCTCACATTGATTTCATGGCAAGACTTAGAAACCCGATTGGCGTCAAACTTGGTCCTGCCACCAAACCAAAGGACGTCTTGGATCTAATTGAAAAGCTCGACCCAGAGCGCGAGCCTGGCAGGCTTACCTTTATTACCCGCATGGGCGCTTCGCAAATTAGGCAGGCACTTCCACCACTTATTGAGGCCGTTTTGGCAAGCGACGCTAAGCCGCTTTGGGTTACCGATCCTATGCACGGCAATGGCATCACCACCAAAAATGGTTACAAGTCTCGTCACTTTGACGATGTTATGGATGAAGTTTCTGGATTCTTCGATGTGCACAAATCGCTTGGCTCATTCCCTGGAGGTTTACACATCGAGCTAACCGGTGATGATGTTGCCGAGTGTCTAGGCGGATCTGAGAAAATTGATGAGGCTACTTTGGAGCAGCACTACGAATCACTCTGCGACCCAAGGCTTAATCACATGCAGTCACTCGAGCTAGCATTTTTAGTGTCAGAGAAGCTTTCGAAGCGCTAGCGAGTATAAATAACTACTTGGGCTCCAACACGAACCCTTGAAGATGCTGCAGGGTTTTGCCTGGTGACCTTCACAATCCCAAATCGACTGCTGAGCTGATCGGTGTCCACCAACACTGTAAAACCGAGAGCCTCAAGGGCATTCTTGGCAGCAGCTACCGTCTCCCCAACAACGTTTGGCAACGTAACAAACTCTGGACCCTTAGAAACGTTTAGGGTCACAGATCCTGATTCGGGGAGTGGATCCGATGACGCAGTGATGGAAACAACCCGCCCTGCCGAAACGTCATCATTGAACACCTCCAGCGAGGTCACGGTTAGCCCCAGTGCTTCTAGTGTCTGAGTAGCCTGCGAGAAATCCTCCCCGACAACCTCGGGCAACGGACCGAGCGAGACGTGTAGATCCACGACACTTCCTTCAGCTAGCGAAGCTCCAGTTGGTTTCGAAAATGCTAGAACTTGACCTGCCTCTGCGAGGCCATAAAACGAAGAAACAGTGCCAGCAATGAGCCCAGTTGATTCCAGCAGCTTGGTAGCTTGCTCTAGGTCTAGACCCAAGGATTCTGGAACTAGCACCTGCTTTGGCCCAAGGGATATAAACACCTTCACCTCGGATTGCTTGGAAACTCTGGTGCCAGCGGTTGGCTCCGTTCTTATTACCAGACCAACCGGAACTTGGGCGTCGTGCTCTTGTTGCTCCGTGACGGTAAGCCCCATCGGCTCAAGGGCAGAAATGGCAACTTCTAATGACCTACCTTCAAGCTCGGGGACAATAGTTTGACCACCTGGACCGATGGCAAACCACCAGCCCGCTCCACTAGAAGCAAAAATTGCCAGCAGGGTTAGTATCACTACCCAACGCCCGCTGCGTCGGTTGGCTTTTTTGATCTTCACGAACCCATCAGATCTTTGCTCAGGCCGGTCTAGCTGGTATTCACCAATAACTTCGGTTGCACCGGCGGGTGCAACAAACTCGTCCGTGTTGTTTCTAATTAGTCCAAAATCTTCGAACGTTGTAGTCAGACCGCGTTTGATGTCTGATTTGGCTCGAGAAATAACAGGTAGTAATTCCTTAGCGCTTGCGGGGCGGTCATTCGAATTTCTAGCAGTTGCCCAAAGCACAATTTCATCTAGCAGTTCTGGAACCTTCGGGTTCAAACTAGACGGCGCGGGAATGTTGCTATTGGCATGTTGGTAGGCGACCTGGACTGCTTGATCGCCTGCGTAAGGCTGCTTACCGGTAAGCATTTCAAAGGCCATTACTCCAAGCGAGTAGATATCACTTCTGGCATCAGCCTGACCGCGGAGCACTAGCTCAGGGGACAGGTAGGCGGCGGTTCCAACAATCGACCCTGTTTGCGTATGGGAAGAGATTTCTCTAGCTAGACCAAAGTCACCAAGCTTTACATTCCCGTTGTCCGATAAAAACACGTTTTCGGGTTTTAGGTCTCGGTGTAAAACTCCGGCGGAGTGAGCGGCAGCTAGACCTGCGGTCAAAGGTTCGAGAATTTCTAAGACCCTGTCGGGCGATAGCGCGCCAAAGTCATTAAGGGCATCTCGCAGGTTGATTCCAGGGACGAATTCCATGACCAAGAACGTGATGTCATTGTCAGTTCCTTGATCAAATACGTTTACCAAGTTGGGGTGAGATAGCGAAGCGGCCATTTTTGCTTCCCGACGAAACTTTTCGACAAAGGATCTATCGGTCGCTAAGTGCGGGTGAATAACCTTGAGCGCAACCTCACGCTCTAGGATTTGATCTTGGGCTCGATAAACACTCGCCATTCCACCAGAGGCCACAAAGGCCTTAATCAAATAGCGGCCAGCTATCAGTTGACCTAGAAGGTCAGCCATTTAGCTCTCCTGCACTTATAGATATGTATGAACTTCGCTTCGGCAGCGCAATCAGAGCCAACTCGATTGGCTTGATTGAGCGTATTTGTGGCTTCATAAGCCTTTCTATGTTCACACAGCAAGATTGGTTATTCCGTGAAGGGCTCGGGTGTGGCAATCTATTAGCGTGAACAATACTTCAGATCCAGTGAAGAACTGGATTACCGTGGAGCAAGCCGCGGAAGCACTCAATGTTCCAAAAGGAAGAGTTAATCGGCTTCTGGAGGAATACAGCCTGGTGGCAGTCAAAAAAGATGGACAGCTAATGATTCCAGCTGATGTCATAGTTCAGGGAGAGCCCTTGGCTCCACTTCGAGGAACCATCATCATGCTGCTGGATTCTGGCTACAGCATCGAAGAGTCCATCACTTGGCTTTTTACCCACTCTGATGTTTTGGGTCAGACCCCACTTCAATCACTTTTAGAAGGTAAAAAGGCCCCAGTCAGGCGTCTAGCTCAGATGCTAGATATCTAAGCCTGACGGTTAATAACCTTTTGAGCCATCGACTTTAGTTGTGCCTTGGCCTGGCCATCGATTTCAATTCTTGATAGAGCAGCCATCGCCTGATCGGCTAGTTCGGTAATGGTTCGCTCAACCTTCTCTAGAGCTTTAGAACCAATGATTGTTTGTTGCAAAAACGAAACCTGCTCATCTGTTAGCTCTCGCGAAGATAGCATTTCGTCAAACAGCTTGCCAACGGATGCCGTCAGAGAGGCTCTGGTGTAACCAATTAGTACTGTGCGCTTTCCCTCTCTGAGGTCATCGCCTGCAGGTTTACCGGTAATTGCCGAGTCGCCAAATACCCCCAGCACATCGTCGCGCAATTGGAACGCCATTCCCAGTGGAACACCAAACTCCGATAGCTGCCTTAGCTGGTCAGCATTAGCTCCCGCGAATGCGGCACCAATTAGAAGTGGTGCCTCGATTGAATACTTGGCACTCTTGTACAAAATAACGTTGTTGGCCCTGCCAACGGCATCTTCTACCGGTCTGGTGATGGCGGCATTTTCCTCCACAACGTCCAGGTACTGACCGGCCATGACTTCTACGCGCATGCGGCTGAACTCATCCCGACAAGCTGCCGAGATTTCATTATTTGGAGCCTTCAGTAGTGCGCTACCAAATATCTCGCTGCTCCAACCAAGCATTAGATCGCCAACCAGAACAGATCCCGCAATACCAAATCTCTCTGGTGAGCCAGCCCAGTGGGAGTTTTTGTGAAGGGTTTCAAACCTCTTATGCACGGCTGGCTGACCGCGGCGCAGATCGGACTGGTCTATCAGATCATCGTGTACCAAAGCCGCGCCCTGAAACATCTCGAGGGAAGCCGCAATTCCAACCATGGCTTCGGCCGAGCGCGCACGCTGTTCACTCGATTGAATAGGTGCAGTGCCAAGGTGCCCAACCCAGGACCAATAGCAAAACAGCGCCCGAAAACGCTTGCCGCCTTGCAGTAGGGCTTGGGTGAAACTAACCAGGGGCGCGAGGTCTTCCGAAATAGCCCCGAACTCTCGCAGCTGGGTGGCACAGAACTCGTCCAGGTGCTCCTGCACTAATTTCAGCAGGCTCTCGGATTCATTCACAGCAATAGCCTAACTAGCTTGATTGGGTTAGACTTAGCTCACAAGCTATCGAATTGGGAGTTCCTTATGGGTTTGTCAGAGCGCGAACAGCAGCTTCTAGATGAGCTAGAGCGCGGACTCATGGACAGCGACAAGGGCATAGCCGCCAAGGCTAAGCGGGTCGGAAATCCTGCAGCCAAGCTAATCGGCGGAGCACTATTAGCCGTAGTGGGGCTCGGGGTTCTTCTAACCGGGGTACTGGTTCAATTGTCCATAATTGGCGTGGTTGGATTCTTGATCATGCTCGCCGGGCTATTCGTTGCCACCTCCAACATCCAGCTTCCGAACCTAAGTTCAGGCTTAGGCCAATCCGCCCCTAACTCTCCAAAGCCTGGCCGTAATTTCTTCGAAGACCGCTGGGATAAGAGGCAAGGGGAGTAAACCCCAGTAATTAGCCCAATTTGACCCTCATTTTGAGGGTCTTTTTTCATTTAAGGCCAAACACGCCCAAATGGTTCTTTTTTCCCAATTTTGACCACAAAGTGGGTCAAAGTGGTGTATAGTGGAGGAAATCGCAAAAGCGGCTTATTTCAAGGGGAAGGGGATTTCGATGCTTCTAGGCACTCACGCCCCCAAGTTGGACGAAAAAGGCAGGGTTATTCTTCCCGCTAAGTTCCGCGATGATCTTTCTTCTGGACTGGTACTTACCCGTGGCCAGGACCGTTGTCTTTACGTTTTCTCCTCAAAAGAATTTGAGGCGATCAACGAAACTATTCGGCAAGCGCCAATCACTAGCAAGCAGGCCCGCGACTACCTAAGAATCTTTCTTTCCGGAGCATCGGACGAGATCCCTGACAAGCAGGGAAGAGTAACCATCCCACCAGCTCTTCGTAGCTATGCGGCTCTTGGTAAAGAGCTCGTTGTTATTGGAGTTGGGTCTAGGGCAGAGATTTGGGACGCTACCGCTTGGACTGAATACTTGGCGAATAAAGAAAACGACTTCTCGGAAATTTCCGAGGAGGTGATTCCAGGCCTGTTTTGACCTTGACTGCCTGATTTGGGTTTGATTTTCTTCCCCGATATCAAAACCAATCAGGCGGCTAAGGGGCCTATCACCTCATGACAAACAAGAATCTCGAATCACTACACGAACCGGTGATGCTAGCTCGCACCTTGGAGTTACTGGCCCCTGCGCTCGCAAGTGATTCCGCGGTGCTCGTTGATTGCACCCTTGGCCTTG
>JBIJBA010000062.1:0-4909 GCA_044345455.1 Rhodoluna sp.
TAGGTCTAGGAGAAGCAAAGGCTCTAGTTGATGGTGCTCCATCAACAATCCTTGAGGGTGCAAATAAGGAAACCGCCGAGAAGGCAAAGGCAGCTCTAGAAGCAGCTGGTGGAAAAGTAACCCTTAAGTAATTAAGTTCACTCGAAGAAATCCCCCAAGCTTTTTGCTTGGGGGTTTTTCTTTCGCCGAGTCACTTCGTATTGCACTAGGTGAGACAGCTAAGCTTTTCTGGGTGGGCCAAGAGCCCTAGACCCCAAAGAATTGAAGCTTCCTAAGTGATGTCAAAAACTAGCTCGGCAAACACGACCGAAATCACCAAAAACCAAAGAGTTGTTTACATTTTTGTACTCGGATTCTTGTTCATGGTTCAAACCCTAGTCACAGACATGTTCTTGCCGGCCTACCCGAACATCGCAGCTTTTTTTGATGTGCCGGACGCATTTGTTCAATACTCCCTTTCGGCAGTGACTGCCGGTGCCGCGATTGGCTTCTTTGCGGCTGGACCACTTAGTGACTCACTAGGCAGGAAAAAACCAGCTCTATTTTTCTTGTCGCTTTTTACCTTTGCTTCGGCTGCTTTGTATGTGGCACCAGGCATCGAAGCTTTTGTTGCTTTTCGTTTTTTGCAAGGGCTAGCTGGAGCTGCAATTGCAGTGGTTACTCAGGCAATTATTAGAGATCTTTTCGTGGGTAAGGCCATGTTGAAGATGTTGGCCAGGGTTTGGTTGGTAGCTGGAATCGCACCAATGGTCAGCCCATTTTTATCGGCGCAACTATTGCTGGTAGCTCCAGATTGGCGAGTGATTCCGCTGGCTTTGACAATCTTGGGTGTTGCGGTGCTGCTAATCGCCTCTAAGGCTCTGGTAGAAAGCCATCACATTGATAACCGCAGGGCCAAGGGGTTCGAGGGTGTAACCAAAAGATTCCTCGCGGTATTTAAAGACCGCATTCTGGTAGGTCTTGTTCTTATTGGAATGGTGCAAACCATTGGGCTTTTTAGTTACCTGAACATCATTCCGTTTCTGTATCAAGACAGCCTCGGGCTTACACCAGTTGAGTTTTCTATTGCTTTCTCAATTACTGCTTTTTGCTGGTTCTTGGGAATTCAAGCCGGAGCGAAGCTGGGTCGAATGTTTAGAGCCACCTGGGTTATCTTGGCTTCATTGATTCTTGCAGTTGCTGCCGGATTTGGGCTTTTCACTATTGCCAATCAAAAGCCAGGCATCGAATCCGTAATTCCCTTGATGGCTGTTTTTATGATTTCATTTGGAATGACCATCACACCGATACAGACCATTGCGCTGCAGGGTCATGGCTCAGAGGCTGGAACAGCCGCTTCTGTGCTTGGTGTTATGAACTCGCTCACCGCAGCGTTTGCGGCACCGCTATACCCAATACTTGGGAGTGCTACCACGGAGGGTCTCGGGATAGCGATCGCGCTTAGCCACTTGGCCGCAATAGCTATTTTCTTCCTAGTTGTTAGACCTAAGTCCGTTCCAGCACTTATCAAGGACTAGTTAGGTATCCTAGGAATACATACAAGTTGTCGCATTGGCCCTTCGATGGGGTGGCAACTTCCATAAAGGATGTGGAAATCACGATGAGGATTTTACTCGTCGGCGCGGGCGGCGTAGGCGCCGCAATAGCCAAAATTGCAAGTGAAAGATCATTTTTTGAAGTCATGGTCGTTTCTGACTTTGACATCAAAAGAGCCGAAGAAGTTATTGAATGGATTAGAAAGCGCCACAGCGATGAGGTCGCGGCCAAATTCATTCCAGCCACAATAGATGCTTCCAACGCCTCAAGTATTGTTGAGCTCTGCAAAGAGCACAACATCACCTTCCTGCTGAACGCGGTAGAGCCAAAGTTCGTACCGACTGTTTTCTCAGCAGCGTTTACCGCGGGTGTTGGATACATGGACATGGCAATGTCTCTATCAGAGCCACACGAAAGCGATCCGTATCACAAGCCTGGAATCAAGCTTGGTGATGCTCAGTACGCACTGAACTCACAGTGGGAAAAAGCTGGCCAGCTGGCACTAATTGGAATGGGTGTTGAGCCAGGGCTTTCTAACATCTTTGCTAAGTATGCTGCCGATGAACTCTTCAGCGAGATTGATGAAGTGAGCATCAAGGATGGCTCTAACTTGACTGTGAAAAATCACAAGGGTGAAGAAATCTTCGCCCCATCTTTTTCGATCTGGACGGTTATCGAAGAATGCTTAAACCCGCCCCTAATTTATGAAAAAGACAAGGGTTGGTACACAACCGAGCCATTCAGCGAACCCGAGATTTTTGAGTTCCCAGAGGGTATCGGTGCTGTTGAGTGCGTCAACGTAGAGCACGAAGAGATTCCGATGCTTCCAAGAACCATGGATGTCAAGAAAGTAACTTTCAAGTACGGACTAGGCACTGACTTCATCTCAGTTCTAAAGACCCTGCACGACTTGGGCCTAGATGCCACTAAGCCGGTTCGGGTGCGTTCGGCATCAGGCCCCGTTGAAGTTGCACCAAGAGATGTTGTGGTGGCCGTTTTGCCGGATCCTGCGACGCTGGGCCCGCAGATGAAGGGCAAGGCTTGTGCTGGAGTTCTTATCACTGGAAAAGACAAGAACGGTAAAGATCGCGCGACATACATCTACCACGTGGCCGACAACGCCGAAACGATGGCTGAGTATGAATCCCAGTGCGTGGTGCTCCAAACCGCCTTCAACCCACTAATTGCCCTTGAGCTAATTGCCGAGGGTACCTGGTCTGGCAAGGGTGTTATGGCACCTGAGCAGTTCCCCCCAACACCATTTTTGGAACTGATGTCCTCATCAACCGGATACCACCAGAAGTGGTTTGCGCAGGAAAGACTGCCAGCAAATCCGCTAGCTTTGCCTTAGGAATTATTCAGGAAATTAGGTGAGCTTGCCAGAAGACTTTGATGTTGCGGTGATCGGATCCGGTTTCGGCGGATCTGTTGCAGCTCTGCGCCTCAGCGAAAAAGGCTACAAAGTTCTAGTCATTGAATCTGGAGCCAGATTCGAAGACAACGATTTTGCCAAGAGCTCCTTTGATCTAAAGAAATTCCTATTCTTTCCAAAACTTGGTCTAAAGGGCATTCAGCGAATAGACCTATTGAAAAACGTGCTTGTGATGAGCGGTGCCGGTGTTGGCGGCGGCTCTTTGGTTTATGCAAACACTTTGTATCGCCCACCGGCCAGATTCTTCTCAACCGGCAGCTGGTCAGGCATGGCCGATTGGCAAAAGCTTCTCGAGCCTTACTATGACCAGGCCGAGCGAATGCTCGGAGTAGAGGTAAACAAGTATTTTTCACCGGCGGATGAAGCTCTAAAAAAAGTTAGCGACCGTCTAGGTTTTGGTTCTACTTTTCAGATGACACCGGTTGGTATTCACTTTGGTGAAGAAGGCAAAACTGTCGAGGACCCATACTTTGGCGGTAGGGGACCATCCCGCACCGGTTGCATCAATTGCGGTGAGTGCATGACTGGTTGCAGACACGGAGCCAAGAACACACTGGTCAAAAACTATCTTTACTTAGCCGAGAAACTTGGCACCAAGATCATGCCGCTAACCAAAGTTGTAAACATTGAGCAGGTACCAAACGGTTATACCCTCACCTTGATTCAAAGCGATAAGTTGTTTGCCGCTAAGCGCACCATCACGGTTCCAGAAGTTGTTGTTGCAGCTGGTGCGCTTGGTTCAGCCAAGCTATTGCACAAAGTAAGAGCCAAGGGAAATCTTTCTGGAATTAGTCCAAGACTTGGTGAACTTTCTAGAACAAACAGTGAGTCTTTGCTGGGAGTGGTGGCAAAAAATAGAGATGTTGATTTCACTCAGGGATCGGCAATAACGTCTTCTGTATTCCCCGATGCCGATACTCACATTGAACCAGTTCGGTACGGACGTGGCTCCGGCTTTATGGGACTACTGCAGTCTGTTATTGCTAGCGGACCTAAAGGTCAAACACCAAATATCTTTAGGTTGATTGGTGTAACCCTCAAGAATCTTCCAAAGCTGCCAAACTTTTATAACCTTCGCACTTGGCCCGAGCGAACTCTCATCTTGCTAGTTATGCAATCACGCGATAACTCTCTAACTACTTACTGGAAGAGAAGACTTACCTCCAAACAAGGCCACGGTGAACCAAATCCTGCTTGGGTTCCCATGGGTCACACCGTTGCCAAAGAAATCGCAAAAGATGTCAATGGCACACCAGGAGCCGTTATTGGAGAACCATTTGGTATTCCACTTACCGCGCACTTCCTTGGTGGTGCAGTGATTGCAGAAGATGCTAACGCTGGTGTGGTGGATGGCTACCTTCGAGTCTTTGGTCAACCCGGGTTACACATCGTCGATGGCTCTGCATTGTCTGCAAACCCTGGCGTGAACCCATCACTTTCAATTACCGCTTTGGCTGAATGGGCCATGGCGCACTGGCCAAATAAGTCTGAACAAGACACCAGACCAAACCTTGGTGAAGCTTTTAGAGTTGTTGATTCAGTCAAACCTAATAACCCAGCGGTGCCAGCATCAGCTAGCGGAGCTCTGAGGCTTCCTCTCCGAGTGCTCTAGTTGCTCCCGGTGCTTGGATTCAATTCCTTGGCCGATGTATGTGCTGATGATAATTACTGCCGCACCTATGATTCCAACTACCGCGAGAGTCTCGCCACCAAATAGCACCGCAATCACAACTGCCCAAATGGGTTCGGTCGCCAGCAGCAAAGAAGATCTAGAGGCCGAAGTTCTTCTGATTGCCCAGAGCTGAGCTACGAAAGCAAACACCGAGCAAAACAGCGCCAGGAACAGAGTTCCTGCCCACTGGGCAGGGCCAAAGGTTGCAATGGCATCAAAGGCACCTGGAATATCCACCACAAAGAAGACAACAGTTGCAGTTAGGCACT
>JBIJBA010000063.1:0-4904 GCA_044345455.1 Rhodoluna sp.
ACTCCGGGTGTGAGAATGCCGCTAGGCAGTAGGTGCAAAGCGAACTTCTTGTCCCCGATAACGACTGTGTGTCCGGCGTTGTTTCCGCCTTGGTATCTAACTACGTAGTCGACTCGATCTCCGAGTAAGTCTGTGGCTTTGCCCTTGCCTTCGTCGCCCCATTGGGCGCCAACTAGGACTATTGCGGGCACCAGAAAATCCTACCAGCTAGCTAGTTCTGGGCCTCTGGGGACTTGTTAGGAGCCAAACTTGTGCTGGCTGATCCAAGCGTGCATGGTGATAGCTGCTGCCGCACTGGCGTTTATGGACCTTGTGGAACCGTACTGGGTGATTTCCACTACATCTTGCGAAGCCTCGATTGCTCCCTCAGACAAACCAGGGCCTTCCTGACCAAATAGCAAAACGCAGTTCTTTGGCATTTGATAGCTCTCTAGCTGCTTACAGCCAGGCACATTATCAATTGCAATAATCGGTAGCTCCTTGCCATCGTTAGCAGTTGCAGCCCACGCAACAAAATCTTCAACGGTTGGATGGTGCTTGATGTGTTGGTAACGGTCTGTCACCATCGCGCCGCGGCGGTTCCAGCGCCTATTGCCGATGATGTGTACCTCGGCGGCTAGAAATGCGTTAGCGGTTCGAACAATTGAACCGATGTTTAGATCGTGCTGCCAGTTCTCGATTGCAACATGAAAGCTATGCCGCTTTGAATCTAAGTCCGCAACGATAGCTTCCATAGACCAGTAGCGATATTTGTCTACTACGTTTCTGGTGTCACCGTTTGCTAGCAACTCTGGATCGTATTTTGCAGCTTCAGGACCAATAGGTAAATCGCCAACCCAAGGACCCACTCCCCAAGTGGTTTGTTCTGCTACGAAATCAGAATCTTCGGGCTGCACCTAGACTGCCTCAATCTTTTGCGCTTGGTCTAATTGAATGTTTGCTTTGTTGAAAGATACAAACACCGACAAGAATAAAACCAAAATGGCCAGGAACAAATACACCGGCTGAACGCCAACTGCGTCCACAGCAATTCCCACGCCAACTGCAGTCAACATCGGCCCGGCACCCCAGATGGTCATTTCAATTCCGAAGACTCGACCGCGCATGTTTTCTGGAATCACTCGCTGAATAACTGTGTTTAGCATTGGCATCAGTGGCCCCCAGCTAAAGCCAAGGACGGCTCCTGCAACAAGCATGATTGGCATTGGAGGAATAAAAGACATAACTAGTACTGAGAGTCCAAGTCCAATAAAGCCGAGCTTCAGAATTGTTGAATAGCTCAAAGACTTCTGAAGGGTTTCAAACAGTAGTGCTCCGAGAACCGATGCTCCAGCCATCGTTGAAATCAAGATCCCAAGTCCGGTTGCATCGTCGAGTGAGTTGAAATGGGCCGGAAGAATAACCATCTCGGTTGGAAGGTAAATCATCGCAAGGGTCAAGACAAAACTCATTCCAAGCAACACAGCGGGTGTCTTGAAAATTGTCTTGATGCCAAGAGCAGTATCACGAAGCAAGCTTCCTGTTTCAGAAACTCCATCGCCGCGGTGTTCGACTGTGTTGATCAGGATGGCCGAGAGGGAAGACAGCGCTGAGAACAGCGCCACCACAATAAACACATCGTAAGGACCGATAAGCGCTATGAAAGCCGCTCCAACCGCTGGACCAATTGCAAAACCAGTTGCAAACACCGCTTCGTGAATTGAGTTTGCACGCTCTAGGGAAATTCTCGCCGGTCCTGCGATATCTGGAATAATCGATTTTCTTGCGGTTGCACCTGCTGGGTTCACAATTGCCCGGGCCGTTGCCAGAAGCACTAATAGCACGAATCCAATTTCCATAAAACTGTGAACAACCGGAATCAGCAAAATTGCAACAGCTGAGAGACCTTCAGAAATTATTGCGCTTACTTTTCGACCAATGCGGTCAACGATGGTGCCAAGAATTGGGCTGAGAAATAAACCTGGAATCGCAGTAAGTGCAACAACCGCGCCAGCCATTGCCGCCGAACCGGTAATTTCCAGAGCCAACCATGGAAGGGCAATGAAGACCATGGACCCGGAGATAACGCTGGTGATGTTGGACAGCTCGACAAAAATGTACGAGGCAATGCCTCGGCTACTACTCAATTTATAAACCTAATTCCTCTAACGAGATAAGTGACAGGTAACGATAGCCCTTTGCTTCGATGGCCTGTCTGGCACCGGTATTTCTGTCCACCACGGTTGCAACCGCCAAAATGTTGCCGCCAGCTTTTTCCAATGCAGCGGCCGCGGTTAGTGGTGATCCCCCGGTAGTAGATGTGTCTTCAATAACAATAAGCGACTTACCCGCAACATCTGGCCCCTCGACCTGACGACCCATACCGTGAGCCTTTGCTTCTTTGCGAACCACGAAGGCATCAACTGTTTTTCCCATGGCGCTTGCTTGATGCAGCATTGCGGTGGCCACTGGATCTGCTCCCATGGTTAGTCCGCCAACTGCATCAAAGTTTTTGATCCCCGCTTCTTCGAGCATTCCAATCATCAGCTTGCCAATTAGAGGCGCTGCCTCATGATGGAGAGTTGCTCGTCGAAGATCGACGTAGTAATCGGCTTCAATTCCACTAGACAGGGTCACTTTTCCGTGCACAACAGCTAAGTCCTTGATTAGTTGAACAAGTTTTGCTTTGTCGCTGGTGCTTGAAGTCATAGCTATAAGTTTAAGGAGTGAAAATAGCCACCTGGAACGTGAACTCCATAAGAACCCGTGTTGGAAGGGTATTGGCTTACCTAGAGGCCTCTGGAACCGATGTTTTGGCAATGCAAGAGATCAAATGCAAACCAGATCAGTTTCCTTATGCCCCGTTTGAAGAAGCTGGCTATCAAATCACCATGCATGGACTCAACCAATGGAACGGTGTTGCATTCGCATCCAAAATTCCAGCAGAGGACATCGAAATTGGTTTCACTGGCATGCCTGGCTTTGGTCCAGAAACCAAAGAAGAAGCTCGAGCAATCGCAGCTACCTTTGATGGCGTGAGACTTTGGAGTTTGTATGTTCCGAACGGTAGAACATTGGATGATCCCCACTACACATACAAACTCGAGTGGCTTGATCGTCTAGCTGCGATTACTGCAGAGAGTTTAGAAAATGATCCTTCAACGCCGCTGGCGCTAATGGGGGATTTCAATATCGCACCACTTGATACCGACGTTTGGGACATTAACTTTTTTGCTGGCTCCACTCATGTCTCTGCGCCAGAGCGCCAAGCTTTCGAAGCCTTTGAGCAAATTGGTTTGCAAGATGTTGTCAGAAAACTAATCCCAGAAGGATATACCTACTGGGACTACCAGCAACTTCGCTTTCCAAGAAATGAAGGCATGCGGATAGATTTTATTTTGGGTTCGGACTCTTTTGCCGAAAAAGTAACTGCAGCGAAGATTGAGCGTGATGAGCGAAAAGGTGAAGGCCCGAGCGATCACGTTCCAGTTGTGGTCGAGATTTCCTAATCCAAATTTGGATAGGCTATCTCGCTCTCCATAAAACAACTTGAGTGGATCTGGCAGGTCTCTTGCCAGCGAGCAAGCTTTCAACACCTTGATCACCGGCAGAGAATATTCTTGCTCCAGGACGGTTCAACATTTCATTTGCCAGCGCCTGCTCTAAATCTCGGACTCGTTTTTTGAGCTCGATGTTTTGATTTTCAAGATCCAAAATTCGTTTGATGCCTTCTAGAGAAACACCCTCTGTTGAAAGCCTTGCAATCTCGCGAAGCTGTGCAACATTGCGCATGGTGTAACGACGAGATTGACCTGCGGTTCTAGAAGGTGAAACTAGACCAAGACGGTCATACTGCCTGAGTGTTTGAGGGTGCATTAGAGCAAGCTCGGCAGCAACGGAAATAACAAAGAGCGGAGTGTTTTCATCTAGCTCAGTCATTTCCCACCTCCCCTAGTTACAGCAATCCGGCTTTGGAGTTAAGTTCTGCTCTTGGATCTTCTTTTGGCATTTGCTGGTCAAATTCCAAAAGAGCTTTCTTGGCTTTTTCAGATAAGTGTGAAGGAACCGCAACTTCAACTGTTGCAAGTAGATCTCCACGGTTGTTGCCAAGATCGACGCCGCGGCCTTTGATGCGAAGCACACGGCCGTTTGGAATTCCAGGATGAATCTTTAGCTTTACAGGTTCCGCTCCCAATGTTGGAACAGAGATAGTTGCCCCTAGAGCTGCCTCAGTAAAAGTAACCGGAACAATCACGCGCAGGTTAATGCCATCGCGAATAAACACTGGGTGTGGCTTTACCCGCACGGTGACAATCAGATCTCCAGATGGGCCTCCGTTTGGTGAAGGTCTTCCCTTACCGCGGAGTTTTACTTTTTGCCCATCAACAACACCGGCTGGAATTTTTACGTTCAAAGAATCCAGTCCCTGCAGGCTCAGCTTGATTGTTGCGCCCTTGATGGAATCTATAAAGTCAATCGAAGTTCTGGCTGTTAGGTCAATTCCTGCGGTGGGGCCAAAATCAAATCCTCCAAAGCCACCGCCAAAGCCGCCACCGCGACCACCAAAGATGTTTGAGAAAACATCTTCGAATCCTCCGCCGGCACCTTGACCACCAGAAGTAAATCTTGCACCAGATCCCATGGCCTTGATTGCGTCATACTCTTTGCGCTGTTCTGCATCGGACAGAACCGAGAAGGCTTCGCTTATCTCTTTGAACTTGGCTTCAGCCTTGGCATCGCCTGGGTTGGAGTCTGGGTGATACTGCCTAGCTAGTTTTCGGTAGGTCTTTTTGACATCAGATTCGGAAGCGTCTTTGGGTAGGCCAAGCGTCTGATAGAAATCCTTCTCAAACCAGTCTTGGCTAGCCATGGGTTAATCCTGCTCCGGAACCAGCACAGAGACCATCGCTGGGCGAATAAGTCGG
>JBIJBA010000011.1:0-16582 GCA_044345455.1 Rhodoluna sp.
TCTAAAACCAGTTAGCGATCTAACCGTGGAATCTAATTGCTTAGGCCAAATTTCGGGGTCTTGATTTTTGATTATTTCTTGCAGCATGGCATCTTGCTCGCTACCGCTTAGCAATGTTGGCTTTGGTGCATTTGACTTGCGTGCTTTATCAACCAGTATCGAAAACGCCATGCTGGTTAGAGTCTTGGCAACCGGGCCAGCAGTTGCGCTTTGTAATTCGAGTGCTAACTGATCGCGGTACAAATTCGCGCTATCTCTAGTTTGAGCAATCACAACCACTTGTTCTGGCTTGGCGCCGTTATCAACTAGATGCAAAAAGCGGGCTTTCAGGCAGCTAGTTTTTCCAGAGCCCGGAGAGCCGATAACGGTAGCGACGGCTTCGGCGGGCAAGTTAACGGCCTGGAGCTGGGCCTCATGAAGTGAGAGGTTTCTGACCGAGTCGATTCGCGCGAGGGGAAGAAACTTTGGTTGGGTCATGTCAATCAAGATACCCGAGCCTTCTGACAATGGATTTCTAGCACCAGCTACTTTATGGATTGCTGCTGCAAATTCAGCCTAATGAAGAACCTGATTTGTCCTTGATACACACGACTAGACCCCAGGAAACCGGCAGGGATAGTAACTTCTATCTTTGGTAGGGGGCTTGGATTACTCAAGCATTTGAGACTTAGCTGACAGCAGGCGCTTTAGAAGCTTTCCGACCTTCTCGGCTTCAATTAGAAATCCATCGTGACCGTAGTCCGATTTGATCACAAATAATTTGTTTCCAACTAGTTTTTTTGGACCACTATCTGCAATAACGGCTTGGGTCGCTGCTGGGAACAATCGATCGCTATCGATGCCCACAAGAAGCATTTCAGCTTTGATTTTTTGAGTGGCTTTTTTAATTGAACCGCGTCCGCGAGCGATGTCATGGGAGTTCATTGCTTCTACAAGAATCAGGTAGCTGTTGGCATCAAATCTCCGGGTAAATTTATTGCCGTGGAAATCTAAATAGCTTTCGACCGCAAAACGGCCACCGTCGCCGAAAGGGTTCACTTTCGACTGCCAAGCCCGCGCAAAGCGCACATTTAATTCCTCGGGTGAGCGATAGTTCAGTAGCGCCATGCGTCTGGCTAATGCAAGACCCCGGTAAGGACCTTTACCTGCAGCCGCGTCGTAGTAGTCGCCTCCGTTGAAAGCGGGATCTGCTTTTATTGCCTCGAGCTGAACTGAGTTCAAAGCAATTTGATCGGCGTTAGAAAATGCAGGAGCAGCAAATACCGCAATTTTTTGCATAGCGTCGGGATATTGGATAGCCCATTCCAAAACCTGCATGCCGCCCAAGGAGCCACCGATTATTGCTTTCCAGCGTTTGATTCCAAGCTGCTTTGAAAGCTCAACTTGTGCAGTCACTTGGTCGCGAATGGTGATGTAGGGAAAACGTGGTCCATACTCTCTTCCTTTTTTATCTAAAGAGGTTGGTCCAGTCGAACCCTGGCAGCCTCCGAGGATGTTCGGTGCTAGGACGAAGTACCTATCTGTATCTATTGCTAGGCCGGGTCCAATAACGCCATTCCACCAACCGGCGGTTGGGTGTGCCTTAGTTGCCGGCCCAAATGCATGAGAGTCACCGGTTAGTGCGTGAAGTACCAAAATTGCGTTTGAGCCTTGGGAATTAAGTTTTCCCCAGGTTTCGTAGGCAATCTTCGCCCCGAGCAGTTTCTGTCCGCTTTCGAGGTTTAGATCAAAAGAAGTTGTGAACTTTCGATCCCCTAGCGGATCACCATCGCGCCAGGCACCCGAAGCCGGTGGTTTTCCAATGAGCTTTCTGGCCATGTCGTCCGTGATGAACTCAGATGGGATACTGTCGCCAGATAGTTGAAATTCCATGATTGTAAAAAAGCCTAATGGCTAGCTGAGTGCATCAACAGCTAGTAATGCCAGCAAATTAGTGCCGCAATCCGATTCAGAATCATCGGACACTGCCTTCTTGGAGTAATTGGACCAGCGACGAAGACCTCACTTGTGACTTGCTCAATGCCGTAATCTAGTAGTAGAAAGGTTGGTCATGGACATCAAAATCGGCATCAAGCACTCCACTCGCGAACTCAGTTTCGACACCTCCGCTAGCGCTAAGGAGCTGGAGGCAACAGTAACTTCAGCTATCGAGTCGGGGTCCAAGCTGATTAGCCTTAAGGATTCCAAGGGCAACGTATTTTTGGTCCCAACCGACTCGGTTACCTATCTCGAGATTGGTGCGGAGGAAGCAAGAAGGGTTGGGTTTATCGCCTAATGGAGTTTCTATTCATTGTTTTTTACGCAGCGGTTTTGGCCTTAGTGGCACCAGCGGTAAACATTAAATCTGATCGATATGGCTCTTTTGTGCCAACCGCTATTGCTTTGGCAACCGGTTCTTTACTTTGGATACTTCTTACGGTCCTTGGCTTTGGTTATACCGATGCTTGGATCTGGTCCATTGTGATGCTTGCAATGCCGGCAGCTATGTACTTTGGTCCAAAGTTGTTGGCCTCAAAAAGAAAAAAGAAAGACGAGCTGACCCTGCTAGGCAGCTAGGCCGATCGAATCCATCCGCAAAGAGTGAGCTGCAATCATCTCGCTTATAAGTGGCTCGATCTTGGAGTAAGACTCTAGGTTTACTTTTCTTTCTTGCTCAGCGCTTAGCGTTGCTTTCTTATCAATACCGGCAAGCTTGCGATTATCAAAAGCTGCCCTAACTTCAAGCAAGACATCCCCCATTAGGCGCCTGCCCCAAAGAGCCAGTCTTGAGTCAAGCTCAGGGTTCATGGCTTTTCCCTCCGTAATAACTTTCTGAGCGAATTTTTCGAAGGTCTTATCCGAAAGCGCTTTCTCGATCGACTCGCGAAGTTCCAAGTTGAGCCCAACAGCTAAGCGCTTATAGAAATCATCTAGGAGTCCAGAAACTAGATATGTCTTGATGATCGCTTCGTACCAGTCAACGCCTGAAGTTCTGGAGTGAAAAGTGTCGATCCGCTCAGTGAAAGGATCCATCGAGTCAGTTACGTCAACACCCAAGCCAGAAAGCTTTTTTGAAACCGCACGGTATTTTTCAAAACTCTTGGCAGCTGCTTCACTGAGCGCAGCTTTGTATTGAGTAGTTGGAGCGTATTTGAGCTCATTGGTAAGAATTTCAAAATTTGAAAGCAATAAATACGCAAGCTGACCTAGGTATACCTTAGGTTCAGGCGTGTATGGCTTGAGATTGATTTTGTTCTTGTTTCTCGCAGAGCGCTCTTCGCGATCAGGCAAAATCAGCTTGCCGACTTTTTTCCGTAAGGATTTCAACCACTCAAACACCTTTCAAGCATAAACGGGATAGCGCCTTGGCAAGTAGAGTAGGAAGAGCATATATAGGAGCAATTTGACTTTCAAAGACTTAGGTATCGATCAAGATATCTACCAGGCCCTCGAGGGCCGAGGAATCACCAGTCCATTTCCAATCCAGGAGCAAGCCATACCGCTTGCCCTTACCGGTCAGGACATTATTGGCCAAGCCAAAACTGGTACCGGTAAGACCTTGGGCTTTGGCCTACCTCTTATTCAGTCCCTTGGGCTGAATCCAGAAAAAGGCGCCAAAGCACTGGTAGTTGTTCCAACCAGAGAATTAGCCATTCAGGTTGCAGAAGATCTAAAGCACGCTTGCTCAAATCGCTCAACTACCGTTGCCGCAATCTATGGCGGAAAAGCGTATGAGGGACAAATTGCCGAAATCGATGCCGGGGCGCAGATTATTGTTGGAACTCCCGGTCGACTAATTGACTTGTCGAAGCAAAACAAGCTTGACCTAAAACACATCCAGTTCATGGTGCTAGATGAAGCCGACGAAATGCTAGACCTTGGATTCTTGCCTGATGTTGAAAAGCTCTTCGCTTACACTCCAGAATCACGTCAGACCATGCTGTTTTCAGCCACCATGCCCGGAGCAATTGTCTCCTTGGCAAGGCGCTACCAAAACAAGCCAGTGCACATCAGGGTCAACGATCCTGATGAGGGACTAACCAAAGCCGACATCAAGCAGTTTGTTTACCGGGCACACTCGCTCGACAAAGACGAGGTTGTTGGAAGAATTCTGCAGGCCGAGGGTCGCGGTAAGACAATTGTCTTCTGCCGCACCAAGCGCCAGGCTGCCAAGCTAGCCGATGAGCTAATTGACAGAGGGTTCAACGCAAGCGCCTTGCACGGAGACATGTCCCAAGAAGCCAGAGAAAAATCAATGGCTAATTTCCGCTCCGGCAAAAAAGACATTCTGGTTGCTACCGAGGTGGCAGCTAGAGGTATCGACGTTGACGATGTGACACATGTTATTAACTACTCAGTGCCAGAAGACGAAAAGGCCTACCTGCACCGCGTTGGAAGAACCGGTCGCGCTGGGCGCCTTGGTATTGCGGTGACTTTTGTGGACTGGGAAGATCTTGCTCGCTGGACCCACATCGACAAAGAACTAAAGTTTGGCCAACCGGATCCAACCGAAACTTACTCAAGCTCTGAGCACCTGTTTACTGACATGAACATTCCTGCCGGCACCAAGGGAAGACTCAAGGCAAGCACCAGAGTTGAAGCTCCGAAGTCTGCCAGGCCCCAAGGTCAAAAAAGCTCCAGGCCGTCAAGAGGCTCTGACTCTAAAGCTGAGCGCTCCGGCGAGAAGAGAACTGATCGTCCTGCAGCAACTGCTAATAGAACACGGAATCGCACCCGCGGTGGCAATAGCTAAAGCGAAGCTTTAGTTCCTGTTCCAAGTTTTATGATTTTGTCCAACATCTCCTGGCTGGTCGTGTTCTCACCCAACTGATTCGGCTTTCCCGCAACGCCGTGATAATCACTAGAACCGGTAACAACAAGATCATGCTTCGAAGCCAAATCCAGCAACCAAGATCTGGCAGCTTCTGGAACGTCGCGGTGATAAACCTCAATACCGGCTAAGCCTCGTTGAATCATTTCCTCGAAATGATCAACTGGCAGATCCTCTGGGCTGGTGTCTGGGCCAACGCCTTTTAGTGGGTGAGCAATTACTGATACTCCCCCGGCCATACCAATTAGCTCAATTGCCTCAACGGTAGAAACAGCCGAGTGTGAAACATAGAACGGTCCATCGGAAGCCAAGTAGTAATCAAACGCTTCACTTCTATCGGAAACTTTTTTCATCGTGACCAGAGTGTCCGCGATAGCGGGGCGCCCAATGGTTGCACCTTTATCTAGGTGATCTAGAACCATCTCCCAAGTAATCGGCATTTCCGACGCAAGCTTGTCAACAATTGCTCTGGCTCTAGCCTCGCGGGTGGCAACTGTGTCTCCCAGCACCAAAGCCAGTGCTTCATGGTTTGGATCTGGCAGGTAGGCAAGTAGGTGCACGCTAATTCGAATGGTGCGGCCAAATCTTTCGATGTCGGAAACGCTAGTTACTTCGATACCTGGAACAAAACCAAGTCCAAGTTCTAGAGCTTTGGATCTAGCTTCATCCCAACCCGATACGGTGTCGTGATCGGTAAGCGCCAAAACGTTAATTCCCGCCTTAGCCGCATTGGTCACAAGCTGGCAAGGGGTATCTAGTCCATCGGATCTAGTTGAGTGCGTGTGGAGGTCTATTTTGACCATGGAAATCCCTGTTCTGTTAGCTCAACACTACCCAACGCGCAAGACAGCGCTGGAATGACACAATAGTTCAATGGCTAGCGATAAAAAAGAGGGCACGGGAACAAACCGTTCCAGAACTCCAAACAGCAAAGAGTTTCTTGATTACATTTCAAGTGGCTGGCAGGAAAGTTCCAACAAAGCCATACCCCCAAGCTCAGCGGCTGATTTCGCAAAAGAAAGACGCGACCAAGTCGCTGCAGCTTTTCCCAATCAACTTGTTGTGATTGAAGCTGGTGCACCCAAGACAAGGTCCAACGACACCGAGTATCGCTATCGACCACACGCAGCTTTTGCGCACCTAACCGGTTGGGGTTCAGAAACTGTTCCAGACTCTGTGCTGGTTATCGACAACAAGGGCTCCAACCAGATTCTGTTTTTGCGCCCAACAGCTGGCAAAGCCTCCGACGAGTTCTTCGCAAACCCGGCTATCGGTGAATTCTGGGTGGGAGCAAGGCCCACACTCGAAGATGTGTCTGGGCTACTCAAAATAGAAACTCGCGACCTCAAAGAACTGAGTGCTTACCTAGATAAGAAGAAGAAGACCATATCTCTTGAAGATAGTGAGCTCGCGCAGTTTGTTTCCGAGCTGAGGCTTGTAAAAGACAGTTACGAGATTGATCAGATGCGCCAAGCCGTTGCTAGCTCGATCCGAGGCTTCGAAGACATCGTGCAAGCTCTACCAAAAGCTGCCAAGAACCCGCGCGGAGAACGAATTATCGAAACGGCATTTTTTGCAAGAGCCAGACTGGAAGGTAACGACCTGGGTTACGACACCATTGCTGCTGCTGGGAAAAATGCCTGCATCCTGCACTGGATTACTAACCACGGACCGGTAAATAGCGGCGAGCTGGTTTTGGTTGACGCTGGAATAGAAATGGACTCTCTATACACAGCGGATATAACCCGAACCTTGCCAATAAACGGCCAGTACTCAGAGGCCCAACTTGAGATTTACCAAGCGGTGCTCGAAGCAGCCGATGCGGCATTTGCGGTAGCCAAACCAGGTATCAAGTTCCGCCAGATCCATGAAGCAGCCATGAAAGTAATTGCCCACAAAGTTGCCGGTTGGGGAATGCTCCCTGTTAGCGCAGAAGAATCATTAGAAGCTGACAAGCAGTTCCACAGGCGCTGGATGGTCCACGGAACAAGCCATCATTTGGGTCTTGATGTTCACGACTGCGCTCAGGCAAGAAAAGAAATGTATTTAGAGGCAGAGCTAAAAGAGGGAATGATTTTCACCATTGAGCCAGGCTTGTATTTTCACGAGAACGACCTATTAGCACCAGAGCGTTTCCGAGGCATCGGCGTAAGGATTGAAGACGACGTGCTGGTGACCAAAGACGGTGTTGAGAATCTTTCAGCCAAACTTCCAAGAACTCCAGCGGAAATCGAATCCTGGATGGCCAGTCTTAGCTAGCTTTTAGAAGCTGGCTTTTTTGAGGCAGGCTTTTTGGTCTCAGTTACCTTACTTGCCTTTATGGCCTTTTTGGCATCAGCTAATTGACCGGTTGGAACAATCACGTCGTACTTTTTTGCAACCACGGCTTGAGCTGATATAAAACTTCTTTTGTTTCTGGTCATGCTAAAACGAATCACGTTTAGTAGCATTCCAACTCCAGCACCGATAACTATTCCAGCACTCAGGTTTGTAATAACTACCTGCTCTGTTGTGCTGGTAGCTCCAAAGAGCAGTCCAAAAAAGAGTCCAATCCAAGAACCGGTGACAGCACCAGAGAGTGCCACCCTTCCGTAGCCAAGCTTGCCTTTGAGGGTCTCAACCGTTTTTAGGTCGGAACCAATGATGGAAATAAGTCTTGCCGGGAAACCGTTATCAACCAGCTGCTCAACTACCTTCACCGCTTCTAGGTAGTTTTTGAACTGGCCAACAACTTCGCCTTCGGGAAGGGTAGATGGTGCATTTTTCTGACTCATGTTTCTATTCTCTCATGCCTGTCCGTAGAGTTAAGGGGTGTCCGAAGCCCTGATCTATCAAGCTCTTTCAAAAGTAATTGATCCTGAGCTTCGCATAGCTCTGACCGAGCTAGATATGGTCGGAAAAGTAAGCTTCCTAGATGGCACCGCAGATGTTGAAATAAAGCTCACAATCACTGGCTGCCCCGCAGCTAGACGCATCGAACAAGAGACCCACGACGCGGTGGCAGCAGTTCCAGGGGTGCAAAAAGTCAACGTAAGACTTACGGTAATGACCCCTGAAGAACGCGATGCCTTGAAGAAGAAACTTCGTGGCGGCAAACCCATGCGTCATAACCCTTTCGATAAAGACACCCTGACCAACATCTTTTTGATTGGCTCCGGTAAGGGCGGTGTTGGTAAGTCCACATTAACCGCTAACTTAGCGGTGGCTCTTGCTAGCCAAGGGCAAAAAGTCGGACTTATCGATGCCGACATCTTTGGCTTTTCTATTCCTTCACAACTGGGCATAACCGAAAAGCCAACTAGGGTCGACGAGTTGATCTTGCCCCCAGTTGCATTTGGCGTAAAAGTAATCTCGATTGGCATGTTCGTTGAGGACAACAAGCCAGTTGCCTGGCGGGGGCCCATGCTGCACCGCGCCATCGAGCAATTCTTGACCGATGTCTTCTGGGGAGATCTGGATGTTTTGCTAGTGGACCTGCCTCCTGGAACAGGCGATGTGGCAATTAGCCTTGGGCAGTTATTGCCAAGCGCCAAAACGGTTGTTGTGACAACACCGCAGCTTTCTGCCAGCGAGGTCGCCGAGCGATCGGGAGCCGTCGGCTTACAAACCGGCCAAGCAATCTTTGGCGTTATTGAAAACATGAGCTACCTAGAGCAAGAGGGCAAGAGAATTGAGCTTTTTGGAACTGGTGGCGGCGATCTAGTTGCTAAGTCATTGAGTGCACTGTCTGGAGTAGATGTTCCGCTACTTGGCCAAGTGCCGATATCGGTAGCTTTACGCGAAGGTTCTGACACCGGAGCACCACTTTGTGCCAGTGAATCACAAGATGCCGCAGCTATCGAGATTCAGAAGATTGCCAGCTTGATAGCCAAACAGGGTCGCTTGCTTGCTGGTAGGAAGCTGAATCTGGATCCCAAGTAATCAACTCGTTCGTAGAATGATAACCATGAGCGAATACAGCATCCCGAGCCTTTTATCCCACCTGCCGGAAAGTTCCGACCAGGTCACAATTGTGAACCCGACCACGGGTCAGAAAATCTACGACTTACCGCAGCTAAGCGTTGGCCAGGTTGCAAAGGCGGTTGCCGATGCAAGACTTGCTCAACCTTCCTTTGCAGCGATGCCAGTGAAAGCGCGCGCTGCAGCCCTATTTGCTTTACATGACCTGATGCTAAAAAACCAAGACCAATTGATGGATCTGTTGCAGCTCGAAACCGGCAAGGCACGTGCTCACGCTTTTGAAGAGGTAGCTGGATCTCTTGGCTCCACTCGTTACTTTGCCAAGATTGCTCCGAAGGTCCTAAAAAAGCAGATCACCAATTCAGGTGTGCCTTTTGTTACTCGGTCCTACGTGACATACTCCCCAGTTGGAGTAGTTGGAGTAATCACCCCGTGGAACTACCCACTTGCTCTGCAGATGCTTGATGTCTTGCCAGCCCTTGCGGCAGGTAACACAGTGGTGCAAAAAGCTGATAACCAAACAGCTCTGGTTTCTCTTTACGCTAGAAAGTTAGCGATCGAAGCCGGTATTCCAGATAGTGCCTGGACCATTGTGGTTGGCGATGGTGCAACCGTTGGAAATGCGGTTACTGACTCGGTTGACTACGTTGCCTTCACTGGATCAACCAAGACCGGAAAGATAGTTGCTGAGCGCGCAGCCAAGAGACTGATTGGTTACTCACTCGAGCTGGGCGGCAAAAACCCGCTCATTGTTCTTCCAGGTGCCAAACTTGGTGACGCTGCGGAAAAGGTTATTGCTGGAGCCTTTGGTAACTCGGGACAGCTCTGTGTATCGATTGAACGCGTTTATGTGCCAAACGATCAAAAAGAAGCTTTCGAAGCTGAACTTGCAGCCCGGGTTAACTCACTCAAGATCGGAAAAAGCGACAACTTCGAGATGGACATGGGAACCCTAACCGGAATCAACCAACTAAAGCGCGTTGAAGACTACGTTTCTGATGCTGTGAGCAAGGGAGCCAAAGTGCTAGCTGGAGCTAAGGCCCTTCCAGAGCTTGGACCTTACTTTTACTCACCAACTGTAATGACCAACATCAAGCCAGAGATGAGACTAGCTCGCGAAGAAGTCTTCGGTCCCTTTATTGCAGTTGTCGGTTACGACAGCATTGATGAGGCAGTTGAATTAGCCAACGATACCGAACTAGGACTAAACGCCTCGGTGGTGGGGCCAGTCAAACTAGCTGAAAAAGTTGCCAATCGCCTGATGGCAGGATCGGTGAACATTAACGAGGGTTACCGCGCCTCGATGGCATCTATTGACTCCCCCATGGGAGGCATGAAGCAATCCGGTGTTGGAAGACGAAATGGTCACTACGGATTGCTGAGATTTACCGAAGCTAGAACTGTTGGAATTGCAACAGGACTGCTTAATTTCCCATCTAGGGCTAAGCAGTACAACAAGATGGCGCCTCTGATGAACGCTCTAGCGAAAGTGATGAAGAAGCTCTAGGTCGCTTCGGAATCAAAGGGTGCAACTTCACCCGCAGCTAACCTTGGCTGCACTCTGGTTGTTGGCTTATTTAGTGTTGCAACCGAAGTTGGGGCATCGGTTTCGGCCAAGGCCTCACGAATGATTCTTCGAGGATCGTATTTTCTTGGATCAAGTTGTTTCCAATCGAGCTCTTCACCGATTTCAGATTGCAACTGACCTTTGGCACCCTCGGCCATTTTCTTCAAAGACTTAATGAAGTTAGCTAGTTGTTTGGCGTAGTGCGGTAACTTATCCGGGCCCAGCACAAAAACAGCTATCAACCCAAGAATTAATAGCTTTTCGCCGGAGAGTCCAAACACCCATATAGGCTACCTCTTTGGCTGCGGCCATTTACACCCGAGCGGCTCTAAGCTTTGAGATTAGGAGAGATCATGGTCGACAAGATATCAAGCTGGAAGTTCACCGAAGACTTTGTTTCGGAGTCGCCAGCCATAATCGAAGCTCGGGCCAGGGCCGAAGAATTAGGAATCGAGTGTGTAACGCCTAGCGTTGGCTCGCACCTAGCTTTGATCGCCTCCGCTTTAGGAGCCAAAGCCATGGTTGAAGCCGGAACCGGTGCCGGAGTGTCGGGTTTGTGGATTTTAAGCGCCTCAGAGGATTCGGTTTTAGCAACAATTGATTCTCACCCCGAGTTTCAGCTAGCGGCCAAGATGGCATTCAAAGATGCCAAAATCTCACCTATTCGAACCAGGGTTATCTCCGGTAAGGCAACCGAGGTTATGTCCAACATGGCCGATGCCGCCTACGACCTAGTTTTCCTAGATGCCGAGCGAGGCGATTTGGAAGATCAGCTCAGGCAGGCTTCCAGATTGCTTAGACCTGGCGGCGTGGTGGCAATTTCCCACGCGCTCTGGCGAGATCGAGTTCCAGATCCAGCCATGCGCGATGAGGCTACAGTAATTTACCGCGATGTTTTGAGGTTTTTTTCTACCCAGCAGGATTTCATATCTGCTTTATCGCCAGTGGGCGATGGCTTACTGATGGCCAGCAAGCGAGTTACTTCTTCTTAACTACGCCTTCTAGGACTTTGTGGAGGCTCTTGGCTTCTTCTTCGTTTACCGAAACAACTAACCGACCGCCACCTTCAAGAGGGACTCTCAAGATAATTAGACCGCGAGGTTCGCGCTCTGCTTCCATTGGTCCATCGCCGGTGCGAGGCTTCATTGCTGCCATTTTGACTCCTTGAAATACTTTGGCCAGAAGGCCTAAGTTTCAAGTTTATCAAAGATTTGAGGTAAGAAAATTTCTCAATCCACTCTCACAGGCGTAAATCTGGCTAGCTGGCAGGGATTCATCATCGGCGTGAGCTTTATTGGGGTCCCCCGGTCCATAATTCACTGCTGGAATGCCAAGTTCGCTGAATCTAGCAACATCAGTCCAGCCATACTTTGGATGGACAGCTGTGCCAACGGCAGCAACAAATGCCTTGGCCTCGGGGCTTTGAAGTCCCGGTCTAGCTCCAGGTGCGCTATCAACAATGTTGATCTCGCAACCGGTAAACAAACTCTTCACGTAATCTCCTGCTTGAGCTTGCGTCTTTGAAGGTGCAAAGCGGTAGTTCACGGTCAAAATTGCCCGATCGGCAATCACATTGGTTGCGATACCGCCGTTGACCAAAACAGCGTTCAAGCTTTCTTTGTATACCAAGCCATCAACTTCGATCTCTTGTGGTTCGTAGTTCGATAAAAATTCCAAAGCGGAGCCAAGCTTGTGAATTGCATTTTCACCCATCCAAGACCTTGCTGAGTGGGCCTTTTTGCCCGAAAACACTAACTCGACCCGCAAGGTTCCATTGCAGCCACCCTCGACAATCGAACCAGTAGGCTCGCACAGCACTGCAAAGCCACCCTTGATCAAATCCGGATGATTTCGCATAAGTCTTCCAAGACCATTCTTGGCTGCTTCCACTTCCTCGTTATCGTAAAAAACCCATGTCACATCAACTGTTGGCTCGGTTAGGGTTGCCGCGAGCTTCAGCATCACGGCAACGCCTGATTTCATATCCACCGAGCCGCGACCCCAGATAACCTGCTCGCGCTCAAATGATATGAGTTTGGTTGGAAGATTATCCGCTACCGGAACGGTGTCGATGTGTCCTGCAATAATGACTCTTCTTAATCTGCCGAGATTGGTGCTTGCAACCACAGCGTCGCCGTCTCGAACCACGCTCAGGTGGCCAACTGATTTGAGGGCTGATTCGATAGCGTCTGCTATTTCACGCTCATTGCCCGAAACCGATTCGATGTCACACAGCTCGCGAGTGAGCTCGGCAACGTCAGAATTGAGATTTAGGTTCCTGCTGGACACATTCCAGAGCCTAGCTTGTAATCTTGGAAGATGAGCGAAGAAACAACCAAGGCCTGGGGCCATGGCCTGGCAACCAAAGATGCCCAAGGCCATGTCTTGGATGTTTGGTTTCCAGAGCCAAAACTCGGCCCCGCTCCAAAAACCGATGCGCTCTGGGTGGTACCAAAAGAACTTGATGCCCTAGTCGGATCTGACCCCAGAAGAGCAATCGAAACCCAGGTTGTTAGAACCGAGATTGATCTCACGAAGCCAGTTAGCTCAACCGAGGATGCCTATCTCAGGCTGCATTTGATTTCTCACCTATTGGTAAAGCCCAACTCCATAAGTCTTGAAGGACTTATTGCTGCCATGCCAATTGTTGCTTTCACCTCAATCGGTTCTGTCGCACTGAATGATCTAGACAGATTGCGCCCAGCACTTACCAAAGCAGGGGTTGTTATTCACGCAGTTGATAAGTTTCCAAGACTTCTGGATTACGTGACTCCAAAGAAGGTAAGAATTGCCGATGCCTCAAGAGTTCGATTGGGAGCGTACTTGTCTCCCGGAACAACTGTGATGCACGAGGGCTTTGTGAACTTCAATGCTGGAACTTTGGGAGCTTCGATGGTGGAGGGAAGAATATCCCAAGGGGTAGTTGTTGGTGATGGATCTGACATTGGAGGCGGAGCCTCGATTATGGGAACTTTGTCTGGTGGAGGTAAGCAACAAGTCAGCATCGGAAAGCGTGCCCTGCTTGGAGCAAACTCAGGAATTGGTATATCGATCGGTAACGACTGCGTGGTTGAAGCAGGACTTTATGTAACCGCGGGAACCAAGTTGACACTTATTGCTGATGGCAAAGAGCAGAACCTAAAAGCCGTTGAGCTATCGGGCATTGACAATTTGTTATTCAGGCGCAACTCGATGACCGGAAGAGTTGAAGCGCTGGTTCGATCAGGTGCTGGAGTGGAACTAAATAAGGACCTGCACCCCTAAGTTACTTTCCAGTAATGGAATCCCAGCCCTTGGCTTCCAGTGGCACACCATCTAGATAAAGCTCTGGGTCACCGGAAGTCACGACACCAATGGCCTTGAAAGCTTTTGGCAGAACAGCATTGCTTGGAAAAGTCGCAACAAGTGCGTGATCTTCGCCGCCGTGCAAAACCCAATTCTTTGGATCCAAACCTAATCCCAAAGCTGGAAGCTCAAGCATGGCTTCGAAGCCCTGCAGTTCTTTGGATGAAAGCTCGATAGCAACACTTGAGGCCTTGCAAATTCGCATTAGGTCCACACTTAGCCCATCAGAAAGATCGAGCATGCTGGTAGCACCAGCAATAGCAGCCTCAACACCTTGTTGGATGGGTGGCTCTGGTCGTAAATGATACGAGACCCAGTCATCGTAAGAATTTATTAGGTCCTTATTTTCTGACTGCAATAACGCCAGACCGCAGGAAGATTTACCCAATGTTCCGGCCACCGCAACGATGTCGCCAGCTTGTGCACCAGATCGAAGCACGGGCGTTCTACCCTCCATGCTGCCGTGCACGGTTACCGAAACAACCAGCTGGTCTCCTGCGGCAAGATCTCCACCGACTACTCCAGCACCTGGAGCAAGTGCTTTGCAGGCAGCATCTAAACCATCGGCAAAGCCTTCTAACCAGGAGATCTTGGTAGTTTTTGGAACTACCAGAGCAACCACCAACGCGGTTGGTTTTGCTCCCATCGCAGCAATGTCAGCCAGATTGGTAGCTACCGCTTTGTAGCCAAGATCAAAAGAGCTCGACCAGTCCAATCTAAAGTCATGATTTTCAATCAAAGTATCGGTGGAAACTACAAAAGATTGATCGGCAACAATAACGGCGGCATCATCGCCAGATCCCACCAACGCATGAACGCTTGGGGTTAGGCGCGCCACCGTGCGCCTAAGGCTTTCTATCTCGCCCAGCTGCGCTAAAGTTTGGTCGTTCACAAATCAAAGGTAGCCTTAATAGCGATGCTAAAAAACCACCTTCTTCTTCTAACCGCTTCCGTGCTGGTGCTAACTGGCTGCGCTCCGGTGGTTCCACTGGAGCCTGCGGAGCAGGCCAATGACGCGGCTTGTGCAGAGATTATTGTTCGCCTACCCGACGAGCTAGCTGGTTTGCCCGAGCGAAGAGTCAACGCCCAATCAACCGCCGCCTGGGGTGAACCAGCTGCGGTGATCTTGCGCTGTGGGCTGGAGCCTGTCGAAGTAAGCTCGCTAGTTTGCGTGACCGCATCAGACATCGATTGGTTGCTAGATGAATCAGAAGCTCCCAATTACCGATTCATTACTTTCGCCCGCTTACCCGCAACCGAAGTGATCGTTGACTCAACCGTGGTTGCCGGAGTCACGGTGCTAGAAGAACTAGCTTCATCAATAAGTGTCCTGGATGCAACTAAGCGCTGCACCGAGGTAACGAACTAAGACCAGCCGTGCTCTTTCAGTGCATCGCGAGCTTCTTTCCTCGCTGAGTATGGGGTTCTAACTCCCCTGATGTCTCGATAGTCCTGGTGTCCAGGCCCTGCCCACAAAATCGCATCTCCGGTTGTTGCTAGCGATACCGCTTTGCGAATGGCAGCTTCCGGTGGTGAGACGTTATAGATCTCGTGGTTTGGAGCTGACTCACGTGCAGCTTTTTCTAAGCCAGCACGTATCGAAGATGGGTCTTCAAATCTTGGGTGGTGATCGGTAATAACCAGAATGTCTGACCCCGCTGCAGCAACTTGGGACATGGCTGGACGCTTGCTCGGATCGCGATCACCGTCAGCGCCAAAGAGCATGATTACTTTTCCTACGGTTACTTTTCTGACCGCATCTAGGGTGTGTAAGAAAGCATCCGGGCTGTGACCAAAGTCAACATAAACCGCAGGTCCAGTGTCACCGCTGACTCGCTCAGTTCTACCTGGCAGGTAAGCATCAATGCCACCTTCAATAGCTTTGGCAATCGCTTTAGGGTCAAAACCTGCTTCAATTAGCATCACAAGTGCAAGTCCGGCGTTTGCTGCCATATGGGCACCAAGAAGTGGGACGCGAGATCTAATGTTTGCCCCGTCTGGGCCAGCAAGAACAAAAGATGTGTACTTCGGGTTCTCGGCCGTAACAGCAACGTGCCACTTGGCTTCTACTCCCAATTCGCTAGTGATGGTTACGACCGGAACTTCTGATCTTTCAACAAAGTCGCGGCCATATTTTGAATCAAGACACACCACACCGCGCTTGGCGCGGTGTGCAGAAAAGAGCGGCAGCTTGGCCTCTAGGTACTCCTGCATGTCTTTGTAATCATCGAGGTGGTCGTGGCTCAAATTAGTAAAGCCGACAACATCGAAGTGAAGACCATCCACCCGAAGCTGAGATAGCGCTTGGGCAGAAACCTCAATAGCCACCGAGGTAACTTTCTTCTCCCGCATCCTTGCAATCAGAGCCTGCATCTCGGGGGATTCTGGGGTGGTGAGCCTGCTAACAATAGTCTCGCCAGCGATGTGACGCTCGGCGGTGGAGGTAAGTCCAGTAACCTGACCCATTTGGCGCAGGATTGCTTCCAACAAATACGTAGTCGAGGTTTTGCCGTTAGTGCCGGTGGTTCCAAAAAGAAGTGGCATCTTGCCTGGCAGATTGCCATAAACATAAGCCGCTAGGTTACCTAGGTGCTGTCTCGGGTTTTCGATTCGAACTACTGGAACTGATATTTGTTTGGTGTAAGCAAGTCCAGCGGTATCGGTGGCAACAGCGGTTGCGCCAAGTTCAAGTGCTTTTTCAATGAATTCCGCGCCGTGGGTTTTTTTTCCCGGCATGGCAACAAATAAGTCGCCTGGGCGCAAATCGTTGGTGTTCATGCTGATACCGGTCAGCACAGCATCCTTTGCTGGGGTTTCAAGTTCAAAATGTGCTGCAAAGTCTTTTAGGGAAACTGGGGTCACAAAATCAGGCCGAAGAAGGGGTGGTATTTGCTCTTTCA
>JBIJBA010000081.1:0-3598 GCA_044345455.1 Rhodoluna sp.
TAGCTTGCCGGAATGATCTGATCGGTATCAACATTGGATCTTTTCAGAGGAACTGCGACACCAGAAAATGTGGAGATCTTTTCCATTAGACCATCACCTCGAGATCTGCAGGAGAAGATAGTGTCCCGCGAATGGCGGTAGCGGCTGCAACCAAAGGAGAAACAAGGTGCGTTCTAGCGCCCTTACCCTGTCGACCCTCGAAGTTTCTATTTGATGTTGACGCGGCCCGCTCGCCTGCCGCGAGCTGGTCTGGGTTCATGCCCAAACACATCGAACAACCGGCGAATCTCCACTCAGCACCAAATTCTTTGAAAATCTTGTCGAGGCCTTCTTCTTCGGCCTGGATACGAACCTTTTGTGATCCGGGGACAACCATCATGCGAATGCCATCAGCTTTTTTCTTGCCGTTTATGATTGCAGCGGCGGCACGAAGGTCCTCAATGCGCGAGTTGGTGCAAGAGCCCAAAAACACAGTGTCAACACGAATGTCTTTCATCTTTGTTCCTGGCTTTAGATCCATATATTCCAAAGCCCGAAGCGCTGCTGCCTTTTCGTTCGGGTCCAAGATATCTTCTGGGTCAGGAACGCTATCCAAGAGCGAGACACCTTGGCCTGGATTGGTTCCCCATGTCACAAACGGATCCAAAGTATCTGCGTCCAAGAAAACCTCAGCGTCGAACTTTGCTCCCTCATCGGTAGGGAGAGTTTTCCAGTATGCAACTGCGTCGTCCCAGTCTTTGCCGGTTGGAGCGTGTGGGCGACCCTTTAGATACGCAAACGTTGTTTCATCTGGGGCTACCATGCCAGCTCTAGCCCCTGCCTCGATAGACATATTGCAAATGGTCATGCGAGCTTCCATAGATAAGGACCTAATGGCACTGCCCCGGTACTCAAGCACATAGCCTTGGCCACCGCCGGTTGAGATCTTGGCGATAATGGCCAAGATGATGTCCTTGGAGGTAACCCCAGGGCGTAAGGTTCCCTCAACGTTAATAGCCATGGTCTTAAATGGCTTCAAAGGAAGAGTCTGGGTAGCGAGCACGTGCTCAACCTCGCTGGTTCCAATACCCATCGCGAGCGCCCCAAAAGCGCCGTGGGTAGAAGTATGCGAATCCCCACAAACCACCGTGATACCCGGCATGGTCAAACCAAGCTGTGGACCGACAACATGAACAATCCCCTGGTTCTTGTCCCCAAGAGAGTGCAGCCTGATGCCAAACTCGGCAGCGTTTTTACGCAATGCCTCAATTTGAGCCCTGGAGGTCAGATCGGCAATTGGCTTGTCGATATCGACAGTTGGAGTGTTGTGATCCTCGGTCGCGATAGTTAGATCTGGCCTTCTTACCTTGCGGCCTGCAAGTCTCAGTCCATCAAAGGCCTGTGGCGAAGTGACTTCGTGCACCAAATGTAGGTCTATATAAAGAAGGTCTGGCGCACCATCTTCGCCCTTGGCAACAAGATGTCTGTTCCAAAGCTTTTCCGCCAATGTAAGCGGTGTGGAATTACCCGACATGCCTCACCTTAGATTTGTTGAAGCTCCAGTTTACCGCCGAGCAGGTAGATTGGGTCAGTGAGTATTACAGGGCTAGATTTCCTACAAAAACGCACTGTTAGAACCCTTGCCCTAGGCCAAATACTAAGCGGATTCGGCCTTGGCTCCACACTTTCTATTGGTGCCCTACTAGCTGCCGATTTATCAGGCACCGTTGCCTGGTCGGGAGCCGCCGCTACCTTTTCCACCCTCGGAACCGCCATCTGGGCTATCCCGCTATCTCGTCTTGCTCTTGCCAAAGGCAGAAGATACTCGCTAGGTCTAGGAGCAGCGCTCGCAATCACCGGAGCGACACTTATTATTGCTGCCACCAGCTTGAGGATATTCCCGCTTCTTCTTGTTGCGCTGTTTTTCATGGGTGCCGGATCAGCCGCAAGCTTGCAAGCTCGCTTTGCCGCAACCGATATTCCAGTAGATAAGAAAGTCGGTAGAGATCTTTCGCTTGTTGTCTGGGCAACCACCATTGGCGCTGTGACCGGACCTAATCTTTTTGGTCCAGGAGAAGCCGTTGGCCAATGGCTAGGACTACCGGAGCTAACCGGTCCGTTTGTTTTCACAATCATCGCCCAGATGTTGGCAACAACTGTGTTCTGGTTTGGCCTTAGGCCAGACCCTTTGTTGGTTGCCAGACAGATTGACGCTCAAAACGTCAAGGTGCGTAAAAAACTCTCTATTGCCAGTGCTTTTGGCACCTTGGCCAAGTTCCCGGTTGCGGGCTACGCAATTGTTTCTATTGCACTATCGCACATGACCATGGTGGCGGTTATGAGCATGACGCCCGTTCATGTCACAAGCCACGGTGGCAGCTTGGTCTTTGTTGGCTTTGTCATCAGCCTGCATATTTTGGGCATGTATGCCTTCGCGCCACTGTTTGGAATTCTCAGCGACAAGATTGGGCCAACTAGAACCATACTGTTCGGCCAGGTAATCTTCGTTGCAGCGCTATTGATTGCAGGCCTTGGTTCCGAGGAGGAGCACCTGGTGACAATTGGACTGTTTCTATTGGGCCTTGGTTGGTCAGCAGCAACTGTGGCGGGTTCTGCCTTATTGGTAGTTAGCGTGCCAACAGATCAAAAGACCAACGTTCAGGGCCTTAGTGACTCAATACAGAATCTTGCCGGTGCTACCGGTGGAGCCGTAGCCGGCTCAATTGTTGCCCTGTCATTGTTTACCGGTTTGAACATGGCAGCGTTGGTGCCGGTTGCACTACTTATTGTTTTGTCCGCACTTATTACTCGCTACCGAACCAAGCACCCGGAAACTCAAGGCTCGCACCAGCCGCCACTTCCGCTGGACTAAACAACCTAGAAATAGAGAATTCGCCCCCAAGATTTTGTCATCAGGGGCGAATTTCGTGACCCCAGCGGGATTCGAACCCGCGCCGCTGCCGTGAGAGGGCAGTGTCCTAGGCCGCTAAACGATGGGGCCGTAAGCAACCTTTCGATTATGCCACACCCCACCACCAGGCAACAGCCCCCTATAAAGCTGGAGCGATTACCAACAGCGCACCTGGAACAACATCTGCCTCAAATGGAGCCTGGCCAACGTATTCGCCGTCTGAGTAGATCGGCATACCGCTAGCTGTTATCGAAATCCTTGACGCTTTGAATATCTCAACGTCTTTATCTGTGATGTGCGTTCCTTTGTAAACCCTTGGGAAAATAGTCACAAATTTAAGGCGGCTCATCTTCTTTACAAGCAAAACATCAAGCTTTGCATCGGTCACCGATGCACCAGGAACTACCAGCATTCCCCCACCGTAGATACCGGTGTTGCTCACCACACAAAGCATGGCTTCAAAGTCTCTTGGGTTGCCATCAATCACGCTCTGGTACTTAATCGGCTTGAACTTAGCAAGTTCAAGCAGCATCGCTACGTAGTAGCGCATCGGGCCCTTAGGCCAGCTGATGGAATTAGCTCTGGCAGCGGCCAGAGCATCAAATCCAGCAGAAGCTGAACCTAGTGCCCAAGTTACTTTTCCGCCATGAGAAACCTTGATGGCGTCAATTTTCTTAGGTGAGCTAAGGCCCCCTAGAACTAAACGGA
>JBIJBA010000066.1:0-4655 GCA_044345455.1 Rhodoluna sp.
ATTACCGGTTGAGTATCTGCAAGAACTGAACGCAATAGAACTTGCTGACCGGCAATGAAATTAATCGGCAGTGCCAATAACCATTGACCAGCAGGTCCCAATCTTTCCTGGCCGGCAGTTGCGGCATGCTCAAGGGCTTTGAGTGAAATTGAGATTCTCTTTGGGGCTCCGGTAGATCCCGAGCTCTCGACAACGCAAGCTATCTGATCGTCAACAAGCTCTGGAGTTGGATCGAATTCGGGCATTACGCCGTTGATTGCAGGTGGGCATACAAAGATAGCTTTCTTGGAAGCGAGAACGTCAATCATCACTTGCAAAGCTTTGACGGTCTCGTTAGCAGGAACTACGACAAGTGACTTTGGCATTTTTTGATTAGAAGTGCCAAGGATACGGCGCCCAGTTTGGAGCGCGCTTTTCCAAGAATGCGTTTTTGCCTTCAGCTGCTTCCTCGGTTGCGTAAGCCAACCTGGTTGCTTCTCCTGCAAATAGCTGTTGTCCGACAAGGCCATCATCAATCGCGTTCATCGCATATTTGAGCATTCGAATCGAAGTCGGAGACTTTCTCATTATTTCTGCAGCCCACTCAAGTCCTGCTTTTTCCAAGTCTTTGTGAGCTACCGCTAGGTTCACTACCCCCATGCTGACTGCTTTCTTGGCGTCATACTCTTGGCCTAAGAAGAAGATTTCACGCGCAAACTTTTGGCCAGCTTGGCGGGCAAGATAGGCGCTGCCAAATCCTCCATCGAAGGATCCAACATCAGCGTCGGTTTGCTTGAACTTGGCGTGCTCGATGCTCGCAATGCTTAGGTCGCAAACAACGTTCAGCGAATGTCCACCACCTGCCGCCCAGCCGGGAACTAGTGCGATAACTACCTTGGGCATAAAGCGAATCAGTCTTTGGACCTCAAGGATGTGTAGGCGGCCCAAGTATTCAGGGTCTAGGTTTTGCTCATCATCGGCGTACTGATAGCCATCTTTGCCACGAACTCTTTGATCGCCGCCACTGGAAAAAGCCCAGCCACCATCTTTTGCAGATGGCCCGTTACCGGTTAGCAAAACAACACCAACTTTTGAATTGGCTCTGGCGTGCTCGAGGCTAGCGGCTAACTCGTCTACTGTTTTTGGTCTAAAGGCATTGCGCACTTCTGGGCGGTTAAAGGCAATTCGCACCACACCCAATGAGTTGTGCTGGTGATAAGTAATGTCTGTTTGCTTCTCAAAACCTGGCACTTGGTGCCAAATGCTGGCGTCGAAAAGCTCAGAAACTTGATTTGCCATGCTCCTAGACTAACAATGTGAAGCCTCGCCTGAATGACCTAGTTGCTACCGCCAAGGTTGTAAGCATTCCGCTACGCACCAAATTCCGCGGACTAACTGAGCGAGAGCTACTGGTCTTTGAAGGCCCTAATGGCTGGAGCGAGTGGGCGGCCTTCAACGAGTATCAAGATGAAGAAGCTGCCACCTGGTTACAGGCCGCCATCGAGTGGGGCTTTGAAGATCTTCCGGAACCAGTAAGAAAACAGGTTCCCGTGAACGCCATTTTGCCTGCGGTTCCAACCGAAGAGGTAGCCAAAGTACTTGGCCGCGCAGGAAAATTCTCAACTGTAAAGATGAAAGTTGGCGATCCAAAACAAACTGCTGCCGACGATCTGGCTCGAATTCTTCAAGTAAAGCACTTATTCCCCGACGCTAAGCTGCGACTAGATGCCAATGGCGGATACACAGTCGCACAAGCGCTAGAGCTACTTGCCAAGCTAGAAAAGGACTCCATTGATCTTGAATTTTTCGAGCAACCGGTTGCAACAATCGCCGAACTAGCTGAGCTTCGTATTGAGATTTCCAAACGCGGGCAAAAAACACTGGTTGCAGCCGACGAATCAGTAAGAAGAGCTTCCGACCCGTTGGCTGTTGAGCTTGCGGGAGCTGCTGACCTACTGGTTCTTAAGAGTGCCCCGCTTGGTGGAATCAATAGCGCGCTGGCGATTGCCAATTCCTCGCAACTTGAAATCTGCGCCTCCAGTGCGATGCAGTCTTCAATTGGTTTGGCTGCCGAATTGCACTTCGCTTCCTGCCTACCGGAATTGAACTACGACGCAGGGCTTGGAACAGGTTACCTATTTGGTGGTGACCTAACAGCTGACCGATTGATTCCAGAAAATGGAATCCTTGAACTTCGTCGTCCAGAAATCAATACTTCATCGCTTGAGATATTGAAAGCAGAAGATCACAGGTATGACTGGTGGATTGCCAGGTTGGAGCGTTGCTCCAGAATTCTAGGCTTAGAGTCCTGAGTAAACGTGCAAGCCTTTGAAGAACATGTTCACTATGGTGAAGTTGAAAACAACCGCAGCAAAACCAACAAGTCCTAACCAAACTGCACGCTTGCCGGTCCAACCCCTGGTGGCATTGGCGTGTAGGTAACCGGCATAGATTGTCCAGATAATAAAAGTCCAAACTTCTTTGGTATCCCAACCCCAGTAGCGGTGCCAGGCACGCTCTGCCCAAATTGCGCCTGCAATCAATGTGAAGCTCCAAAGAATGAAACCAACGATGTTGAATCGATAGGCAAGCTGCTCAAGAGTTTCTTTCTTTGGAAAGATTCCCATGACGCGCTTGAAGTTTGCAACTCCCTTAGTCTTTGCTTTCTCAACCCAGTTGGCGGTCTTGAGTAGATACGCCGTTGATAGTGCTGCCGCAATGCTAAAGAAAGCTGTTGCCAAAAGTGCAACCAAAACATGAATCACGAGCCAGAAGCTTTGTAGTGCTGGCATCAGCGACTGAACCTCTACATAGAAAAGCGATACGGCGGTGCCAAGTACCAACAGCACAAATCCAACGACAAAAGTAGCCAAAATTCGAACCTCTGGAACGCGGATGGAAATCAAGAAAATCATCATGAGAATCAGTGCGCCGGTAATTGAGTACTCGTAAAGATTTGACCAAGGAACTCTCTCTGCGGCAATTCCTCGCATGATGACACCAGCGGCCAAAACTAGAGTTGCGATGACGGCCAAAGAAAGGCCGACGCGCTCTAGGGCGGATGAGGCCTTGACCTCTTTGACCTTCTTGCTAGCTGCTTTAGAAAGGTGCCAGCCCGATACCAAGAAAGCTGCGGTAAACACCAGCATGGAAGCAAAAACCACCAGTAAGGAGGCCTGGGACAGGCTTTCATTCAGGACAACGGAGTTCATTTACTTCCTTTTTTTATCTCTTGAGTTAATTCTCTAACAACTTCTTCAAGTCTTGGATCCTCTCGCTTGGAAAGTGCTGCGACTTCAAAACCAGAAGCCGTGCTCTTCACCCAAACCCTGCGGCGGGGAGTAATCAATCCAACAATGACTCCAGCCAAAGCAAGCAGTGAAAACAGCAATACCCAGAACTGACCTGGATTATGTGCGATGTCTAAAGAAGCGAATCTTTTTATGCCATCAAAAGTTACGGTGCCTAAGCCGTTTGGAAGATCTTTGGTTTGTCCAAGCTCGAGAACTACTCCAGGGGTTGGTGCATCCCGCCCTGCAACCTGAGTGAGTCTTTCGGTATCTAGTGCATACACGTTTATTGACTGACCGCTGTCTAAGCCAAGATCACCGGTGTAAACATTCATCGAGATCAGTGGGTTTACAACCCCAGGGAACATTGATGTGTAAGCACCGGTTGAAAGCTCTGCCGCTGTGGGATAGAAGAAAGCAACAATTCCAATTTGCTCTGGTTGATTGTCAGGAACCTTGATAATTCCAATCGAGGTCATGTTGTTGTCTTGGGGCAGAAAAATTGTCGCACCGGAATAGCTAATGTCGCCATTGGCATCTCGAACGGTGATCTCAGGTGCGTAGCCGTGCCCTGTTAGATAGAGGCTTGCACCTGGCTCATCCAAAGGTGCATTGACCTGAATCACTGAGGTTTCGCCTGGATCCTCAGGGCTAGTTTTTCGGGTGACAGTCGCACGAAAATCTAGCGGAGCTCCAATGTTGGTCTCGTTTGAGAAATCGTAATCAACTTCAAATTTTTCCAAAGTTACGCTGAGTGGTTTCAGTGTCTCTGGGTTGAAAAACAGACCTGGCGACAAAGAATCAAAGCCCGCGAGGTTGTTCACAAAAGTGTCACCCTCAGCCAACACCCTTTGGCCGGAAAAACTGTAGCCACCACCAACACCAACCGCAATCAAGACACCAACTAGAGATAGGTGAAAAAACAGGTTTCCGGTTTCGCGCATGTATCCCTTCTCGGCGCTGATCGAATTACCGCGCTTGATAACTCGGTAGCCGCTGCCTTTTAGAATCTGCGTTCCTACCTGAACCGGGTCTAGGCCCTTTGGGGTAGTGGACTTTTGATATGCAGGCATGCGAGATAAAGATGTTGGGGTCTTGACTGGTTCTTGACGCAGAGCGTCATAGTGCACCTTGGTTCTTGGAAGCACGCATCCAACCAATGAAGTGAAAAGAAGAATGTAAATTGCCGAGAACCAGATTGATCCGTAAACATCAAAAAGTTGGAAAAAATCGAGAACCGGTGCTAGCTCGGGGTTGTTATCAAAAAACTGCGCAACGCCGTTTGGATCGGCAGATCGCTGCGGATAGATCGAACCTGGTACTGCTCCGGCTGCCAAAAGTAGAAGCAGTATGAGGGCAGTTTTCATGCTGGTTAGCTGTCGCCAT
>JBIJBA010000012.1:0-15988 GCA_044345455.1 Rhodoluna sp.
ATAGTGCCAGGTTGCCAGTTAGAGTAACTGACTGCTGGTTGGTGTAATCGGTGCCTGTGCCATCAGCTGCGGTGTTCCAGCCAGCAAATGTGTAACCGGTGCGCTCGAAGGCGTTAGCAGTTAGCGCGGTGGCAACATCTGTGGTGATCGACTGGTTGGAAACGCTGCCGCTAGTTGCATTGTTGCCTGAGAAGGTAACGGTGTTTGAGTTGGCGGTCCATTTAGCAAATAGTGCCAGGTTGCCAGTTAGAGTAACTGACTGCTGGTTGGTGTAATCGGTGCCTGTGCCATCAGCTGCGGTGTTCCAGCCAGCAAATGTGTAACCGGTGCGCTCGAAGGCGTTAGCAGTTAGCGCTGTTGCGGCATCGGTAACGATCGACTGGTTCGAAACGCTGCCGCTAGTTGCATTGTTGCCTGAGAAGGTAACGGTGTTTGAGTTGGCGGTCCAACCAGCAAATACATCAATATCAGCACTTGGTGTGTACCGAGCTTCAGCGGAGCCGAGTTTTGTTGCAGTTGCAGTAATGGCTCCGTTGTACCAACCATCAAATGTGTAACCGGTGCGAGTGGTGGCGGTTGGTAAGAACAGCTCGCCAGATGTTCTAGCCCTAGCGGTTTCTGGAATTGCAGAACCGCCGTTGGTGTAGTAGCTAATTGTCTTGTAGCTGAATTCTCCGATTTGTGTTTCCGTTAGGTTTCCAGCAAAAATTCTGAGCGACCTGATTTGGCCCTCAAATTGCCTGTCAGCAGTCCAGTTACTCTTACCAATGAAGTTGTTGGAGAAAGTCACTGAGTTCAATGACATATTTTGATTTGTGTCCGCGACAGGAACACCATCTTTAGTGATTAAGCAAGAGCTTGAGGTTAGCCTGATGGTCCAGCGATGCATCTCTTGGGTTGCCAAAGCTCCATTGGCTCTACATTGGGTGGAGACTCCAGATCGTATGGCATCTACAACCAGATCGTTTGTTGTTCCCACGCGTGCAATAAACAAACTGTCTAATCCTGAAGCAAAATTCAACTCACTTCCACGGCGGAAGTCAATAATTCGCTCCCAGTCATCTGCGCCACCAAAATTAGCTTCGAAGTCAATCGTTATTCCACTGCTGAATTGTCCTGTGTTGATGTCAGGCAGGTCAATGAAAGGTCCATTCGCATTATCTCCCCCAGGGAATTTCCAAGAACCAGATGAGAAGTCAATGTCGAAGCTATTGGCTACTGTGGCGCTTCGGGTTGCGTGGTTGTTGCGTCCAGAAAGATCGTTGACTGTTGTAGTGGTACCGAATGAGTTCAAGTCAGAAGAGTTGTAAGAAATGATTGGAATCGGAGTCAGGGTTGCAGTGACATCGGCTGACACAGGCAAGTAGTGAGTTCGGCTAGCAGTAATAGTTGCTGTGGAGCTTTCACCGTTACCCACACCTGAAAAAGTGACTAATCCTGTGTTACTGATGCTCACTGTTCCTAAAGTTGCAGTGCCGCTCCAGGTGTAGTCGGCATCGTAGTTTGTAATCTGAACAGAAAGCCCGCTAATCGCAGACACTGGTGTTGCGAAAGTTGGGGTGAGACCCGGGGCAGCAGCCACCACCAGGTTGAAAGACGTAGTTGAGGCAGTAGCGCTATTGGCATCAGTCACGGTGGCGGTAATTGCGAATGTTCCGGACTGGGTTGGAGTTCCAGAAAGTACACCGGCAGAGCTCAAAGTTATTCCATTAGGAACCACGCTGGCAGTTGCGAAGGTTCGAGGTGTTGATCCGCCAGAAGCAGAGAGAGTCAAAGAGTAGGCAGAATTTACGGTTGCTGACAAGCCACTCGATGGAGTTGTGATGCTTAGAGCTGAGGACATTGTCAGTGTGGCAGCCGACGAAGTCGCAGTAGCAATTGTTCCATTCAAGGTGTTGGTTACAACAACTGTGTAATCCCCTGCATCGGCAGTTGCTGTCGGGTTGATTGTGTAGCTAGAAGAAGTAGCACCTGAAATGTTGCTGCCACCTTTTCGCCACTGATAGCTAAGAACTCCGGCATCGGTCCTGCTCGCCGAGACGGAGAAAGTTACCGACTGTCCAGCGGTTTTTGAAGCGCTTACTGGTTGGGTTCCAATTGACGGGGTCACTGCCGGCGAGTTTGTGGTGACTGCTGCCTTTACACCCTCATCTGAATTTCCATCAGACGAGGAAGCGATAGCGCTAACGCTGACGTAGTACTCAGTGCCGTCGGCAATTCCTGGGAACCAACTGGCCGTGATTGTTGCTGAGGTTCCAGAAACTCCAACAATGACCACTCTCGCATCACCGCTCCCCGGAGAGTTGTAAACCCTAAGCGTGTAAGCGGATGCATCAGTAATTGCTGTCCAGGACACTCCAATGGACTTGAGGGTGCTGGATGTAGCGGTCAGAGTTGGAGCAGCTGGTCGATCTAGTTTTGCTGGAGTAACAGAGAAGCTTTGCTGAACCTGTGATGCTGCAGCAAAGGAGGTGTTTCCAGCTTGGTTTGCGTTTATTACACAAGTACCAACACTCTGGTAAGTAACCACGCCTGAACTGATTGAACAAACTGCAGAGGAGCTATTTGCAATTGTGAAGGCAACTGTCAGTGAAGAGCTTGCCGTTGCTGTGGGGGTGTATCCGGTCGAGCCAACTCGAGGATTAGTAGGTGCTGTTGAGGTAAAGCTAACGGTCTGATCAGACTGGATATTGTAAGTACCGGTTGTAGCACTTGGGGAGCCCGTTAGCTCAGCTGTGCTGGGCAAGACCACTGAAACTGTGAAAGTTATGGTGTGAGATCCGGTGTTATCCGAAATGCTCAAGTTGCTGAAAGTAGCAACACCGGTAGTCGATGTCGTTACAGAAGTAGTTCCACTTAGGTTGCCGGGGCCTGAAGCTTTGGTAGCAGTAACTGTGTAATCGTTAGAGGATTCGTTTGAAGAAGTGAGTGAATTGGAGTATCTGTCTTGCAATGTGACAACAGGTGGCGGGTTGAAAGCAACCGCCATGAACTTGTCTACAGTCGCATTGGTCGGTACTTGACTCAAAACAACTTTGCTTGGAACTCCATAGACGGGATCGATTAAGTCGACTGTGCTTGGCGTAAATGGTGCTGAGGTTTGGGTATAGGTCATAGTAGCCCCAGAAGCGCTAAGGGCTAAACCACCAGTAACGCCATTGTTGCCAGGGAGGTTTATCTCAGCAGCGTCGATTGCGAGGTTCGCAATTGTAATTGAGCCTGATGTTCCAACTACAGACCCGCTAGTTCGAAGAGCTAAGGTGTCCGTTCCTGTTGGGGTCAGGGCGGCTGTGACGTTTATCGTTCCAGAGTTAGCTCCATCAACTTCACCAATTCTCACAACACTTGCAACTAGTTGGTCCAGCTCAGCGTCTACTAGGGAAAGTCTTCCAGCGGTTTCTGTGCCAAGGTCAATCTGAAGGCTGTTTGTTGCCGGGCTAATGGTCACCGCTCCGGAACTTGCAGTTATATTCGCGCCTATTGCCATGGTGTCTGCTTTTAGCAAAACACCACCAGAGCTTGAGGTTATCGATGCTGTATTTGAAATCGATGACCCAGATAGGCTCAATCCACCAGAAGCGCTCACTGCTCCTCCAATAATAATTGAGGAAGGGCTAGAAATTTCCGCAACTGTTCCGGTGGTGGAAACACCCCAACTCTGGGAACCCGATACTGAGACTTGACCTGAAGAAGTTGTGGCGCTGAATCTTGAACGAATTGTATTGTCCGCTTCAAACTGTACAGGTCTAGAGCTATTGATTGTGATAGCAGAACTACCCGCATCAAGATCAGATTTTGCAATGTAAACACCTTGGTGATTTGAAGAAGCTGTTGATCCAGTTGTGCCGGTTATTGATACTGCTCCAGTAGTAATTAAGGCTGGGGCATCTGTGGCGCCTTGGTTGTTGATCCCGATTCCGACTCCAAAGTTTTGGGCGGAGTTAAGAGAGTTATTGCTTCCGTCACGCGGAGTGCCGGCAGTACGCGAATTAATTTCAACCGCGCCCGAGCCCGTGTTTACCTCACCTCCCTCCCAAGCAAAACCATAAAGAGCGGAAACACCGGTAGCCTCATTGGACTCCGAATATATACGCAAGCTGCCGCCAGCTGTTTTTATCAACTTCAGATTGCTCACTGCTTGGTTTACACCAAGCTCGACACCCCACCAAGCTGAACCTTTGTCCGAATCTGATGACGCGTAGCCTGCGGGTATTGTCAGGTCATTCCATGTAGTGGAGGATATGCCTCCGCCCATTGCAATGTGACCCCCGTTGGTGTCGATCGCATAACCTGACGATGGTCCATCAAGCAGAACTCCTCCGTTACTGTCGCCTTCGCTGTCTGTCCAAAAAACGATGTTGAGCTTTCCGCTTTCCGAACGAAGGGTTCCAGTTCCTGCAAAAAAGACATGACGTGACGATTTAAGGGTTATTGTTTGGTCTGAACCGGAGGATTTTGTCACGGGCGTTTGGAATTGGATCGTTCCCAGTAGTGACTCGGTTCCAGAAGATGCTCCCAGTGCTTCGAGGGTTACAGACCTTGCAGCTAGTTGGCTCGCCAAACTCGATGCTGTGATTTCTGAGGTTCCTGCAGAATCTGCATACCAAAACCCGTCCACAAATCCACCGTTCGGGGTAGCAGTAGATGAAACGACATTAATCAAGGTGGGTAGTGTCTTTAGGGTAACGCTGTCTGTGGTCTGAGCATAATTGGTCGCTGAGAAACTGAGCGTGTACGAAGTGCCGACAGTGCCCGTTGCAATTGTCAGGTTGGTGAAAGTAGCAACACCGGAAGAATCGGTAACGGCGGTTTGCGTTCCACTTAAGGTTGCACCCGCATTAATTGTGGCGGTGATGGTTACACCTGCTTGTGAAAGATTAGCGGCACCAAAGCGAAGCTGGATAGATGGCTGGGTGGTTAGGGCTCTACCGGTCACGGCAAATGTCAGATCCGTTGCGCTTTGTAGTTCATATATCCCGGGACTTGCACTCACTTGATTGGACTGTGTTGATGCGCCAATTACGTTCACAGCTCTAATACGTACGTTGTAGCTCGTTCCGTCAACTAAATTTGCGGACGAGCTGGACACTGTACTGATTAACAAGGGGCTGGTAGTAGACCCCGAAGCCCTGGATTTCCAAGTTGATCCACCATCTGTCGAATACTCATAGTTGGTAGGGGCTGTGTTTACATCGCTTGATGGAGCAGAGAACGCCACAGAGAGCGAAGCATTTCCGGCAGTTATTGAGCTGAGTGTTGGAGCGGCGGGGGCGGTAGGGATTACATAACTGACAAGCACAGCTCCACTTCGGCCATCGCCACCCTTGTAACCCCATACTCCGGCGTAATCGTTGAAACTACCGCCGCCTCCACCGCTACCCCATGAAACTCCATTACTTCCACCATTAGAGCCACCTCCTCCGACTCCTCCTCCGGCGGCGTTGGCACCAGCCGCTCCTCCTCCCCATTCGCCCGCTCCACCGCCTCCAGCTGCTGCGTAGTCGGTGATGCCTCGGATGGTGAATTGAACGCCGTCTCCACCCTGGCCGCCAACATAATTACTTGGAGAGCTGCTACCGGAACTGGCAGCTCCACCACCACCACCACCGGCCCAACCACCAGCTGAGCGACCCCAGCCTCCTGAGTTCCCCTGACCAACCGTACCTGCAGCTCCCGCGCCGTTGAAATTTGCTCCACCACCAGAACCGCCGGTTTCGGCTGCCCAGTTGGTGCCTCCACCTCGGCCTCCACCAGTCATCGTTATTCCAAAAGCGCTTGAGTTTCCTCCAGAGGTTTGCGCAGCAGAACCGTTTGTGGTTCCAATTCCTCCCGCGCCAATGGTAATTGAGTAACTGCTGTTCGGAACAGAAATGTTATATGACCGATTGAATCCTCCAGCACCACCACCACCACCGTGCCTCGATCCTCCAGCACCACCACCGGCAATCACAATCACATCGGCAAGGCTTGATACCCCGGTTGGTTTTGTCCAGGTATGTGTGCCAACTGTGCTAAAAGTTAGGACGCAGTTCGCACCAACTACGCGCGCGTCAGTTATTCCATTCGAACCTTGTTGGTTGGTACAAGAACTCGTCGCGTCTGCAGAATCAGATAACCCTCCAACCATGAACGATCCCAGGATGACAAGTGCTGGAATCCCGAAAAGAACAGTTCGACGAAGTTTCTTACTAGGCCTGCGGGTTGACAATTGCTTGCCTGACGCTGACTTCGGTTTACCTGTTCCGCCTCGGCCAAATTTCGATTTCAGCGGTTTTGCCTCACTTGAAGCTAAAGCGCCGAGAATTGGGCGGGGATTATGAGAATTTGGAGCAAAAAATGCGGGGGAACTTGGCAGAAACCGAGCCTCGTTGAACTCTCCATTCGGCAGGGCAAGGCCACTCAACGGCACCCTTCCGAATACCCGAATCGCCATCTCTAGCCACGCCTCACAAGTGTCGAGAAATCCCTGTGTTTTCCTAGGTTTTGGGGACTAAAGAAGATTACCAATACCCTTGTATACACAAGTTAAATAAGTGGGGTTAACCACCTGTTTTGAGGACCTAGAACGTGTCTTTTCGGAAAAATTGTTAAAATTAGCCCAAAATCGCTATTTCTGAGGACTTTGCTAGGTTTGGGGGATGGAACCCATCAAAGTCGTGTTATTAGGTCTTTATTTCGAGGCTTGGGATGCCCTTGACGAGATCTACCAAAAAATGGCCAAAGACCCTCGTTTTGAGCCAATTGTGGTGTCCATGCCCAGGAAGCTAACTGGCCAATTGGCCTATGCCCAGGAGGACAAGGCCCATGCTTTCTTCGCAGGCAAGGGAATCCCCCATATTCGGCTCAATTCCGGGGGTTCGGGGAGCCAAAACCTTGAAGGTTTGGCCATTTTGAAGGATTTAGCCCCTGATTATGTCTTTGTGAACTACCCCTGGCAGCGAAACTACCAACCAGCAGTCAGATTTGATCACCTGGTGGAATTCACCAGGCTCGTTTACGTTCCATATTTCTCACTTGTGATGGTCGATGAGCCTGATGACGAGCCAGGTGGCGGTCAAGGTGATGCTCCGGTAGCAACTCATCTGTATACACAGCGTCTTCACCAACTTGCATCACTTGTTTTCACTCAAGAAAAGCTAGTTGTTGATGCTTATGCATTAACTGAACGTGGAAATAGCCACGTTCACTTCACCGGTTCACCAAAAATAGACAATCTTAGGCGTGAAGCGCAGCAAGGTAAGTCAAGTTGGCCACTTTCTGAAGGAAAATTCAAAATAGTTTGGGCTCCGCACCATTCTTATTCACCGCACTGGTTTAACTTTGGTGTTTTTTCGAAGATTTATCTTCAGATGTTGGAATTTGCTAAAGCAAATTCAGATATTCAAATTGTCTTGAGGCCACATCCATTCCTTTGGAGCACACTGACCGATAGAAACGTCATAACTGTTGAAGAACTTACTTCTTGGAGAGCCCGTTGGGATGCTTTAGCTAACACCTATGTTGATGAAGATGGTTCCTATGCTGAATTGTTTTTAGCAACCGATGTTTTGCTAACCGATGGAATCTCTTTTCTTGGTGAGTACCCTCTAGTTACTGGTAAGCCAACAATCTTTTTTGAAAACGAAGGTCACTGGGAATTTAGTGCGACTGGGAAACTTGCTGCCGCAAGTTCGGTGAAGGTGAAAACCTTTGAAGAACTAGAAGAAGTATTAGCCGTTGCTAGGGAATCTGGGTTACCAAATCGTTCAGAACAAATTCAAAAGTTGATTGAAGCAAGCTCTCCGTATCCTGGAGAGTCAGCAAAACGAATCGTCGAGATCGTCTATGACGATTTCGCTAAAGGACCATCTCCCTTGGTGTCCAAGAGTGCAATTTCTGCTACGGCGTGGGAGCTAACTCCCGGCCGGGAGCCTTTCGAGGACTAGTTCCTGCCCTGCAGCCCAGCAAATACCGGGGTTTTGGTTCTTTTGAACCTATGGGGTGATTGTCATGGTTGCGGTGTCTGGCTTGAGTTCTACCCAAGTGTTTCCAGGAGCTAGCTTGATGACAGCACCGGTTGAATCTAGAAGTTCAATAGGTGCGGTCTGATTGGCCTTAGACCAGGTTCCCTCGATGTACTTACCGTCAATAAACACCCATACTTTTCCAGAGCCAATCATGATGGTTTTAGGAATCGGACCGTAACGAGCATCTCTGAAGGTGGTGTTATCAATCTGGACTTCTAGAACAACAACGTTTTTGGCGCTGACCTGCTCTTCTGATACGCCATCCATGTGAGGCTGACCGTCCTGGGTGCGAAGAAGATTTCCGGAGCCATCTCCTGCCCAGTAGCTAGTTGCAGACGGGTACTCGATAGTTAGATCCGAAGCTGTCTTACCGGAGCTAGCACTTGATGGCTCGTAGTCTTGGGTTTCTTCCAAGAATGCCGCGTAGTTGAAGATTGACTGTGGCGCTTCAAGGTCCTCGTGCTGAGACTGAAGTAGACCCATGTCAACAACCATGTTGTGTGGCGCAAATCTCTCTGGAGTTCTCGAGAAGCTGTTTGGCTTGACCGACTGCTGAGTGTTTTCATCAGCTAGGTACAAAGAAGTGTCCTGAAGCAAAGCAATAAACATATCTACTCCTCCGGAGTAGCAGAAGATACCGCCGTAGGCTGCTGCGATGTCAGCGTCCATTGGACGAACTGACCTAACTGGTCCAACTTTGTCCACTGGCTGTGAGTGCCAGGTGGCAAGCAACCTGGTGAGTCCACCCTCAACCATTTGAACGTAAACGATGTCTGATTTGTTTAGGTTAAATTGAGGTCGAGCAGCAGGAGCGTTATCTACTTTGCAAGAAACAGCAGGAAGGGAGTTGGTGTCTGGAATCTCAGATTCACTCATGTAAGCAACACCGGTAAGCGGAGCGAACGGGTAAACAAACGCTTCTGGTTCTTCAACTTCGGGCTCAGCACATCCCGCAAGAACTAGTCCGGCAATAGCCAGAATGGAAACTGTTTTTGTAATCTTCAAAGTTGATTTTCTCATTCCAGCTATTTTCCTTTTCCTTTGTTGCTAGTCGTTCATCGGATCAGCGATGCCAACGTAGACAGTTTCTAGATACTCTTCGATTCCCTCAAAACCGCCTTCACGGCCTAACCCTGACGATTTTACTCCTCCAAACGGCGCAGCCGGGTTTGAAATCACCCCAGCATTTAGTCCAAACATACCCACTTCAAGCTTTTCCGCGAGTCGTAGCCCGCGATTTAGGTCCTTTGTGAAGGCATAGGCAATTAATCCATACTCGGTGGAGTTAGCAATCTTGACTGCTTCGTCTTCGGTCTTGAAAGTAACTACCGGCGCTACAGGACCAAAGATTTCTTCTTTAAGAATCTCCGCATTTGTTGGCACATCAACCAAAACTGTTGGTGGGTAGAAGTATCCCTCTCCAGTTGGAATAGCTCCACCGGTTAAAACCTTTGCTCCCTTAGAAACAGCATCGGCTACCAGTGCGTGAACAGCGTTTCTACTCTTGTCATCGATAAGAGGTCCGATGTTTGCTCCACCTTCGGTTCCTCTGGAAACTTTGAGCTTGGACATCTTGTCTGCAAGGCGCTTGGAAAACTCTGCTGCTACCGACTCGTGAACAATCATTCGGTTGGCTGCTGTGCAGGCTTCTCCCATGTTGCGAAGCTTGGCTAGCATCGCACCATCCACTGCCTTATCAAGATCTGCGTCTTCGAAAACAATAAACGGCGCGTTTCCGCCAAGTTCCATAGAGACCTTTAGGACTCGATCTGCTGAGTCAGCAATTAGTGCTCTTCCAACACCAGTTGATCCAGTGAAGGAAAGTTTGCGAAGTCTTTCGTCTTTGATGATCGGCCCAGTAACCAAACCTGGTCTTGTGGTCTGGACGACGTTGATTACACCCTTTGGTAGACCAATGTCTTCCAAGACCTTTACGAACAACATCGAGGTCAATGGTGTGAGGGCAGCTGGTTTTAAGATCATGGTGCAGCCAGCTGCGATGGCTGGAGCCATCTTGCGGGTTGCCATTGCTAGCGGAAAGTTCCAAGGGGTAATAAACAAGGATGGGCCAACTGGCTTTTTTAGAACCATGATTCGGTTCTTGCCATCAGGAGCTGTTCCGTAGCGGCCAGTAATTCTTGGTGCTTCTTCGGAGAACCAGCGCAAGAACTCTGCTCCGTAGGCTACCTCCCCCTTGGCCTCCGCGAATGGTTTACCCATTTCAAGGGACATTACGAGTGCAAACTCGTCGGCCATCTCGGTGACTTTTTCAAAGGCCGAGCGCAAGATTTCGGCGCGCTCTCTTGGAGCGGTTTTGGCCCAAGCGGCTTGGGCGTTATGGGCAGCCTCGACAGCAGCCATGCCATCTTCTGGGGCAGCGTCGGCAATAGAAACTAGAACTTTGCCGGTAGCTGGGTCAATTACATCAAGAGTTTTCTTGTCGGCTGAATCTTTCCAAGAGCCGTTAACAAATATGCCCCGTGGAACAAGATCTAATACGCGCTTTTCATCTGCTGCGGAGAACATCTGGCACTCGTCCTTACAGGCTTTTAGGCCTTGGTGATTTGAGCTTTCTGGTCAAGTCTAGTTCTAGACCTAAAGCCAGAGCCGAAGACCGATGGTCTTCGGCTCTTTGGCTTGTAGTTAGGCCTTGGCTACTGTGGTGTCCAGCAAGATGCCTGGACCAAAAGTAGTGGAAAGAGCTGTCTTGATAATGTACTTACCCTTTGAGCTTGCTGGCTTTAGACGCTGAATCTCGTCCATAGCGGTAGCTAGGTTTTCAACTAGCTGGCTTGCAGAGAAGGAAGCCTTACCAATAATGAAGTGAAGGTTGGACTGCTTGTCGATACGGAACTCAATCTTTCCGCCCTTGATGTCAGTTACTGCTTTCGCAACATCTGGGGTAACAGTTCCAGTCTTCGGGTTTGGCATTAGGTTACGAGGACCAAGAACTTTTCCAAGGCGGCCCACCTTACCCATTAGCTCTGGGGTGGAAACTGCGGAGTCGAAGTCGACCCATCCGCCAGCTACCTTTTCAATCAGTTCGTCGCCACCGACTTCGTCGGCTCCGGCTTTGATTGCAGCTTCAGCTGCAGGACCGGTTGCGAATACGATTACGCGGGCGGTCTTACCGGTTCCGTGAGGAAGCGATACAGTTCCACGAATCATCTGGTCTGCTTTGCGAGGGTCAACACCTAGCTTGACGGCAACTTCAACGGTTGAGTCAAACTTCTTTGATCCGGTCTCGCGAACCAAGGCAACTGCCTCAGCTGGGGTATAGAACTTACCCTCGGTGATTTTGCTTGCGGCTTCTAGATAGGCCTTTGATCTTTTTGGCATGTGCTGTTATTCCTTTTCTGGTCACAGTTGTGGTTAGCGAACCGATCTGGTTCTCCCACTACTTCTTTAGTTTTTTTGTTGCTTTTGTTGCGGGTGTTGCTTTTACCTAAGGTTCTAGGCGTCGACGGTAATACCCATGGAGCGGGCAGTTCCGGCGATGATCTTTGCGGCTGCTTCAACGTCGTTGGCGTTTAGGTCAGCCATCTTGGTCTCGGCAATCTTTAGTAGCTGCTCCTTGGAAAGGTGCGCCACCTTGTCAGTGTGCGGGGTTGCGGAACCCTTTGGCACTCCAGCAGCTTTCTTGATTAGCTCGGCTGCTGGAGGAGTCTTCAGGATGAAGGTGAAGGAACGGTCTTCGTAAACGGTGATCTCAACCGGAACAACGTTTCCTTTTTGGTCTGCGGTTGCGTTGTTATACGCGGTGCAGAACTCCATGATGTTCACACCATGCTGACCTAGAGCGGGACCGATCGGTGGAGCTGGGTTAGCAGCGCCTGCCTGGATCTGAAGCTTGATCATTCCAGTGACTTTTTTCTTGGGTGCCATTTGCTTGTTTTCCTTTTTTAGTGGTTTAGATAAATCTTTAGTTCAGTGGTCCGACTTGTTCGAAGCCAAGCTCTACAGGAGTCTCTCGCTCGAATAGCGAAACCAAGACTGTGAGCTTTCCAGACTCTGGCTTGATTTCGGAAATTGTTCCAGGAAGACCTGCGAAGGATCCGTCCTTGATCATGATGGACTCGCCAACCTTGAAATCAATCTTAATTGGAACAGCTCTTGCCTTGCCCTTGACCATCTGAGTTCCCTTAACCGCAGCCTTAGCTGTTGCCTCTTCAGGCAAAACGTAAAGGGTCTTTAGCATTTCGAATGCTTCGTCTGGTCGCAAAGGAGTCGGGTTCTGAGAGTTACCAACGAATCCTGTTACTGCTGGAGTGTGACGAACGAGTGACCAAGACTCTTCGGTCATTTCCATGCGAACTAGAACATATCCTGGAATGCGGACCTTAGAAACTAGCTTTCTCTGACCGTTCTTGATTTCAATGGTGTCTTCCATTGGAACTTCAATCTGGAAGATCTTGTCACCGCCGTCAATTGCAAGTTGTCTGTTTTCGATGTTCTGCTTCACACGCTTTTCATATCCTGCGTAGGAGTGAACCACGAACCACTTTCCGGGTTGCGAGCGCAGCTCGGCCTTGAATACGCGGTATGGGTCCTCGTCCTTCGGAGCTTCTTCGTTAGCTACTTCTGAAGCTTCAGCTTCTAAATTTGCTGTCTCTGATGATGCTGCTTCTGATGATGCGGTATCTGATGATGCTGCTTCTGAAGACACAGTCTCAGAAACATCAGTTTCTGAAACTTCAGGAACTTCCTCAACAAAAGCTAATTCAGGATCTAGAGTCTCGGTGGTTTCTTCTGGGGCTTGATAAGGAGTGTTACCAAAAGTAGGTGTCTCGACAGGAGCTTCTGGCGTGGCGACCGCGGTCACTTCTTCAACCGCAGAGAATGCTGCGGCTGGTGCCGAAGTGGTCTCGGTCTCGAGTTCTGTCTGTTCGATCTCGCTCAATTGAGGTTTCCTTGTCTGAAACTAGTTTGTTGGTGTGAAGGTGAATGTAACGAGGTTGTAGAAAACGAAGTCCATTCCGGAAAGAATTGCCATCACAACTACCACGAAGGCTAGAACTACTCCGGTGAAGCTAACAAGCTCTTTGTAGGTTGGCTTAGTAACCTTTCGAAGCTCGGCTAGAACCTGCTTGAAAAAAAGAATGATTCGTCCAAAGATGTTTCGAGTTGCAGCGCGATCGGCCTTGGCTTTGACTACCAAGTCCTCTGCTGGCTGAAGCTCATCTGGCATTTCTACTTCTTTCCGATCTATCGTTGTCTGCAGGGCGGACAGGACTCGAACCTGCAACCTGCGGTTTTGGAGACCGCTGCTCTACCAATTGAGCCACCGCCCTTTAGGGGCTAAACAGCTTCGTTGATCAAAGCGGCAAATGACACACTTCTAGATTGAATCTAAATATGGATAATTTGCCAGATTAGGCTTCCCGCAGCTGTCAACTACTGAGTCCTACTCTAATCTGCCCGCCCCCAGATTGCAAAGGGTCGATCCTTCCCTGAAGGCTCCAAGATAGGCTTAGATACGTGAACGCCTCCCGAATCTCCAAGCGAATAGCTGCCATAGCTGAGTCTGCGACCCTCAAGGTCGACACCAAGGCCAAAGCCTTGCAAGCTGAGGGTAGACCGGTAATCAGCTACGCAGCCGGAGAACCTGACTTTCCAACCCCCGCTCACATTGTTGAAGCAGCTGCAAAAGCTGTTCTAGACCCAAAGAACCACCGCTATACCCCAGCGGTTGGTCTTGCTGATCTTCGAGAAGCTATCGCTCAAAAGACCCTTAGAGACTCCGGAACGCAAGTTTCTGCTAACCAGGTTGTAGTTACTAACGGTGGCAAGCAAGCCGTTTATCAAGCCTTTGCTGTTCTGCTGGATGCAGGCGATGAGGTTTTATTGCCTACTCCGTACTGGACTACTTATCCAGAAGCCATTTCTCTTGCTGGAGGCAAGGCTATTAAGGTCTTTGCAGGAAGCGAGCAGGACTACAAGGTCACCGTTGAACAGCTAGATAAAGCAAAGACTGCCCGCACCAAGGTGCTGCTGATGTGTTCACCTTCTAACCCAACCGGTGCGGTTTATTCGAAAGAAGAGATTGCAGCTATCGGAACCTGGGCCCACCAGAACGACCTGTGGGTAATAACCGACGAGATCTACCAGAACTTGGTTTATGACGGTCTCAAGGCTTATTCAATTACTGAGGTTGTGCCTGAGCTAATCGATAAGACCATCATGGTCAACGGTGTTGCCAAGAGCTATGCGATGACCGGATGGCGTCTTGGTTGGATGGCGGGACCAGCGGACGCCATGAAGGCAGCCGCTAACTTGCAGTCGCACCTGACATCTAATGTGAACAACATCGCGCAAAAAGCTGCGCTCGCAGCACTTACTGGCCCACAAGACGAAGTTCAGAACATGCTGCAAGCTTTCGATCGCAGACGAAAGCTTGCTGTTTCTGAGCTTGCCAAAATCGACAACTGGTTGGCTCCAATGCCACAGGGTGCCTTCTATGTTTACTCGGACGTGCGAGGTCTTCTTGGAAAGAGCTGGGCTGGCAAACAGATAAACACTTCTTTGGAGCTTTGCGATCTCATCTTGGAAAAAGCTGAGGTTGCTCTAGTTCCTGGTGAGGCGTTTGGTCCTTCAGGTTATGTTCGCATGAGCTACGCACTTGGTGATGAGCCAATTGTTGAAGGCATCCAGCGCCTCCAAAAACTCTTTAGCTAGAAACCAATCAGGTTTGGTTCTGGGACCAAGTTGATTCCAAACTTTGCTGCAACTCGTTCTTGAATGTATCTTGCGAGCTCGACGATTTCATCTGCCGTTGCACCACCGCGATTGGTTATTGCCAAAGCATGCTTTTGAGAAATGGCCGCTTTTGATCCTGGCAAACTAAAGCCTTTATCGATTCCCGATTGCTCAATCAACCAAGCGGCGCTTAGTTTGACTGTTAGTCCATCATCTTCTGGTGTCTCCCACGATGGGGCATCGGCAGGAAGTGTTCTAGCAAAAGTGTCGCTCACGATTGGGTTCGTAAAGAAGCTGCCACAGCTCACACTGTTTGGGTCCTTTGGGTCTAGCACCATCGATTTTGAAGCGCGAAGTTTCAAAACTGACTGCCGCACCTGAACCAAGCTTGGCTGAGCTCCCATTTCGGAATTTAGGTCTTTTGCAATTTGACCTGAATATAGCGGTCTCGCTTTGCCGGCAAGATCCATGAGTTCAATTTCGATCCAGGTAATGAGCCCGGTCTTGCCTTTTTTGATGGCGCTATCTCGATAGCCAAATTTCATATGTTTTGGCTCGAGAATTTCTAGCTCGCCTGATTCATAATCTAAAAATTCTGCTTTCAAAAACACATCGCTTAGTTCTTGACCGTAAGCGCCGATGTTTTGTACCGGCGATGCTCCAACGCTTCCTGGGATACCGCTCATGGCTTCAATGCCAGCGAGACCTTCATTGACACTGGCTGCAACAAGCTCATCCCAATCTTCACCAGCTTGCACTCGCCAGATATGCTTCTCTCCTACAGTGGTTTTCTCGATGCCCTTGGTTTTGATTTGAATAACAGATAAGTCTTCAATGCTTTCGGAAACCACCATGTTGGTGCCACCACCAAGTAATAACCAATCTTCACCCGAGCCCCAAACCTTCTTAGCTGTTTCAATTAACTGCTCACGGGTTTCGCAAGCAGTTAGCTCGGCCGGTTCGCCACCAACGCGCATGGAAGTGAGTTCTGAAAGCCTGGTCACTATATGCTCACTCGAACTTGAGCTTTTCCTAGAACCACAACTCCATCGCAGGAGGCCGATAGGTCAATTCGGGCAATCTTTGCTGTCTCGTCTATTTCAACTACCGTTGCGTTCACAACCAGAGTTGCGCCCTTGACTGCATCAACCAAAACAGGCTTGGTGAAGCGAACCTGGTAGTCAATTACTTTTCCGCTGTCCCCTAGAAAATCAACCACGGCCTGCACAGCGGCACCCATGGTGAGCATGCCGTGAGCTAACACCCCTGGTAAGCCAACTGCCTTT
>JBIJBA010000092.1:0-2974 GCA_044345455.1 Rhodoluna sp.
AGAGCCAATAATCTGCCCACTGGCTGTTTCGAGGTAAGTTGCCCAAAGGCGGCGAGGTTGGCAATCGCATAGTAGACCAGCACTGCAAACGAGGAAATCCCGATTGTCCAAGTTATGTCCCCCGATATAAGCAGCGCTGTTGCGATAGCCAGAATCGCAAGATCGGCCACCCACGGGCTATCAAAACGCCTGCTTCTCCGGCCAATAGATCTTGGTAGTTCCCTGTCCTTGGCCATAGCCTCTGCAGTTCGAGAGATACCGGCTAAAAGAGATAGCAGTGATCCAAGACAGGCAGTTGCTGCCACCAACACAACTACCTCACTAGGAAGCCACGGCAGGACCATTCCTGCAAAGTCCCGGATTGGAGCTATCGAAAATTGCAAAGCTGTCCCTAGCTGGGCTTGTAGGGCATTAGCAACCAAAAAGTAAATTGCGATCACAAACACCAAAGACAACGTGATTGCCTTGGGGATATTCTCACTCGGGTTTTTTACCTCTGGTCCAAGAGTTGCCACCCTGGCATAACCGGCAAATGCAAAAAAGATTAAAGCAGCTGCGGGTAAAACTCCACCTATTGAACTTTGCCCCTGCGATTCAACTGCCGCAACTTGAAATCCCGAGATTCCTACCAGTAATAACAGCGCTACCGTGGGAACGCTAAGAAGTATTGCTCCTGTAGCAGTTCGGTTAATTCCTAAAAGGTTTATGCCTGTCATTAGCGCAAGGGCAGCAAAAGCAACTTCCAGTTTTGCTTCCGGATAAATGTATGAAGCTGCTGCTAGCGCGATGGCAGCAACTGAACCAACTTTTCCAAGAATGAATGCGATGCCAGCTAAAAACCCCCAGCTGCTTGAGAGATACTCTCTTCCAAATGCATATGCTCCACCAGCTTTTGGCAGGATCTTGGAAAGTTGTCTCATGCTTCTTGCGTTAAGAGCAGCAACAAATCCTGCAATAGCAATTGCTAGGAAAAGGTTTGACCCGGCTAATTCCGCAGCTGGAGCAAAGACCACAAAAACTCCGGCGCCCAGCATCGAGGCAACCCCAAGAGCGGAGGCGCCAATCAGTGAGAGCTTAGGACTGGCCGGGGAAGAGTGAGGTGACTGAGTCTTCGCCAAAAACAGCTCTAATCGCTTTTGAAATTAGTGGAGCAATTGATAAAACGGTTAGTTTTGCGAATTCCTTCTCAGGAGGAATTGGCAAGGTGTTAGTCACAATCACGTTATCAATTGCATCATCCGATAGGCGTTGGACAGCTTGTTCTGAAAACACCGCGTGGGTGGCTGCCACAATTACCCGCTTGGCTCCGTTGGCCTTTAGCGCTTGGGCGGCAGCCACAATGGTGCCTCCCGTGTCGATCATGTCATCTACCAATACGCAGGTTCTGCCCTCTACCTCACCCACCAGCTCGTGAACGGAAACCTTGTTTGGAACATTTGGATCGCGACGCTTGTGAATAATGGCAAGCGGTGCTCCGAGGCGATCTGCCCAGATGTCGGCAACTCTAACGCGCCCTGAGTCAGGAGAGACAACGGTTAGCGGATCCTTGCCCCACTTATTCTTCACGTAATCGGCGAGCATTGGAAGTCCCCAAAGGTGATCTACTGGTCCATCAAAGAAGCCTTGGATTTGTGGGCTGTGTAAATCAACAGACATCACACGGTCCGCACCAGCGACCTTGAACAAATCAGTTACCAATCTTGCAGAGATTGGTTCGCGACCCTTGTGCTTTTTGTCTTGTCTTGCGTAAGGAAAAAATGGTGCTACAACCGTAATTCTCTTCGCGCTAGCTCTTTTTAGCGCATCAACCATCAGAAGCTGCTCCATGAGCCAGTGATTGATAGGAGCGGGGTGAGATTGAATAACGAAGGCGTCCACGCCGCGAACACTTTCTTCAAACCGAACAAATGTTTCGCCATTTGCAAAATCGTAAGCCGTGGTAGGAACAAGTTTGGTTCCCAGTAGGTTTGCAACTTCCTCTGCGAGGGCGGGGTGAGCTCGACCGCTAACCAGAGCCAGTCTTTTTTCTCCAGTGGTCTTAATGGTCAACTGCGGGCTCCCGATTTCTATTTGTCGTTACTTTTTGCGGCTGCTTCAGAAGATTTTGTACCCGGTCTTTTCGAAATGACCCAGTCAGCAATGTTTCGCTGTGATGCAACATTCATTCCAAGATCTCCAGGTGCTACGTCTTTTCTTACTACTGTTCCGGCAGCGGTATACGCTCCATCTCCAATCGTAATGGGCGCTACAAAAACGTTGTGCGAGCCCGATCGAACGTGTGAGCCAATCTTTGAACTGCTCTTTTTCACGCCGTCGTAGTTGGCAAAGATGGTGCCGGCACCGATGTTGGAGTACTCGCCAATCTCGGCATCTCCCACATAAGAAAGGTGAGGGACCTTTGAGCCACGGCCGATCTGGGCGTTCTTGGTCTCCACAAAGGAGCCAATCTTGCCCTCGGGACCTAGGTTGGTTCCCTTACGGAGATAGGAAAACGGACCTACTTTGGCGCTTTCCTGGACAGTGCTACTTTCAATAACCACGTCGGGTCCAATCTCGGCCATCGGCCCAATCTTGGTTGCTCCTCGAATATGTGTTCCAGGGTGCAAGATTGCATCCTGGCCAATTGAAACCTCAACATCAATCCAGGTGGTGTCAGGATCCAAGATGGTGACTCCAGCAAGCTGCCAACCGCGACAAATACGTGCGTTTAGCTCTTTTGCTACTTCTGAAAGCTGAGTGCGGTCATTGATGCCGTGAACCAACCAGTTGTCAGCGACGATCTGGGCGACGACAGTGTGATTGTCCTCGACAATAAGTGCCGCGACATCCGTTAGGTACTTCTCACCCTGAGCGTTGTGGGAATCAAGATGGGACAATCCTTGCCTTAGGTGAGCCACGTCAAAGACATATACTCCGGCGTTGATTTCCTTGATTGCGGCTTCTTCTTCTGAAGCATCGAGCTGCTCAACTATTT
>JBIJBA010000068.1:0-4386 GCA_044345455.1 Rhodoluna sp.
TTCTAAGTTATGAAGTCCTTGGAGAACTTAGTCTGGATTGACTGCGAGATGACCGGTCTCGACGTCGAAAAAGACTCATTGGTCGAGATTGCCGTTTTGGTAACTGACTCCGACCTAAACATTCTCGATGAGGCTGGGCTAAACGTTGTAATCAAGCCAAGGCCAGATTCGCTGGCGCAAATGGGAGATTTTGTAACCCAAATGCACCAGGAGTCTGGGCTATTACCACTTCTTGCCGATGGGCTAGAAATTGCTGATGCAGAGCAAAAACTTCTGGATTACATCAAGGGTTTTGCCCCAGAGGTTAGAACTGCTCCCTTGGCTGGAAACTCAATCGGCACCGACCGAATGTTCCTAAATAGATACATGCCAAAACTTGATGCCCACCTGCACTATCGAAACATCGACGTGTCTTCCGTGAAGGAACTAACCAAGCGCTGGTTTCCAAAGGTCTATTTCCAACTGCCTAAAAAAAATGGAGGTCATAGGGCCCTGGCTGATATCAGAGAGTCGATAGCTGAGCTTCGCTACTATCGACAGACAGTGTTTGTTTCCCAGCCCGGGCCAGAATCTGAAGCGGCAAAGCAAATAGCCGACCAGCTCTAAACGCAATAGAATATAAAAGCTTTGGGCCTAGCTCAAAGACATGGTGGGTATAGCTCAGCTGGTAGAGCGCCTGGTTGTGGTCCAGGATGTCGCGGGTTCAAGTCCCGTTACTCACCCCAATAGATGAATTTCATCAAACAAAGAGAGCTAGCTTTATCTCATGACCTCATTCGCCCTCTCGCCGGAAGTTGCCGAAGCACTAGCAACAGGTAAGCCAGTTGTGGCACTTGAGTCGACAATTATTTCGCACGGTCTTCCAAGACCTAGAAACCTAGAAGCTGCCAAAGAATTTGAAGAAATTCTGCGGTCTATCGGTGTGGTTCCAGCAACGATTGCAATCCTTGATGGACTCCCACAGATAGGTCTTGATTCCATAGGTGTAGACCGAATTGCCAACGAAGATCTTGCCAAAGCCAGCGTTCGAGACATTCCGATCCTTGCGGCCAAAAAAGCTTCTGGGGCAACAACCATTGCCGCGACCGCACACTTAGCGTCCATGGCTGGAATTAGAGTCTTCGCAACTGGGGGCTTGGGTGGAGTCCACCGCGGGGCAATTGAAACCTTCGATGAGTCGGCCGATCTTTCAACCCTCTCGGTTACCCCAATTACTGTTGTTTCCGCAGGGGTGAAGTCCGTATTGGATATCCCAGCAACTCTCGAGCGTCTAGAGACTTTGTCAGTGCCAGTCATTGGCTACAAGACAAACAAGTTCCCAGCCTTCTGGCTAACCGACTCTGGTTACACCCTGGATTGGCAGCTGGACTCAGCTGCAGAAATTGCAGCGGCCATGAAGGCTCAGGACGAACTGGGCCACGGGCAGGCAATTGTTGTTGCCAATCCGATTCCCCTTCAGCAACAATGGGATCCAAAAGAACACGACCGAGTGCTCGCTATTGCATTTGAAGCCGCCAAGAAAGCTGGGGTTACCGGCAAAGCGGTAACGCCATTCTTGCTTGGCTTCATTGTTGAAGAATCCGGTGGCAAGTCCCTGGAAGTAAATCTTGATCTAGCAAGAAACAACGTGCGTGTTGCGGGCGAGATTGCGAAAGCTTGGGCGGCAATTTCGTGAACAAGATCTTGGTTATCGGAGACGTAATCGAAGACCTAATTGTCATTCCTGAAGAAAGCATTAGACCAAACACAGATACCAAGGCTCAGATCCAAAAGTCCATGGGCGGCCAAGCTGCCAACGTTGCAGCTTGGATTGCTCACAACGGCGCAGCCGCAACCTTTGTCGGCTGCGTTGGCAGCGCTGATGTTTTCAAACTTGAGCAGGAACTAATGGCTCAGGGCATAAAGAGCAGTTTGCAATCAAGCAGCAAGCCAACCGGCTCGCTAGTGGTTTTAGTTGATGGGCAAACAAGGTCAATGCTGACCGACCGCGGCGCTAACCAGGATTTGGATCTAGAGAAAGTAGATCCGACCGGTTTTGGAGTGGTCTACGTTTCTGGATACAGCTTGCTTGGAAGATCTCTTGAACAGGTTTCTGCGTTTGCCACCAAGGTGAAAGCAGCTGGCGCACTGTTAGCAATTGATCCTGGCTCTTACGGATTCATAAACGATCACGGTGTGGATAGTTTTCGTGAACTGATTAGCCTGGCTGACATTGCCTTTCCAAACCAAGAAGAACAAGATCTTCTAGAACTTTCGGGAAAAGTGAGGCTAAATGTTGTTACCTCTGGTCACCTTGGAGCTAAGGCCTACACGAGCGATGGCGAATTGATTGAAGTTGCCTCCATTGGTTCAAGTCTTGTGGATCCAACGGGAGCAGGAGATGCGTTTTGCGGTGGGTTCCTGGCTCAGCTGGTCCAAGAGCCAGGTTTTCAGCAGCTTGCTTCGGATTCGGTAGCTAGTGCCCTTCGTGCGGGTGCTGAGGCTGGATCTAAGGCTGTGGAGATTATGGGGGCTAGGCCCGAAGTTCTCCCCAGCAAATAGCCCCTAACCTTCAGGGAAAGCTTGAACTTATCCACAGGGTTATACACCGCCCCAAAAAGACAGTCTTAGCCTTCGGTAGCCCTTTGAATTACAAGTTCCCTAACCCTGGCAGCATCTGCAGAGCCTGACATAGCCTTCATAACGGCACCAATCACTGCACCAGCTGCCTGAAGCTTTCCTTCACGAATCTTTTCTAAGACATCTGGCTGCTCAGCAAGCACCTTATCAATTGCAGCAAGTAGTGCTCCATCATCTGAGACAACCTCAAGTCCGCGCGCTGCAACAATCGCTGCTGGGTCTCCCTCGCCTGCCAAGACTCCAGTTAGAACTTCACGAGCCAGTCGGTCGGTGAGTTTTCCTGATTCAACGAGCTCGGCAATCTGGGCAACCTGAACGGGAGTAATTGACAGCTCTGTGATGTCTTTATCTTCACTGTTCGCAATTCTTGCAAGCTCGCCGGTCCACCACTTCCTGGCAGCTTGTGGCTTGGCTCCAGCCTTGACTGTCTCGTCAATCTCGTCGAGCAAATCTGAGTTCACCACATCACGGAACTCCAGTTCGCTAAAGCCCCAAAGTTCCATAAGTCTCTTGCGACGAACCGCTGGCTTTTCAGGCAAGGTGGCTCGAATCTGTTCGATCCATTCTTTCGAAGGCTGAATCGGCACTAGGTCCGGCTCTGGGAAGTAGCGGTAGTCATCGGCATCTGATTTTGGTCGACCAGAAGAAGTTGCTCCGCGGTCTTCGTGCCAGTGCCGGGTTTCTTGAATAATAGCGATTCCTTGCGAGAGCAGGTGAGCTTGCCTTTGAATCTCGTACTTCACTGCTCGTTCGATGCTTCGAAGAGAGTTCACATTCTTGGTTTCGGTTCTGGTGCCAAGCTTTGCTTCACCTTTTGGCCTAATTGAAACGTTTGCGTCACAGCGAACGTTTCCTCTTTCCATGCGAGCATCAGATACCCCAAGGTTTTTTACAATCTCGCGAATCGAGCGAACATAAGCTGCTGCTAGTTCAGGGGCTTCATCGCCCGCACCGTAAATGGGCTTGGTGACGATTTCAACTAGTGGAACACCAGCCCGGTTGAAATCAACCAGAGAGTACTCTGCCCCTTGAATTCTTCCGGTGCTGCCTCCAACGTGGGTTAGCTTTCCGGCGTCTTCTTCCATGTGAGCACGCTCAATTTCAACAGTGAAGACTTTGCCAGAAGGCACCTCGATGTCTATCTTTCCCTCGAAGGCAATCGGCTCGTCATACTGCGAAGTCTGGAAGTTCTTGGTCAGGGTAGAAGTAATTCTTTCTGGCAAATCTTCCGGTGGCTGCGATCTGGCAGTCCAGAGCTAAACCAATTTTGATTGAGTTTTCAATGGCCTTGCCGTTAACGGCTGGCATTGCACCAGGAAAGCCAAGGCAGTTTGGGCAAACGTTGGTGTTTGGCTCATCTCCAAAAACGTTTGCGCAACCACAAAACATCTTGGTGTTGGTGTTTAGCTCAACGTGAACTTCGAGACCGATTACAACTTCGTATCCTTCAAGTGCTTTCTGGTAATCCATGAGCTGATCTTTGGCCATTAGTTCACCTTCAGCTCTGGAGCAAAGTCCATCATCTTTTTAGACCATTTGGCTTCAAGGAGTTTTTCTAGTACTGCTCCGACTTTGTATAGCCTTGCGTCCTCGCGAGCCGGTGCCAAAAATTGTGCACCGACTGGCAGTTTGTCTTCGTTTGCAAGACCTACCGGAAGGCTCATGCCAGGAATTCCTGCCAGGTTGGCAGGAATGGTTGCAATGTCATTTAGATACATCGCAAGTGGGTCTTCTTGCTTTTCTCCCAACTTGAAAGCGGTGGTTGGA
>JBIJBA010000070.1:0-4354 GCA_044345455.1 Rhodoluna sp.
CGAGAAGAACTGGCCAGAAGGTGCCAATGCAGTCTTCGAATCTGGTGATGTCTACTCTTACCTGGCTGACCCAGCTTTTGTGGTGCACCCGCCTTTTGGCAAGTGGTTGATCGCCTCCGGGATGTGGCTGCTCGGGCCTGATAACGCAGCTGGCTGGCGGATCTCCACTGCCCTATTGGGTATAGCAACCGTTGCCCTATTAATGCTCGTTGCTTACAGGCTATTTCGCTCAACCAAGCTTGCCCTAGCGGCGGGATTCTTGCTGGCGATAGACGGCATGGCGATCACCATGTCCCGCACTGCGCTGCTAGATGCTCCCCTGACTTTTTTCCTATTGCTGGGTTTCTTGTTTTTCCTGATCGATAACAAGCAGTCAAGACTCAGAATTGGCCACGCCATTCAGCAAGGAAGAACAACTCTGCTCTGGTTTAGGCCTTGGCTAGTGCTAGCTGGAGTGGCTCTTGGAGCCGCTAGCGCCATCAAGTGGTCTGGTCTGTATCTTTTGGCAGCGATTGGACTGTATGTGGTGTTTTCGGAGTTAGTGCTTCGGAGGGACTCCGGCGAGAAGTCCTGGGCTCGCAGTGGACTTTTGGCTCAAGGGGTGATTTCATTTCTAAACCTTGTTCCGGTTGGCCTCGCAACTTATTTGACAAGTTGGTTGGGCTGGATAAATTCATCGGGAGGCTACTCAAGAACCTGGTCAGAAGATAACTCGTTGCCAGGAATTTTTGGCGTTTTTCCTAACTGGGCGCAATCGCTGTGGAATTATCACGAAGTCATTTATAGCTTCCACGTCAACTTGTCAGAAGATCACTCTTACCAATCTCACCCGATTACTTGGCTATTGGGGCTTCGCCCAACTGCATTTTTCTACGAGACATTCTCGGCTGGGCAAATGGGCTGCGAAAGTGATTCTTGCTCCTCGGCAATCACCGCTTTGGGTAATCCCCTGATTTGGGTGTTCGCAACCGCAGCGCTTTTGTACCTTGTCTATCGGTACCTAAGAACTAGGGAAAGAGTAATTGGCCTGGTGTTACTTGGGGTAGGCGCGCTGTATCTACCTTGGTTATTGATTCCAGAGAGAACGGTCTTTCAGTTCTACGCGGTTAGCTTTCTGCCGTGGATGATTCTCGGGCTGGTTCTCGTGATGCAGATTCTTTACCGAGCACTTGGCAACACCAAATTGGCTAAAGGTCTAGTTGTTGGTTTCTTTGTTGTGGCTTCCTAGCTGGATCTAAAACCGCCAAAGTAGGATTGAAAAATGCCCATCTTCGCAGTCACTTACCTTTACACAGCGCCCACCAACCAGATTGATGAAATTAGACCTATTCATAGGGCCTGGCTTTCAGAGCTTTTGGAACAAAAAGTTCTTCTAGCCTCTGGACCGATGGTAAACACACCTGAGGCGCTGCTAATTTTTCGTAGCGAATCCGCAGAAGAGCTTGCAAAGTTACTGGATAACGACCCATTTGACATCGCGGGATGTATCGGATCTCGAACTATTCAAAGTTGGAATCCAGTATTTGGACCTTTTAGTTCCTAGCTAGATTTCTTTGAGGTCTTTTTCTTCTTAGGGGTTTTCTCTTTGCTGGTGGCAATCAAGCTCACCACGGTTGTGATAACCAAGGTGGAAATGATAACCCCGAGAGAAAGCTCAGTTGAGATTTCAGGCACAGCCTTCACATACTCTCCGCCGTTGATAAACGGGAGTTCGTTTTTGTGCAAAGCATGAATCACAAGCTTCACACCAATCCAGCCAAGGATTATCGATAGGCCCACCCCTAGATACTTGAGCCGCTCCATGAGCCCGCTAAGTAAGAAAAACAACTGCCTGAGTCCAAGAAGGGCAAAAGCATTTGCCATGAAGACGATGTAGGGCTCGCTGGTTAGGCCATAAACGGCAGGAATTGAATCCAGTGCAAACAGGAGGTCTGTGAAGCCGATCGTAATCATTACGAGCAGAAGTGGGGTTATGTATCTTTTTCCTTTTTGGATGATGGTCAACTTGGTTCCGTGGTACTCATCCACGGTGCGGAACCTTGACTTGATTAAGGCAACGACTTTTCCACCCGGAACCTTGTCTTCGTCCTCTTCCTTGAAGGTATCCCAAACCAAGAGCACTGCCGTGTAAAGCAAGAAGGCTCCGAAGATGTAAAACACCCAGCTGAAGTTCTCAATCGCTGCTGCACCCAAAGCGATAAAGATTCCACGCAAGATAAGGGCCAGAACAATTCCAACCAGCAGAGCCTCGCTCTGCAGATGCCTTGGAACTCTAAACTTGGTAAAAATAATTAGGAAGACGAAGAGATTATCAACCGAGAGTGACCACTCGGTTATGTACCCAGCCAGGTACTCTCCGCCAAATCTGCTTCCCCAGACTTCGTTCACCACAAGTGTGAACATTAATGCCAACCCAAAGTACACCGTGTACTGAATGGCGGATTCCTTGAAGGTCGGTTCGTGGGGCTTTTTGATCTGAACGATTAGGTCCAAAAGGATAACCAGGCTGATGATTCCAACCGATACAAACCAAATCCACGGCTCGACGTTCATTGATGCTGCCGGCACAAAAACCCCAATTTCTATGGCCCCAAGGAGCGATTACATTTCTCCCATAATTGTATGAGAGTCTTGAGCTAACAACCTTCAATTCACGAACTGGGGAAACAATGAGAGTTCTAATCTCAGGAGCCAGCGGTTTAGTAGGAACCGAGGTATACAGCCAACTAAAAGCTGCTGGCCACGAACCATTGAAACTTGTGCGCCGTAAAGCCAAAGCAAGCGACGAGATCAGCTGGAATCCAGCAGCTCTGCAACTTGATCCCGAGGTTATGGAAACAATCGACGCGGTCGTGAACCTAGCTGGTGCTACCACCGGTCGTATTCCCTGGACCGGAAAATACAAGCGGGAAATAGTGGACTCGAGAATCAACTCGACCAAAACCCTGGTAGCTGCCATCAACGCGGCCAAGAACCCACCGAAGGTCCTAGTTAGCGGATCGGCATCAGGCTTTTACGGCGAAGGTGGCAACCTGTGGCTAAATGAAGACAGCCCCAAGGGCGAAGGGTTTCTGTCAGATCTTGCCAACGATTGGGAGCTGGAAGCTCACAAAGCTAGAACCCGGGTGGTGCTGGCTCGCACCACACTCGTCATGAGTCGAAAACTCGGTGCCCTTGGCAGACTGGTTCCACTAATCAAACTCTTTGTTGGTGGACCGCTGGGTTCTGGAAAACAATACTGGGCGTGGATCAACTTGGTCGACGAAGCCGCTGCCATCATTCATTTGATAAAGACTCCAACCGCCCACGGGCCATTCAACCTAAGCGCCCCAGAGCCAGCAACCTGCGAGCAGATGGTTCAGGCCCTGGCTAAAGAGCTTGGCCGACCGGCCTGGCTCAGGGTCCCAGAATTTGCCATGAACCTACTCATTGGCGAGGCGGCTAGAGAGCTACTTCTTGTCAGCCAAAAGATGACCGCAACCAAGCTTTTGGCCTCAGGCTTTCGCTTCAAATACCCGGACCTGCAATCTTCGGTTCGCTGGGTAGTTTCCAAAAACTAAAAGTAAGTTCAACACGAAGATTTACCAAATCTTTGACAAGTAAAAAACCCCACTCCGAAGAGTGGGGTTTTTTACTATTGAAAGAAATTACTACTTTGCAGCTGGCTTGCGCTTTGCAGTCTTACGACGTGCTGGCTTCTTCGCTGCTACTGCTTTTTTAGCAGCTGGCTTACGCTTTGCTGCAGTCTTCTTAGCAGCTGGCTTGCGCTTTGCTGCAGTCTTCTTAGCAGCTGGCTTGCGCTTTGCTGCAGTCTTCTTAGCAGCTGGCTTACGCTTTGCTGCAGTCTTCTTAGCAGCTGGCTTACGCTTTGCTGCAGTCTTCTTAGCAGCTGGCTTCTTAGCTGCAGTCTTCTTTGCAGCTGGCTTACGCTTTGCTGCAGTCTTTTTCTTGGCTACTGCCATTTTCTTTACCTCTTTCACTTCAGCTGAGGTCTCTTCGGCGATATCCTGAGCGAGTTTGCCCATTGCCTTTGAAACCGGCTTTACGTTATTGCGGAATATTTTGTTTACTCGTTTTGATACTCGTTTTGTTACTCGATCAAATGCGTTCACTCTTTTTGCTCTCCTGTTTAGATTGATTTAAGTCTAGTGATTTAGCACGAAATTACGCTGTAGCGCGTCTTTTTTTCAATATTGTGTTTATTTGCTTTTGCGTGTCGAAATTCTTCCTCGAGTTGCTAATTTCGGTCACGGACGCGACGGTTGGTATTTCAAGCTCACCAATTCGACTTTTATATGCAGGCGAGGGTAGTGGGTTTGGAGTCCACGCTCTAGAGTCACTTTCCGCGTCAATA
>JBIJBA010000026.1:0-11748 GCA_044345455.1 Rhodoluna sp.
ACCCCTGATTTCCTTGGCAATAGTGTCAAACATTGCGTCAACAATGCGGTTTACGGCAGCCTGTGACTCGCCAGTGCTATCTGCGATTGCAGCTACTAGTTCGCTCTTGTTCATGTGGTCCTCCTGGACGATCTCTACGTGACTTGATGTCCGAATCAATCTAACGGCGGCCTATTGGCCTGGACCCTTTATTTCGAGACGGCGTGTTGCTATGGCTAAAAACTACCAGCTGGACTTGGTAATGCCTGGCAACTCGCCTCGGTGCGCCATATCGCGGAATCTGATGCGGGAAACGCCAAATTTGGCCAAAACTCCCCTGGATCTTCCATCGATTGAGTCGCGGTTACGAAGTCTTACCGGGGAAGCGTTCCTTGGAAGCTTCTGAAGGCCTAGGCGAGCTTCCTCGCGCTGGGCATCGGTGGAATTAGGGTCTACTAGGGCCTTTTTCAGGGCTAGACGCTGCTCGGCGTAGCGCTCGACCACGATCTTGCGCTGCTCGTTACGGGCAATCTTGCTTTTCTTGGCCATTTTTAGCGCTCCTCGCGAAATTCGACGTGCTTGCGCACAACAGGGTCATACTTTTTCAAACTAATGCGATCTGGGTCATTACGACGGTTCTTCTTGGTGACATAGGTGTATCCGGTGCCAGCAGTTGAACGCATCTTGATGATTGGACGGATGTCCTTTTCTTTGGCCATTTAGCTGTCCTTAGATCTTCTCGCCGCGGGCAAGGATTTCGCTAACCACAGACTCGATGCCGCGGGCATCGATGACCTTGATTCCGCGAGCGGATAGTTGCAAAGTTACGTTTCTCTTTAGAGAAGGAACGAAGTAAGTCTTCTTCTGGATGTTTGGGTTGAAGCGGCGCTTTGTCTTGTTCTGAGCGTGCGAAACTGCATGGCCAAACTGTGGTTTGGTCTCAGTTACCTGGCAGTAAGCTGCCATTTGTTCCTCCTACTGGGCAAAACAAGACAAAATCAAGGAAATTAGCTTGAAAGCTTTTATTTGATTTGTGAATAAACCCTCACAACTTCTGCCAGTCTAGGCCAATTTCTGACCTGGTTGCAACTTTTTTCTAAGGTCTAAAGGCCTGACCTAGGTGCTGAGGCGGTGATCTGGGTGAGTAGCTTTTGCCAAGAAGCCAGGGTTTTGTCGGGGCCAGCCGATTTGGCCCAAATAACCGCCTCGATCGAGAGTTTCGAGGCCAACTCTGGGTCCCCAAGGACCTTGGTAATTGCACTAGCCAGGGCATCAATTTCGCCACTTGGCACCAATAGGCCAGATTGCCCGTCTGAAACCATTTCTGGAGGTCCATAGGAGATCTCGTAGGAAATCGATGGGCAGCCATGAGCCATGGCCTCTGCGATGGCCAGGGACTGGCCCTCGTAGCTACTTGTCAAGATATGGCAGATAGCGGTGCGAGCTTGCTCGCGCGCATTTTCCAGGTAGCCATGCAAGGTAACTTTATCTTCGAGACCGAGTGATCCAATCAGCTCCTGAAGTTGATCTCTTTCTGGCCCGTCACCGTAAATATCTAACTTGGCCTCGGGAAGTGATTGAACAACTTTCTGCCAAGCTCTAATCGCATGGTCAACTCTTTTGACAGAAACAAGTCGCGTGATCATGATTGCGCGAAGCGGTTTTGCGGGATTTCCACTAGCAATTGCCTTCAAAATACTTTCCGAATCCGCCGGAATAGTTGGCGGATTTGGAATCACGAAACTTTGCAAGTCTGTTTTACCCAAGCGCTTTTCAACATCCAAGCTCTGCTGCTCGCTCAACCATACAACTGCGTCGTATTTATGCGCGCCAGAAAGCCATTGGCTCCAGATTTTATCCATCGGGCTATCCCAGTTATGCGGGGCTAAGGTGTGTGAGCTGTGAACGGTGTGAACTAGATACGTACCCGGGTAACCAAGAAAGAGTTCACCTACCTGCCGAGCTTCTGCAATTGCAACAATTGGAGCAGCAGGTTTTAGCTCACGAGTTTGCGAAACTACAACATCCCACCAAGCCCGGTACAGATCTCCGAAACCAGCAAGGCCTCCAACACGAGTTGCGGTCGAGTTATTGTCAGCTGTTTCAAATACATCGATAACTATCGAAGCTCGCCACCAATCAGCTTGCTCCACAAACGGCAACCTAAAAAGTAACGAGCCGCTGTTGTCAAAAAAATCTGTAAATGCAATTGCCCCGTCCGACGATCGCGAAACTTGTCGCCATGAAACGCCGTGTTCATCAAGTTCAACTTCGTCGGTAACTACTTCCTTGTTGGACGGATTAGCTTCGAGGGAAGGCTTTGCTGCCTTTCGAATAATCTCTGGTGATTTACGAACTTCCTCTAGAAAGTTTCGAATTGTTGTTTTGTCATTAGCTAGCCCAATGGCACGAAACTTATCCAAGAACGGCTGATAGTTGGGGTGAAGATCAACTGTCACAAGAGTGACTGATAATCCAGAACTTGCCAGAAGCATTGCTCGTTGAAGAGTGGAGACGGTATGACCGCCATCAAGTCCAGGGCGAAGCCGACTGGTCAATACAAGAACGAAGGCATCCGTAGTTTCCGACATGCTCGAATCCTAACAAACCTCAATAAGTTGACGTATGGAAAGAAAATGCACGCGCAGGTTGATTGGAACTACTTTGCTGATTTCTTTCTACAACTAGAACAGTCGCCAAAGATGTCAATCACGTGACTCGAGTTTGAAAAACCATGATCTCTTGCAACCTGGTCGGCCCAGGATTCGAGTTTGTTCGCTTCAATTTCGACAGTCTTGCCGCAGTTTCGACAAATCAAGTGATGGTGGTGTCCGCCACCGCAGGCTCGATAGAGCATCTCGCCATCGGTAGATTGCAACGAGTCTGCTTCACCGACAGAAACTAAATCACTTAGTGCACGGTAAACAGTAGCGAGACCAATAGCTGGACCTTTATCTTTGAGTGATGAATGTAGTTGTTGCGCAGAACAAAAACCAGCGGATTCAGAAAGGGCTTCTTTGACGGCGGATTTTTGCCAAGTGTTGCGCTTTATCCCTTGAGACATTTACTTCACCACTTTCCACGACTTCGATTTTTCAATAACTCTGGCAACCAAATAGATTGCAAAAGACAAAGTTGTAACGTACGGGCTAATTGGTAACCCGCCACCAAGGGCAAGCAATATTCCCCCCACTACAGATACCACCGCAAAGCTAACACTTAGAACTGGAACCAAAACTGGGGAGGAAGTTAGTCTAAGGGCAGCTGCAGCTGGTGTGACAAGCAAAGTCATCACAAGCAGTGCACCAACTACCTGAACCGATGCCGCAACCGCCAAGGCCAGGAGTAGCATAAAAACAATTCCGAGCATCTTGGTGGGAACCGCTCTAGCTTCAGCAACTTCCAGATCCAAGCTGGCAAAAGATAGTGGTCGCCAGATAACTAGCAACGCGCTCACCACAACCAGCGAGGTGGCGATCAGCCAGAATACTTGCGGGTCGTCAACAGCAATAATCTGCCCGGTAAGCAACCCAAACTTGTTGGCGGCTCTTCCTTCGTAGAGAGCAAGGGCCAAGATTCCAATTCCAAGACCAAATGGCATCAGCACGGCAATGATTGAGTTTCGATCCTTCGCCCGAGATCCCATGATGGCAATGATGACCGCGGCAACTATCGAGCCAAGGGTTGCACCGAGTGCAATGTTTAGTCCAAACAGTAAAGCAAGCGCAGCGCCTGCAAAAGACAGTTCGCTAATGCCATGAACTGCAAAGGACATATCTCTTGTCATTACGAAAACACCAATAAGCCCACCCATGAGTCCAAGCAGTGCACCGGCAATAAGAGAGTTTTGAACTAGCGGAATTAGCTGGTCGTAATCAGAGAAGTCAAATAATCTGTCCATTAGATCCACTTCTCATTCTCGTGATGATCGTGGTTTGAAGAACCCAAGACAGCAATGCGTCCCTGGTTTCTAACAACATCGACATCGCGACCGTAAAGCTTGGACAAAACATCAGATCTCAAAACTTCATCCGGAGTACCAATTCGGAACTGTCCGTTAGCCAAGTACAGAACTCTGTCGATGTAGTCAAGAACCGGGTTCACATCATGCGTAACAAACAACACCGCAGCGCCACTTAGTTGGCGCTGATTGTTTATCAGTTCCGCAACCACAGACTGCTGTTTTAGATCAAGTGCGCTAAGTGGCTCATCCGCCAAGATCAACTTCGGTCTATCGATAACCGCTTGGGCAACTCGAATGCGCTGAAGTTGTCCACCAGAGAGTTGACCTATTGGAGAGTTGGCAATGTCGCTTGCTCCGACCATTTCTAAAACTTCTGCAATTCGTTTATTGGTTTTTGAGGAAGGCAGTGGCAAACCAAAGCGGTGACCATCTAGTCCCATTCGAAGTAGGTCTCTGGCGCGAAGTGGTAAACCGCTGTCGGCTTGGCGATGTTGGGGGATGTAGCCAACGTCTCTGGAGCCGTGACGAACCGGTTCGCTAAATAGTTCAATCGATCCGGCAGATAAAGCCAGCTGACCCAAGATTGCTTTTAGCAGAACGGTTTTCCCGGAAGCATTTGCTCCAATGACCGCAATGAACTCACCCGGTTTCACACTCAGGTCTAGATTGCTCCAAACACTTTTTTCAGCAAAACCAAGGCTTGCGTTTTTGACCTGTAGTACGGCCTCGTTGGAAGAAGTTATTACTTTAGACCTGCCTCAATTGCGGAGATGTTTTGTTCCATCCATGCGAGATAGCCTAAACCTTCAGGCAAAAGCTCGCTCACCTGAATTACTGCTACTCCGTTAGCTTCCGCCAGTTCAACTAGTGCATCAATCTGAACCGAGCCAGTCTGGATGTTCACAACGAACAGGTCAACCGAGTTCGTTGAAATGAGATTCTGAATTTCTAGCAGATCCGCAGGAGAAACATCCAGCTCTTCCTCAATTGCTTGAGAGAAGGAATCTGGGGTGATGTTGGTAAGACCCAGCTCCGCAAGTAGGTAGTCGGCTACTGGCTCTGATGAAATTACCTTCGCGTCAGAAACCGAACTAGCAACAGCCGCTGCGCGTTCCTCAAGGGATTCAATTCCAACTAGGAACTCTTCAAGGTTTGCTGTGTATTGCGCAGCGTTGTCTGGATCTAGAGTCCTTAGCTGCTCAGCTAGTCGAGTTGCAAAATCCTCCACCACGTGGAAGTCGTACCAAACGTGTTCGTTACCGTGAGCATGATCGTGGTCGTGGTCGCCTTCTTCTGCGGCATGGTCCTCTTCTGCAGCGTGGTCCTCTTCTTTGCCCTCTTCGGGTAGGTAGGCATAAACGATGTTGCTGTTGCCAGCGGCCTCAGCCAGGGTGTCAATAAACGAGTCATAGCCGCCGCCGTTGGCAACAACTACATCGGCATCGTTGACAGCAAGTTGATCTCTGGCGGATGCCTCGTAAGAGTGTGGGTCTTGGGAGAAGCTATCGATGATTGAAACCACCTGAACTAGGTCCCCGCCTACCGATGAGGCGACATCGCCCCAGACGTTGGTGGAAGAAACAATTGAAAGCCCTGCAAAGGGCTCATCGGTGGCATCTGTGGTCGAATCAGTGGCTGCACAGCCTGCAAGAAGAAGAACTGTGGCGGTTGCTAAGGCAAGGCTTTTGGTTTTCATAACCCGAACATAACACTTATTGATAATGATTGTCAATAGTGATTAGTCAAGTAATAAGGCCGGTTCCTCAATGACCGAAGCCACGTCTTGGACGAATCTGGATGCCACATCGCCATCCACAACACGGTGATCAAAAGTTGCTCCGATGGTTGTGACCTGGCGAATGACGATCTCGTTGTTCACAACCCAAGGCTTTGGACGAATCGAACCTAGCGCCACAATTGCAACCTGACCTGGGTTCAAGATAGGGGTTCCGGTGTCAACGCCAAATACACCGATGTTGGTGATGGTGATAGTTCCATCTTTCATGTCTTCGGGTGTGGTTTTTCCCTCACGTGCTGTGGCTGCAAGTAATTCAAGCTGTCGAGCCAGTTCAAGCATCGACATTCGATCGGCATCTTTGATGTTTGGAACAATCAAGCCACGCGGTGTTGCGGCAGCAACACCAAAGTTTACGAAGTTGTGAACGATGATTTCTTTGTCTGTCCAGGTGGAGTTAACGGTTGGATTTCTTCTAACCGCCCACATCATTGCTTTTGCCATAAGAAGCAATGGGGTAACTTTCACACCAGCAAAATCTGTTGAAGCTTTGAGTCTCTTTACGTATTCCATGGTTCTGGTTGCATCGACATCAACAAAGATCGAAACGTGCGGTGCGGTAAAGGCAGACTGCACCATCGCCGTTGCGATTGCTTTTCTGACACCCTTGACTGGAATGCGCTCTTCGCGCTCCGAGGGAATCGCAGGTGTAGTTAGGTTTCTAAATACCGAGGCTTGGGTTGCGGCATTGACAACATCTTCGCGGGTGATTTCACCAGCTGGACCCGTAGCTGCAACTTTAGAAAGATCCACGTTTAGATCCTTAGCGAGTTTTCGAATCGGCGGCTTTGCGATTACATCGCCACTTAGCGCAGATGGAATCGCAGAAGTTGCAGTTGGTATCGCGCTTGCCAAAGAAGCTGCAGTAACGGCACCAGAGCGTTTGCGCCTCGTTGCGCCGTGACCTGCGGAACCATAGCCAACCAGGTTGGGCTTGGTTTCGTCAGATGCAACAGATGAGGCCACATCGGCAACCGCTTCGTGCATGGTGTCGGATTCAGCAATCATCGGAATAGAGCTGGTGGCAGGTCCTGCTACCAAAATGTTTCCTTCGGCCTGCACCGAGATGATTGGGTTGCCGACCAAGACGGTGTCACCTTCTTTGGCAAAGAGCTTTTCGATTGTTCCAGCGAACGGGCAAGGTAGCTCAACGATTGATTTTGCAGTTTCTATTTCACAAATTACTTGGTTCACGCTTACCTGGTCCCCAGCAGCTACTTTCCAAGAAACAATTTCGGCTTCAGTTAGACCTTCGCCAACATCGGGCAAGTTGAATACTGCAAGTGACATCTTCTTACCCTTTCTTAGTAGGCGAGTGAGCGATCTACTGCTTCTAGAATCCGATCAGCATCGGGTAGGAACAGTTCTTCAAGTTTGGCAGGTGGATATGGCACATCGAAGCTTCCAACCCTAAGAACCGGTGCCTCGAGGCTATAAAAGGCCAATTCGGCCACTCTTGCGGCCACTTCAGATGCAACCGAGTATGAAGTCGAAGCTTCCGAGGCAATAACCAAGCGACCGGTTTTTCGAACCGAGTTCAAGATTGTTGGAAAATCAATTGGAGAAATTGATCGCAGATCAATTACCTCCAAGCTGATTCCCTCGGCGGTAGCAAGATCTGCAGCTTGCAACGCAGTTACCACCATCGGTCCGTAGCTAACTAGCGTTACTTGAGTTCCCTCGCGCAAAACTTTTGCCTGGTGCATGGTGGCTGGTGGTGAATCTAGATTTACTGTTCCTTTGAGCCAGTAGCGTCTCTTGGGTTCAAAAAAGATTACTGGGTCGTTTGATTCAATTGCTTGCTGAATCATCCAGTAAGCATCGTTTGGATTTGAAGGGCTAATTACTCGTAGTCCTGGAGTGTGAGCGAAATACGCTTCGGGTGATTCACTGTGATGCTCGACAGCACCAATTCCTCCTCCATAAGGAATTCGAATGACAACCGGCATGCTCAGATGTCCTTCGGATCTGTTTGTTAGCTTCGCAAGTTGAGAAACAATTTGATTAAATGCCGGATAAACAAAACCCTCAAACTGTATTTCTGCAACTGATCTGTAGCCACGCATTGCAAGACCAATTGCTGTTCCAACAATTCCTGACTCGGCAATTGGTGAATTGAACACTCTCTTGTTGCCAAACTCTGCTAGTAGTCCTTCGGTGACTCTAAACACGCCACCAAGTTCTGCAACGTCTTCTCCAAAGACCAAGACCTTGGAATCTTTTTGCATCTGCTTTTGAATCCCAGCGTTGATTGCTTTGGCGATACTCATCTCAGCTGTGTTGGTCATTTGGAATCCTCCTCAAAAGAGGATTCGTAGTTTTCTAGCCAGGCCTGCTGCTCTTGAACCAGCGGGTGCGGGTCGGTATAGACGTACTTGAAGATGTTCTCCAAAGGAGGGTTAGGCATAGCAAAGGTAGCTTCCCGAATTTGAGTTGCTAGATCATCGCCAGCTTGAGCAACCTCTTGGAAGAAATCGTCGCCGACACCTTGGCGGCGAAGGAACTTCTCAAAACGGGTAATCGGGTCACGGGCGATCCAGTAATCAGTTTCTTCCTGGGGCCGGTACTTCGAAGGATCATCGCTGGTGGTGTGTGCTCCGACTCGATAAGTCAGTGCCTCGATAAGTGATGGGCCAAGGCCGCTTCTGGCGTCATCCATGTGTTTGGCTGTTACTGCGTAGCAGGCCAAAACGTCGTTGCCATCAACTTGGATGCCAGGAACCCCGAAGCCTTCACCGCGAAGGTATAGAGGAACTACCGTTTGGGCAGATACTGGCGAGCTAATTGCCCACTGATTGTTTTGGCAAAAGAAAACCAAAGGCGATTTGTTGACCGCTGCAAACAATAGAGCTTCGCTAACATCACCCTCGGCGGTTGCGCCATCACCAAAGTAAGTGATTACTGCTTGGTCTACCTCTGGGTCACCGGTTCCAACGTTGCCATCGAAGTTGACACCCATGGCATAACCGGCTGCATGCAGCACCTGGGTTCCTAGAACGATTGCATAAAGATGAAATCTGGTTTCCTCAGGATTCCAACCACCGTGATTCACACCGCGCATCATCTTGATGATCGACATCAAATCGATTCCGTGGGTTATTGCTACCCCGTGCTCGCGGTAGCTAGGAAACATGTGATCGTTCTTGCCAACGGCGTAACCAGATCCGATTTGGGCAGCTTCTTGACCAACTGCTGGAACCCAGAGGCCCATTTGGCCCTGGCGTTGTAATGCGGTGCACTCGTTATCAAAGCGACGAATTCTTGCCATGTCGCGATAAAACTTTAGAAAATCTTCGAGGGTGAGCTTCTCAATGTATTTGCCATAGTGGGCGTATTCGCTAGGCACCTCAAACACACCATCCGGAGACAGCATCTGAACTTGCGGCACGCGGCCCGCCGAGGTAGTCACAGCCTCTAATTTAGCTCTAATGCTGGAACAATAGAAAAATGATTCGTTTCTTTGTCTCCACCTCAATAAACGCGCTAGCTCTATGGGTTGCAACAATCCTTATCCCAGCCATAACTCTCACTCCTTACGGTGGTGAAGGGCTCTGGCAGCGAATTGGCTCCTTCTTGCTTGTTGGAGCAATCTTCGGTTTAGTGAACGCAATAATCGCACCGATTATCAAGGTGCTTGCGTTTCCGCTATACATTCTTACTTTTGGTCTGATCTCGCTTGTTATCAATGGGGCACTTCTGTTATTTGTTGCTTGGCTTTCATCTCAAATTGGATCCGACATCTTCACAATCGATGGCTTCACCTCTGAGGGCCTAACGGTTGAGTCAATGGGCTGGGCAATCTTAGGTGCAGTAATCATTTCGATTGCTTCCTTGATTGGTCGCTGGATTTTCAAGATTCTTAGAATTCTCTAGAGATAACAAAGTCCATCGCCTTTCCAACTGGCGCCGCGCTCACCTGAGACAGCAGCTGCTGCCTTATGTTCACAATTCCCTTGTCTTTTGACGCATCCACTTTCTCAGTCGTGTTCTTGTAACTTTTCAAAGAATGCGAATGCATCGGGGCATCTGATTCCGAGGCCAGAGAGGTGCGTTGAATAGTCACCCAGTTTTTGGTGAGTGGATTCACTCTTCCGGAAACATTTGGGATTGGATCATTCACGTGTTCGATTGCCATCACCGGAACCTTAGTTAATTTCAATTGCGCAATCGGAGCACCGATGGTTATCAAACCAGCGGCGATGTAACCGGCTGGGCTCTGCGCGAGATTGCCAGCCACCATCCCGCCCTGCGAATGTCCAACAAATATCACTTCGTCAGTGGGTGTTATGCCTGCCTGGTTCATGGCTTCCAACACCGCTCGCTCGCTAGCCGCAATGCCGTTACCCTGCATGGCCAAAATGTTGGATTGAACATCAAGTGGATTTGTTCCATCCCCCAGACCTGGAGTCTGCGTGCCAGGAATATATACAATCGCGGTTCTTTGATCTGCTGCTATCTGGAAAAGGTCAATGCCCACCGTAGGTTGCTTTTTTGATGACAGCGCTGATAGCCGATCCAGTACTTTCGTAATGGAATCTGGGGAATTTGTGACGAAGGTACCTGTCTTGGTTGCAGAAACACTGTGGTCTAGTTTCCAACCAAGAGTTGTAGCGATGTTGGTGGTAATTGCTGCAAGGGTTGGAACGAAGTGAATTTCGAATCGCCTGTGAATTTGAGCCTCGGTAGAAAAATACTGTTCGGATGCAACCAAGCAATTACTGTGTAGGCGCTCTAGTTTCGAAAGCAGACTCACTGTTCCCACTCGATACTGCAGCTGGTGAATTGGGTTAGATAACAAAGATTCGATCGAGCCAAAAGCGGCTAGTTGATCCGCGGCAAGTTTTATCTCAAAAGCAACGCGGTTTATTTCTTCGCGGGTAGCGACAATGTCTGGATTTCCCCCATAGCTATCAATAGTCACCAGTTCAGGGATTGCCCTAGGGCAATTAGTTCAGACTCTAAAGCTGAAAGCTGAGAGGTAACAACTAAGGCAGCTGCCCCACACCAGTAACTAGGCTCAGGCTTGGCAAGCCTAATTCGATAGAGGCTTTGCTCAATTTGAAACTGAATCTGGTCCACGCAATTACTCTGCGCTGTTTGACTAGATTTTTGGCACCGAATTTGCAAATTGTTGAAAGCCCGCAGGCAATAACAGCCATCGATGCGCCAGAATAGTTTGGTGAGCCTTTCTTCTCAGCCAATTAGCCCGCTAGACGGTCGTTACGCACCGGCCGTTTCTGAGCTTTCTCTATTGCTTTCCGAAGCCGGTCTAAACCGAGCTAGGGTCCAAGTCGAAATCGAATGGCTGTTGATTCTTGCGAACTCCGAGATCTTCGGTCGTGACAGGTATGTCACCGAAGAACAATCCAAAGCTCTAAGAAAAGCTTTTCAAGACTTCAGTGACGAAGATGTCAAAGCATTGGCCGCAATTGAGGCCACAACCAAACATGACGTCAAAGCAGTTGAGTACTTCGTCAGGGATAAACTCACCAAACTAGATCGCAAAGACTTACACGAGCTAACTCACTTCGCAGCTACCAGCGAAGACATCAATAATCTCTCCTACGCTCTGACCATCAAGGAAGCCGTAAACACGGTCTGGCTACCAAAAGCCAAAGCTTTGGTTCAAGAGCTTTCTCAACTGGCCAAGTCATCTGCTGGTGTTGCAATGCTTTCTAGGACACATGGCCAACCGGCAACGCCAACCACCATGGGTAAAGAAATGGCGGTCTTTGTTCACAGGCTCCAAAGACAAATTGCTCGAATTGAAAAAACGAGCTACCTTGGCAAATTCTCTGGCGCTACTGGAACCTACTCCGCACACATGGTTGCGGTGCCTGATTTTGACTGGCAAGCATTCGCAAAGAAGTTTGTCGAGTCACTTGGTCTTGAATTCAACCCACTAACCACCCAGATTGAATCTCATGACTGGCAAGCAGAGCTTTACCAGGGTGTTACTCACTTCAACAGAATCTTGCACAACCTAGCTACCGATATCTGGAGTTACATC
>JBIJBA010000015.1:0-14904 GCA_044345455.1 Rhodoluna sp.
CCATCATCGCTAGTCTCATTGCGGCCACCGCGGTTCCAGCGGCAATGGCATTTCTTTCAATGCAAGGCAACTGAACAAAGCCACCGACAGGATCGCAAGTTAGGCCCAAGTTATGTTCCATAGCAATTTCGGCCGCGTTTTCTATTTGCTCATTGGTGCCACCCAGTACCGCAGTGATTCCTGCAGCAGCCATGGAGCAAGCTGAACCCACTTCGCCCTGGCAACCAGCTTCGGCTCCAGAAATAGATGCGTTCAACTTATACAGCGCGCCAATAGCCCCAGCGGTCAGTAAATACTCCCGTGCAATCTTTTCATCGCTTATTCCACGGAACTGGTTGGCAAAGTATGCAACGGCGGGAATGATGCCGGCGGCACCATTGGTCGGTGCCGTAACTACCCTCATACCAGCTGCATTTTCTTCGTTAACTGCAATAGCGAAGGCTTGAAGCCACTCGGCGGTTAGATCCCCCGCGCTGTTCTCACTTTTCGACATCTCGGCAAGGCGCTGCGTCATACCCCGAGCTCTTCTTGGGACATTTAGATACCCCGGCAAGACCCCCTCGTTGCTGAGCCCTGATTGAATACAAACTTTCATCGCTGCCCAGATTGCAGTGAGCCTTGCGTGAACGGCCTGCTCGCCATGGACTGCCACCTCGTTGCGATAGGCAATCTCGGCGATGGATACTCCTTCCGAATTGGCATGCGCCATGAGCTCAACAGCTGAATTGAACGGGTAGGGAACGTCTCGGTGGACTCGAAGCACATCGGTTTCGCCCTCGATAAAGCCGCCACCGACTGAGAAGAAAACTGCGCTATGAATGAGCTCGTCGTTTTTGAAGGCCTGGAATCGCATTCCGTTGGAATGCTTGGTCAGCCTTTCTTTGCGCTCAAAAACTAGGTCACTTTCGCTAAAGGCAACAGTGTTTCCAAGAAGAGAAATCTGCTTGTTGGCTTTGGCGTTCTCGTAGAGTTTTAGAACTTCCATTGGATTGCACTCTTCTGGAGTGTTGCCTGCAAGACCAGCGACTAAAGCGTTGGTTGTTCCATGGCCTGCCCCGGTGGCGGCCAAAGATCCATAAAGCGTTATTTGCACACGAGTTATCTCGGAAGGGTTCTCAAGCTCCAGCGCAAAAGCGCGAGCTGCTCTCATCGGTCCCACGGTGTGAGAAGAAGATGGACCTATTCCTATTGTGAATAAATCCAGTGTTCCTATGTATGACATTTGCTTCCATTCGTGAAAACGGGCCGGCGCGATGCCGGCCCGTTTCGCATCACTAATTTACTTGTTGTTCTTTATTGCGTATTCCTCTTCAGGAGACATAACTAGGTTGTGTCTTCCGTATACCGCGAAGATGATCAACATAATCACGTAGATCACAGCGATACCGAAGATGGCAGTTTGGAACGCAGGGTTGATTAGGTATCCAACGAATGAAATACCTGCGATTATCGCAGCAGCCCAAGCTCCTGGAACACCCCAAGGTGAAACGTATGGGCGCTTTAGGTTTGGTAGCTTGCGGCGGAGGATTAGGAAGCTAACTGCCTGCATCATGTATGCAAGCATGGCTCCCCATACAGCGATGTTTAGAACGATTGCTCCGGCAACTGCACCGGCACCTTCAGCGTCCACAGCGGTTAGAACCTCGATGGCTAGTAGAGCCACGAAGCCGATTACTCCACCAACAATTAGCGATGCCAAAGGCACGTTCTTGCTGTTGGTAACGGATAGACCCTTCGGGTAGTAACCAGCTCTAGACAGTGAGTACATGTTTCTGGCGTAAGCAAACATGATTCCCTGAAGCGAAGCCAATAGACCAATCAGTGCAATCAATCCAAGTAGGGCAGCTAGCTGGTCTCCAACCATAACGCGGAAACCATCAAGTAGTGGCTCTCCGGCAACCCGAAGCTCCTCTGCTCCAACGATTCCTGTGTTTAGGAACAGAATCAACAAACCGGTAGCAATCAGTGTAGTTCTAGCAAATAAACCAGCCTTTGGAATGTCCTTGGCAGGGTCCTTTGCTTCTTCTGCTGCAAGTGGAAGTTCTTCAATACCTAGGAAGAACCAAACTGCGAACGGAATAGCCCACAAAATACCTTCGATACCAAATGGTAGGAATGCACTCTGGCCTTCTTCAGGAGCAATGTTGAATAGGTTATCCCAGCTAAATAGTCCAGAGAAAGCAGCCATCAGTGAGAACACAAGAATGATTGCTAGCGAGATAACCGCAACAATGATTGCGAATCTAAATGCGGTGTGTGAACCAGCAGCGTTGAGAACAATAAACACAACGTAGAGAATTACCCACCAAGCCCAAGCTGGAAGTGATACTCCTAGCAGCTCCGTTGTAATTCCGTCAGCGTACGATGCCGAGAAGAAAACAATCACAGCTGTTGTTGCAACATAAGTAATTGTTTCTGCAAGACCGGTGATGAAACCTCCCCAGGGTCCAATCGCGGTTCTAGCAAATGAGTAAGCACCGCCAGTGTGAGGCATGGCTGCTGCCATTTCTCCGATCGAGAACATCAGGCCGTAGTACATGATCACCAAAATTCCAAAGGCGATCAAGAGGCCACCAAAGCCTCCAACGTCTAGACCAAAGTTCCATCCAGAGAAGTCACCGGAGATAACTGCAGCAACTGCAAGTCCCCAGAGACCCAAAAGGCCAGCCGCACGAGTCAGCTGGCGTTTTTCAAAATAACCGGCTTCAGGCTTTTTATAGGTAACGCCTGAAACTTTTGTGTTTTCCGAAGACATTCGGTTTCCTATCCGTCGCTTCAGAATTGCACCTCGAGGGTCGAGGCGCTTCATCCACGACATTGTGAATGGGTTGTTTCACTACGAATGCTAGACCCATTTGAGGACCCAAATTGGCCCTTTGGGCAAAAAACCTCGTTCAATTTGTAAACAATCCAGAGGGCCGTTCTGGCCCTCTGGCCCTAGGTCTAGGCTGGTTTAATAAGCAGTGGAGAACTCTCCTGTAATGTCGTGGTTGGAAAACCAACCTCAAAGAAGAGGAATTACCCTATGGCCACCAAAGGCTACATCTCAATGGACCAGCTCAAAACTCTCTATAAAGCCGGTGAAATAGACACCGTCATCATGGCCTTTACCGACATGCAGGGAAGGCTAATCGGCAAGCGAGTAGCCGCTAGGCACTTCATCGACAACATCGCAGATCACGCAGCCGAGTGTTGCAACTACTTACTTGCAGTTGACATCGAAAACAACACCATCCAGGGATATGAGATCTCCTCTTGGGATACCGGCTACGCCGACATGGCAATGGTTCCAGATATGAAAACCATGCGCATGGCGCCATGGCTTCCTGGCAGCGTGATTGTCACAACCGATCTTCACACCACATCACACGAGGTAATCCCTCAGTCCCCTCGTTCAATCTTGAAAGCTCAAATAGACAAGCTAGAGAAGATGGGTATGAAAGCCCTGGTTGGAACCGAGCTTGAATTCATCGTCTTTGATGACAGCTTCAGAGAAGCATGGGCCAAAGGCTACCGTGACATCAAGCCTTCAACCGATTACAACGTTGACTACGACCTACTTGCTTCAACTCGTGTAGAACCTCTTCTTAGAGAAATCAGAAACTCGATGGACGACGCTGGAATGTATTGCGAAGGTGTCAAGGGTGAGTGCAACCTAGGTCAGCAAGAAATTGCATTCTTGTACGACGAAGTCATGACCACCTGTGATAACCACAGCATCTACAAATCAGGCGCGAAGATGATTGCCGACAAACACGGCAAGAGCTTGACCTTTATGGCTAAGTACAACGAGCGTGAAGGAAACTCCTGTCACATTCACATGTCCTTCCGCTCCCTGGACGACAAGGCAGTGTTCGCCGACAAAGCCGATGCACTTGGTATGTCAGATACCTTCAAGTACTTCATTGCTGGACAGATTGCCCTGATGCGCGAGTTCAGCTTGCTTTACGCACCACAGATCAATTCATATAAGAGGTTCGTAGAAGGAAGCTTTGCTCCAACTTCGGTAGCCTGGGGTGCCGACAACCGCACTGTTTCTTTGCGCGTTGTTGGCCAGGGCCTTGGAATGAGGGTTGAAAACCGCGTTCCTGGAGGAGATGTCAACCAGTACTTAGCCACCGCGGCAATGATCGCAGCCGGAATCTATGGCATTGAGAACAAGCTCGAGCTAGAGCCAATGACCACAGGAAATGGCTACGCCTCCGGAAAGCCTCACGTTCCAGCCACCATGCAAGAAGCCTTGGATCTTTTCCAAAACTCCAAGATTGCTAGAGCTAGCTTTGGTGACAAGGTCGTAGACCACTATATCCACTACGCCAAGACCGAGATTCAATCTTTCAATAGCGCTATCACTGATTGGGAAAGGGTGCGCGGCTTTGAGCGGACCTAAACCACTTATTGGGCTAACCATTTATCGCCAGCAGGGTCAAACCGGCGTCTGGGACACCGAGATGGCCATGATCCCTGCCTTCTATATAGAAGGAATAACTAGATCCGGTGGCGTAGCGGTAATGATTCCTCCCCAGCAGCTAGAAACTGCAGAAGCCAAAGACATAATTGCTTCTTTGGATGGGCTGATGCTTTGTGGCGGAAGAGACATTGACCCATCCAGATACGGTCAAGCTCCTCACAGCGAAGCCGAAGAACCAGACAAGCTAAGGGATCAGCTTGAAGAAAAACTCCTTTCAGCTGCTATTGAAGCAGACCTTCCATTTCTTGGAATTTGTCGCGGAGCACAGATGCTAAATGTCAATCGCGGTGGAACTTTGATTCAGCACTTACCGGATTTGATCGGTGACAACCGCTACCAAAAAGGAAATGCCGAGTTCACCCCCGCTGAAGTATCAATCGAGGGCGATTCCAAGCTAGGAGACCTTGTCGGCGCGAAATTACCTAACGCTGCGTTATATCACCACCAGGCCATTGACCAAGTTGGTAAGGGTCTCAAGGTAACAGCCAAGAGCGAAGACGGAATTGTTGAAGCTGTGGAATTAGAAGACCATACTTTTGGCGTTGCGGTTCAGTGGCACCCAGAACAAACTCTCGAAGATCTAAGAATCTTTGAAGGCCTAGTCGAAGCGGCAAGAAAGTATCGAGGATCTAAATGAGCTACACCCTGATTAACCCTGCTACCGAAGAGCAGATGGAAACCATCGCTCATGCAGACCTCGCGCAAACAGACGCCGCCATTGAGCTAGCCGCCAAAGCCCAGAAGAAGTGGGCCGCGTTGAATCCTTCCGACAGGGCCATGCTGTTGCACCGCTTTGCCTCGACCGTAGATCAAAACATCGAAGCCCTAGCTCAGCTAGAGGTTCGAAACTCTGGTCACCCAATCTCCCAGGCTCGCTGGGAAGCAACCCACGTTAGAAACGTGCTCGAGTATTACTCGGCTTCCCCTGAACGCCTTATCGGTAAGCAGATTCCTGTAGCTGGCGGAATAGCGGTTACATTCAATGAGCCAATTGGTGTTGTTGGAGTTATAACTCCATGGAATTTCCCAATGACTATTGCAAGCTGGGGTTTTGCTCCTGCCTTGGCAGCTGGCAATGCAGTTGTTCTGAAGCCAGCCGAGTGGACACCTTTATCTAGCATCAAAATTGGCGAGCTTGCTCTAGAGGCGGGTCTTCCAGAAGGACTATTCCAGGTAATTCCAGGTAAGGGCTCTGTCGTTGGAGATAGATTCCTAACTCACCCAAAGGTTGGCAAGATTGTCTTCACTGGTTCTACCGAAGTTGGCAAGCAGGTTATGCGTAAAGCTGCCGATCAGGTCAAGCGTGTGACTCTAGAACTTGGTGGTAAGAGCGCCAACATTGTTTTTGCTGACGCCGATGTTGACAAGGCAGCAGCTGCAGCCCCAAGTTCTGTTTTTGAAAATGCTGGTCAGGATTGCTGTGCAAGATCTCGAATACTTGTTGAAGCATCTGTTTATGACCGCTTCATGGAGGGCTTAGAAAAATCAGTCAAGGCTTACAAAGTAGGCGACCCAACCGATGAAGCCACCGAGATGGGTCCATTGGTTTCCAAGAAGCACTTCGAAAACGTTGACGAGTATCTTTCCGATGGCAACGTTGCCTTTAGGGGTAATGCTCCAACCGGTAAGGGATATTTCATGGCTCCTGCGGTACTAACCCCGGGCAAGCTAACTGATCGCTGCATGACTGAAGAAATCTTCGGTCCTGTTGTTTCGGTTTACCGATTCAAGGACGAGGCAGAGGCTCTGGAGATTGCCAACAGTTCTGAATATGGCCTAAGTGGTTCTATTTGGACTCGTGACCTAGGACGCGGAATCCGAGTCTCAAGAGCACTGGAGAGTGGAAACCTTTCTGTGAATTCGCACTCCTCCGTTAGGTACAACACCCCATTTGGAGGCTTCAAGCAATCTGGTCTTGGCCGAGAGCTAGGACCCGATGCACCGCTTCACTTCACCGAAGAAAAAACCGTTTACTACCCCGCTGATTAGGAGAAACAAATGACAGTAAAGAAGATAGATCTGACCCAGCGTCTAGCGGGCAAAGTAGCCGTAATTACTGGCGGTGCCTCCGGTATTGGATTGGCAACCGCCCGCCGCTTCGCGGCTGAGGGTGCCAAGGTTGTTATCGGTGACATGGATCCTGTATCAGGCAAAAAGGCAGCTGCCGAAGTTGACGGTGCTTTCATTCAGGTCAACGTAGCCGATGAAGCTCAGGTGAACCACCTATTTGATGAGACAGTAAAGCTTTTTGGCAGCGTAGACATAGCTTTCAACAACGCTGGCATCTCACCACCGGATGATGACTCGATTGAAACCACCGAGCTTCCAGCTTGGCAAAAGGTTCAAGACGTAAACCTAAAAAGCGTTTACCTTTGCTGCCGTGCAGCACTTAGACACATGACAAAGCAGCAGTCCGGATCGATTATCAACACCGCTTCCTTTGTTGCGGTGCTTGGTAGTGCCACCAGCCAGATTTCATACACCGCCTCAAAAGGTGGAGTATTGGCTATGAGTCGTGAACTAGGAGTTCAGTTTGCAAGACAGGGAATTAGAGTCAACGCACTTTGCCCAGGGCCAGTAAATACTCCACTGCTACAGGAGCTATTTGCTAAAGATCCAGAGCGTGCAGCTCGCAGGCTAGTGCACATTCCAATTGGCAGATTTGCTAACCCTGAAGAGCTAGCCGCATCGGTAGCGTTCCTAGCTTCTGATGACAGTTCGTTTATTACTGGTTCAACCTTCTTGGTTGATGGCGGAATCTCTGGAGCTTACGTAACTCCGCTATAAAGATTTCTTCGGCTTTACTACAGCAATCTTTTCGAGGAAGTTATCAACCAACTCGAAAGCTCGCTGCCTTGACTCAGCAGTTAGCGCTTTGGTTTGCTCCATGACAACCTTTGGGTCTTGGCCGTCTTCTGCAAGCTCATCGTTGCCATCCCAGATCAACCAACCCTCTAGTACTTCGACGTCTAGTTCCGGATGGAATTGCAGGGCTAATGACTTGCGGTATGTGAAGGCCTGTGAGGCCAAGGCGGTTCGTGCAATTTCCTTGGCTCCAGGCGGGACTTTCCAATAGTCGTAGTGAAACTGAAACCAAGGGCCATTCGAGACAAGGTCTGGTTGGTCGCTCAAAATATATGTCCAGCCAAGTTCTGGTCTGGGTCCTGGTGCAACAGAGCCGCCTAGAGCTCTTGCCATTAGTTGGCCACCGAAGCAGATTCCAAGAACAGGAACGTCTGCTTCGATAGCCGCTTTGATCCAGTTCAGTTCTGGTTGTAACCAGTTACCGATACAGGCATCATCCCACGCTCCCCAAGGTGAGCCGAGTGGAATGATGACGTCGTAGTTTGAATAGTCGGGAAATTCGACTTCGATGTTTGGTTGGCGGTATTTGTCTTCTGGAACAACAAGCACGGTTTCAATCTCAAAACCCAATTGCTGGAATCTTTCTCCAACCGGGCCGAGAGGAGACACATGATCGTGTTGAATAAACAGTGCTTTCATGGAATCTCCTCTGGAGAAAAGATTACTAGCTACTCAGTGCAAAAACTAAAGTGCTACTCAAACCTCAGAGCATCAATTGGCTCTAGCTTGGCCGCAGTTCGTGCAGGCCAAACTCCAAACACCACTCCAACTAGCAAGCTGAATCCAAGGGCCAGCACCACAGTATCTAGCTTTATTGCAAAGACCCAATCGCCAAGGATGGCCAAGAAGAAAGCGGCTATCTCACCAAGAATTAGCCCGATCACACCACCAGCAAGAGAGAGCACAATTGCTTCAATTAGGAACTGTGTCAATATGTTGGATTGCTTAGCTCCAATGGCTCTTCGAACACCAATTTCTCTGGTTCTTTCTCGAACCGAAACCAGCATGATGTTCATGATTCCAATACCACCAACAATCAAGCTGATCGCTGCGATGCCAGTCAACAACAATCCAAGGGTGTCAGTGATTGAGCTAACTGCCGCAATCAAAGAAGCCTGATTGGTGATCGTGTAACGAGCTTCGGTGTCTGGGCTTAGCCCGTAACGCTCTCTAAGCAAGCTATCGGCCGTAAGCTGCAGTGCATCAACTTGTTCTGGGGTGTTGGCCTGAATCACAATGCTAGAAACGTATGGATATTGACTAAATAGTTTTCTTGCAGAATCTAACGTCACGTAAACACGGCCACTGGTTCCAAATCCTGCCTGGTCGTCCAGCACACCGACCAGCCTAAAATCCTGACCGTTTAGCTTCACAGTTTGACCCAGCATGTCAGCGGTTAGTCCGACATCGTTTGCTGCGTCAGCACCGAAGACTACGTCTTTGGCAGTTTGCGCAAAGGAACTACTCGAAAGATAAGAACCCAGTGCAATTTCTGGCTTAACGGCTTCGAAGTACTTGGACGACACTCCAACTAATCGCGCGTTGACCCTTATGTCCCCAGTTGCAATCGTGCCCTCGTTTTGAGACTGGACGAACATCACCGACACGTTCTCAAGTTCAGCTAGGGCGTTGGCGTCAAGCTCGGTCAAAGCATCTGGTGCCATGGCTGTGATGTTTAGCTGGTTAGTTCCAAGGGTTGCTAGTGATTTATTGATTCCTTGCGATGCGCCATCAACAATTGAGGTCAGGGCAACGATTGCAGCAACACCAATAACGACCCCGAGCATGGTCAACAAAGATCTAACTTTGGTGGCCCAGATTCTATTTAGCGCAAGAGCCGCTGTTCCAAGTAGGTTCAATTGGCACCTCGCTCGTCGCGTTCTACTTGGCCATCTCGCAAAAAGACTCTTCTTGGAGCACTGGCAGCAATCTCTAAATCGTGGGTGATCAAAACGATTGTTCTGCCTTCTCTATGAAGGTCTTTCAATAAATCAATTACAGCAGCACCGGTTTTGGAATCCAGCGCTCCCGTTGGCTCATCAGCTAAGACAATATCTGGGCTTGTTACTAGCGCTCTTGCGATAGCAACTCTTTGCTGTTGACCACCGGAGAGGCGATTACGATCAAAATTGAGTCTGTCTCCAAGGCCTAACTTGGTCAGCATCGCTGATGCTGACTTCTTTGCTTGCTTGGAGCTAATGCCTTGATACAAAAGCGGCGCCATTACGTTTTCGATAGCTGTGGTATTTGGAAGAAGCTGAAACTGCTGAAAGACAAAACCGATGGCTTTCGAGCGAAGACTGGTTAGTTGATTGTCGGTAAGTTCATTAGTTGGGTCGCCAGAAATTGATACCGTTCCAGCACTTGGCCTATCTAGGCAGCCAATTAGATTCATCATGGTTGACTTACCACTTCCAGATGGTCCAACAATGGCAACAAATTCACCGCGCTCGATAACTAGATCAACGCCGTCTAATGCAGTAGTGACCTGGTCACCAACCAAGTAATCCCGGCGAACCTTGTCTAGCCTTACAACTTCATTAGCCATTATTTCTGGCTCCGGGTGGAGGACCGAACTGTACTGGGCTTGGAACATCTCCTGTTATACCAATGATGACAAGATCTCCTGCTTCAAGGCCCGAGGTGATTTCAACCAGACTGTCTCCCCTGATGCCAAGTTTGACCTCAACTGTTGTGACGGTTTGTTCTCCTGAGTCAGCAATGACCAAGATCTGAACCTCTGGTAACTCTCCAATGAGAGCACTAAATGGAACAGCTGGGACCGAAGAAGATCGCTCCACTTCAATTTCCGCAGTTGCACTCATGCCAAAGCGTGCTCCTGCTGGAATCTTGGTGACTTCAACCAACACTTCGTATTGCTTGATACCGCTTACAGATCTTGCGACCTGACCGATAGAGATCACGTCACCTTCAAAAACGGCGTTGATGGCATCTAGTTCGATGCTGGCCTTTTGCCCAATGTCTACTAGGTCAGCGTCATACTCGCTGGCAAAAACAGAAACCACCGGGACAGCACTTCCAACACTTACTACCTGTCCAGAAGTTCGTAGACCCTCAGAGGTGTCCACCGAGCGAACAATGCCATCGGCTATTGCAGTAACCTGAACCGATTGACCTAGTTGGGAGTTGAAGCTAAAAAGTAGGTCCCCTTCTGAAACCGATTGACCTTCTGTTACCTCTATTTGATTGATTTCTAAGCTGATACCAAATTGGGCAGGAACTGCCTGCGATCCATTGGCGGAAACTAGAATTGGTTGTTCAATTGGGCCATAGGCCAATAGCTGCGACTCGGCTAATTGACCATTAGCTGCAACGGTCTTCACAACAGCCGTTGGTGTCACCTCATAGGTTTCATACTCTGTTTGCTCAGTAAGAGCAGGTATCGCTATTGAAGCGATAATTGCTATCAAAACTGCGGCAGAGCCCAATAACCACAACCAGCGTCTTTTCTTCATCTTTTGGTCTCCTAAAGACTTTTACCGGGGATTTGGATTCCCCTCTGATTACAATCTCTCACACATTCCCGACAGTTGGCTGTTAGTTCAATGAAAATCGGAACCATAGAATGTGAAAGTAGAGAAGGTGGTTTCCATTAGTGATCTAGATGCAGTTGGCACCAAAGACGGCTGGCGCTGCTGGTTATGTGATGCTCCAGTGGACCCAGACGCCTCAGTCAACTCAGACCTAGGTCCAAGTGCCGATAGCTATCAAGACGCCAAGGGTAAAAAGGGAACTGTTGCAACTGAGCGCCTTGCCCACCGAGCTTGCAATACCAAGCGAGGCAAGATCGCGCCGGTTATTTCTTGGTCAAATGATCTTTTGGTTTCTGACCCTGCACCTATTTTTGAAACAGTAGAGCGTCTGCTTAGAAAAGGTGGCCGCGAAGCGGTCGCTAGATGCCCTAGCGAATTAGACGCCGAGCAAGCCTCCAGTTGGCTATTGGATCGGCTTTCAAGGCTTGCTCCGGGAGTGAAATTTGCAACAGAAATTTCAGTTCCATCGCTTAGACCTTGCAGAACTTTCTTGGCACGGATTCGAAGCTCTGGTAAGTCGCTGAGTCTGGTCAGACCATTTACCTGCTGACTCATGCGGTGGTTTTTAGAGAACTCATTTTTGTGACGATCTAGGAAATCCCAATACAAAGTTGTAAACGGACAAGCATCATCGCCAACTCGCTTCTTGGCATCGTATTCACACCCCTTGCAGTACTGTGTCATTCGAGAAATGTATGCGCCTCCTGCCGCATAGGGCTTGGTCATAAGTCTTCCCCCATCGGCATGGACTCCCATGCCGATGATGTTTGGAACCATGACCCAATCCGAAGCGTCAATAAATTGCTCCCGCATCCAATCCAAAAACTGCTGTGGATTGGTTCCAGTAACCAGAGCAAGATTGCTAAGGATCATTAGCCTTGGAATGTGATGGGTCCAGGCTCTAGTTTCAACCTGAGCCACTACTTGCTTGACGCAGTTCATTTTGGTCTTAGAAGAATCAACAAACAGTGGCAATAGCTCCCGCTTGGCGGCAAGGCCGTTGAGTTCTTTGTATTCGGGGCCTAGGAACCAATACATGCCGTTTATGTACTCCCGCCAGCCAATGATCTGCCTAACGAAAGCCTCAACTGACTCGATTGGAGCTAAATCTTGGTCATACGTCTTTATAGCGGCGGAAATAACCTCATCGGCAGTCAATAGGCCGTTATTCAAGTACGGACTCAATAGCGAATGGTGCAAAGACCAGTCATCCAAAGTGACGGCATCCTCATAAGGACCAAAGCCAGCCAAGTGGTTATCCAAGAAATTCTTTAGCTGCTTTAGAGCTCCTGCTCTAGTGGTCGCCCAGCTATCGGTTGGCTGATAGCCAAGTTCCTTGGCTACCTCTTTATCTATCTCGTCCCTGGAGTGAGTGAGTCTTTTTGGCCAGGTGTAGTTCTTGGGAGGAGGTAACCGGTTCTCAGCATCGAAGTTCCACCTGCCCTCAACTGGTTTGTTTCCCTCAACCAAGATGTTCAGTCTCATTCTCTGAGCCCGGTAGAAATTCTCCATTACAAAGCTCTTTTGGCTTTCTGCCCAGCTAGTAAACAATGCTCTTGGGGTCAGAAAGAAATCATTGTCCACAAACTCCACACCCAGCTTTTTTAGCTGCGCGAACTGTTTGTGTGAAGAAGGCTCCGCACAAAAAACCGGCAGCTTTCCATACTCTGCTTGTGCCTTCTCGATACCCGCTGAAGTTGACTTTGCTTTTAGATACAAAACCTTGAAGCCCTTGGCTTCCAGGATTGCAACAAAGTGTCTTGCCGAGGAAATCAAAAAGAACAACCGTTCTTTATGCCAAGGCCGACCCTTGATCATTCGCTCGCTTTCGACCAGTAAAACTAGGTCGGTCTTGGCATTAGCTTTTTTCAGAACACCTTTTTCGGTATTTAGGTGATCGAATGGAATAAGAAGTATCCGTTCAAAAGAATGCTTAGCGATGAGTTAGCCCCTGCACTTTTCCGAGCAATACTTGACGTTTTCCCAGTCCTTGGCCCACTTCTTACGCCACTCGAATCCCCGACCGCAGCGCAAGCAAGTTTTTGGCTCGAAGCCGTTTTTAGTCTTTGGGGTTGGACTCATGGCTCAAGCCTAATAAGGCCAATGCGGTTCGTAACAGAATTTGGAACTTAGCTATTTAGAAATTAGTGCTTCTGGTTTCAGAAGTTATCCGACGTTCGGTTCTGCCTTTTTCTGCGCCTAGCAAAAGTTACCCAAAGAGCCAATCCGGCAAACAGCCCGAACAGTGTGGCCAGTGTCTCTGGTCGAGCAAAAATGCTAAATTGCGCTGGTGGAAGATTGTCCTCACGAGCCGAATCAGAGCCAGATTCTGGTTCTTTCGGTGCTGATTCAAACTCTGTAGAAGGAGATGGTGCGTCAGGAGATGAGATCACTTCGCTCGGATTTGCTTGAGTCAACTGGTTATCAGAACCAGAGGCCGTAACAGCAGGAGCACTGGCGGTTGTGAAGGTGGTGGTTCCAGCCGAGCTTTCGCCAATTGCATTTCGAGCAATAACAGTTACGTTGTAAGTAGTGCCGTCAGTTAGGTTACTCAAGTCACAAGTTAGTGAAGTGATTGCGGAGCACACAACGGTTCCATTGACCAGCACATCGTAGTTATTGATCGCACTTCCACCATTGTGGGTGGGGGCACTCCAGGTCACAACCGAGGAATTTCTTGAACCACTTACCGCAGCTACCGACCTAGGGGCAGTAGGTGAGGTTGCGGCAACAACAAGCTCGGGATCAGAGGTAATCTCAACCTGAATACTGCCATCAACGGTTGCTCGCTTCAATTCTGTTACTACTCCATCAATGACCTGGTAAACCATGGCGCCAGCCCTGATTCCCGTGTTAGACAATGTCACGGTGATTGGCTTTCTTGGACCATTCACACCATTTACAAAATTAGTGTCTGGGACAGTCGCGGTAGCACCCGTTCCATAAAGCCAAGAGACCACGATGGAGAAGAAGTAGTTGTTTTCCTGCCCAATCATTTGCTGCTGACGATAAGCATCCTTGAAGTATCGAACCGAAATCACAGTGCCGGTAGGCAAGGTGCCGCCAGGAATCTGGATTCTCGCGCTAGATCCTGAAGGGTTGTGAGTAATCAGGGTGTCGATATCTGTAGCAGGATCGGATGTAAAGGTGGTCGCTGTTTCAAGGGCTGCCTCATCCACTCCAGCAAACGAGCTCTGTACCCAGCGGGCATAAAGGGTAGAGGTTGCTACCGGCTGGTGCGAATCCCCAGCGTCGCCAACCATATTTCCACCAGTGAGTGCATCGAACCAGCCTAGGAAACTAAAGTTCGCACGCGTCGGGGTTGGCAAGGTAGTGCTTGTTCCGCGCGGCACCAAGGACTGAGAAGTAGGGGTCGGTCCGTTTTGGGCGTTATAAGTAAGTGTGTAGTTTCCATCTACCCACTTCGCATACAGCACTCCGGTAGCTGTTGGCTGGTAGTTGGAAACTACCGATCCACCAGCAGTAGTAGACCAACCGGCGAATGTGTAACCATCTTTCACCTGGTCACTGATAGTTGGCAACGTTAGGTTTCCAGTTCCAACTGTGTATCTGGAATCGGCAACCGATGAACCGGTTGCTCCTTGCCAGTCGTAGACGATCGAATCCAAGTGCTTGAGTGCCGACAGTAAAAGTCGCACCTTGGCTGTACTTGGTAGCTCCACTATCCGGGCTCCAACCAGCGAAGGTGTATCCGGTGCGGGCACCAGGATCTGGCATGGTCAGGAGTTGCCCAATTGTGCCTGGAGTAATCGATACTCCAGCACTTCCACCTGCAGCGTTGAAGATGAATGAGTATGGCTCCGCAGTCCATTTTGCGTAGAACAGGTAGTTGGTTTCAACAACGTTGACCTGTGATCCAGCTGCGCGAACCGCACCAAGCTGATCAATCCACCCGTCGAATATGTATCCAGGTCTTGTTGGGGCTCCACGAAGGGTGATCAACTGCTCCGGTACACACAATCCTCCTGTCACACATTCCGCGTCAACATCGGT
>JBIJBA010000072.1:0-4235 GCA_044345455.1 Rhodoluna sp.
AGCAACCTCTGACATGGCAAGAAGGCCATTAATGAGTATGAGAGAAAACAGCAGGATTATTTCCAAGGACCTGTTTCGATTCACCCCAATTGCTGTTTAGATGTTGAAATACTATGTTTCCATAAAAATGGCCGATAAAACACCAAAAAACAAAAAATCTAGATTGCCAGCCAATTACTGGCCTACTTAGCGCTTGGTTGGCTTCTTTACCGACGCGTCCTTGCGAGTTGCGTAAGCAAATAGCGCCAAACCTGCTACCAAGGCTCCTGCGCCTAGTCCATAGGAGACCACGTCAGAGGCGCGGTTTGCATCCACAAACACACCTACGAAGACCACGGCAATAATCGCTACAACGACTCCAATAAGTTTTGACTTTAGATCATCCAGGTCTCGAACCTGCAACCAGGCAGGAACTTCGAGCCTGGTGTCTACAAACAATTCATAAAGGCCATAACCAATAACCAGAAGAACTGTTCCAAGCAAGATTGCATCCACTGCAGTGAGAACATCAACGATGGTGTCCTTTAGATATGCGTCGTTTAAAATGGCTTCAATAATCACCAAAACGATCTCGATTGAGCCCTGAGCCATAAGCAAAAGCGCCCCAAGGATCGAGGCTATAGAAGGAACAATTACCGCGTAGCGGGTAAGGCCTAGAATTTTGCGCATTTACTCATGCTACTAGCCACCAGCCAAAACCACCCTAAAAGCTATAGAAGGCCAGCATTATTGCGATGCTAAACATCACAACTGCAATCAAGATATCCAGCACTTTCCAGAAAACCGGTTTGGACATGAACCTAGAAGCCGCTTTGGCCCCGAAGCCAATTGAGCTAAACCAGACAAAGCTTGCAACCACTGCCCCAAGGGCAAACCACCACTTATCTGCGCCAAACTGATTACCAATCGAGCCAAGCAAAATCACAGTGTCCAAGTAAACATGGGGATTCAAGAAAGTAAAGCCAAGAACTGACAAGACAACATTCTTTCCACTGCCGCTTTGAACCCCCGAAGCATCAAGCACCTGAACCTTGAAAGCAGATCGCAGGGACCTGATTCCAAACCATGTCAGGTATAAAACGCCAAACCAGCGAATAATCTCCAGTAGCCAAGGAAGGCCTGAGATTAGTACTCCAAGGCCTGCAACACCCAAAACAATCAAAGCTGCGTCCGAAACGGAACAAATAGCAACAACAAGTAGAACGTGTTTTCTTGTTAGGCCTTGCCTTATTACAAAGGCGTTTTGGGCACCGATTGCAATAATCAGGGATAGCCCAGTGAAGAACCCAGGGAGTGAGGTAATCATTATTTCAGCTTACGCTGTGCCCTCGGAAGGAATCTAAACTGAAACCAAGAGATTAGAAGGCTAAGAGTCTGTGCCGAGTCCGCTCTAGCGCTGGCTTCTGATCTTAGCTGCCCTGACTATCCGCATGACAATGCCAACCAAAATCACTCCATAGACCAATAGTGAAAAAACCCACTTGATCGATGAGGCCGTCGAGGCAACTAGAGCCATCGAAGAAGAAATCGTTCCGTCTGCGAGGTACTGGTTTGACAGCGCTGCTAGGGAGGCGTTCTCTAACCAGTCAAAGACAACTTGACCAAATGGGAGCAGGTTCAAAATTCCAACCTTTGGCGCGTATGGCTTAAACACAACCGACACCCAGATCACATACATAACTCCATAGATCAGGCCAAAAAGTGAGTCCCAAACTTGATTGAAGTTTATATAGGCACTAATCATCGAATCAGAACGCTCTGTCAGGAAAGCAAGAATCTCTGCCTGACCAAAGCCAAACGAAGTTCCTAGTGACCTAATACTGCTGTTGGCCACCTCAAAAGCCTTCCCTTGCAGAGTTAGGACAAAGACAAGGTATCCGGCAAAGATAGCGGTGGCCAGAAGCGCGGTGGCTAGGTTTGACTTGGCGTAGAAAAACCTCGACACCAGGCTCAGAGGCGCGAATCGCTTCGGCAGATTTGCGCTCTCGGCGCTATTTCCAGACATAGTTGTCTACCTCTCCAACGTTCATAAAGATTTATTATTCGGGTCACTGATAACTCCAACCCTAGTGGTGCCCTCGGCAGGAATCGAACCTGCGACCAAGAGATTAGAAGGCTCTTGCTCTATCCACTGAGCTACGAAGGCGAGTAAATATAGCTCTCAGTCTACAGTCGAACAAAACAGGCGAACCACGGCTGTTAGACCTAGGCGTGTTTGTGTTGCTTTATGCAGTTGAGTAAGCGATGTCAAGTTTCCTTATCGCAAGTGGACAGCACGAAATCCGTGCGTCCTAGAAAGCGATTGCCCGCTAGAGCGAGCGGCTTCTTCGTCGCGCATGGGCCGCAGTGGCTGTTATGGCGACAACGCCCAAGCTTAGAGTTCCCACCGCGGCGAGAAGACCAAGGGAATAATCAGCACCCGTCGCTGCTAGCTGTGTTGCTGCAAGACTTCCCGAGGACCCGCCTCCGCCAGCAGTCGGTGGCGGGGTCGGTGCCAGTTGCCATTGGGCGTAAAGTGTCAGGTCAGCAGCAAAGTTAAAGTTAGCGCCTGCCCCGTACGGCGTCCCGGTTCCATTCTCGGCGGTGTTCCAACCAGTGAACGTGTACCCAGAGCGCTGGTATCTGTTTGCGCTGAGATTGGCGGCCGCGGTGGAGGCCTGCGCAACCATTGATCCGGTCGCGTCAGTCGCGCCTGAAAGGAACTGAACTGTCTTTCCAATGAGTCCCTTCGCAAAAACCAGCGAAGCTGCGGGGGTTTGCTCGAGTGTTGACGTCGTCAGGTTGTCGAACTCGAACCCGTTCCCACTAAATTTCACAGAGGTTGCAGTCTGATCGCCGGTGAGGAATAGGTTCAGATACGCATATACGTAGCCTTGGTGCTCGGTATAGGGGCCGAATCCCCCCTGAGAAAGAGCCGCAGACTGGGACAGCGGCGGATACGCTGTATAACCACGAGGATTACCGAAGTAATGTCCTTTCGGATAGGCGGTTCCCCCCATGGAAGTCACTGATCCATTGCCCGACGGCCAAGAGCTTGGTGGTGCAGCGCCCAATAGCGTTTCCAGTGCGAGTGTGTCGAGAGTAGCAATTTCGGTCGCGCCGTTATAAAAGGTCACAACGTTTCCCCTGTTACCACCCGACCACCAAAATCCGACGTACTTCACGCCACCCGCCGGAAAGGTAAAGGTAATCTCCGCGTTGCTCAAGTTATATGTACCAAAATAATTGGATCCGTCGCCCCCAAAAACCGGACTCGAAGTTGTGGCGGCGGCGCCGCCATAAATCCCTGGAAGTCGATATTGACAAGCAGACGTCGAGGGCGCGATGCTGACCGTGCCGATCGCAAGGGTGGTCGGGCAAGATGCACCATCTAACGTGGGAGAGCCGCCCAAGCCATTGAAGGTCTCGGTCAACGTACCTACAGAATCAATTTCTGCGCCCTGAACAAGTGGGCCAGAAATGTAGAGAGCAATTCCTCCACTAGTAGTCGCGTGGGCCGGCGCCACCCCGATTGCAATCGTGGCCACGAGGGTCGTGACAATTCCAGCAATTCTTCGCATCAAGCCCGTGGCGCAGGGCCTGGCCGGAAGAACTGAATTAAGTCTAATTATCACTCCTTTAGGTTACACGTCTCGGGACGCCTGCGACGTCCGATTAACGCTTACCCAAAAAATTCTGACTATTTCATTTAGAAATGTGCGGTTAACCGAAGACAGTGTGCATGGGTTGCAGGCCATTCCAACCTAAACACGCCTCCTAGTCGCGGTCGAGAATCAGTTCCCTTGGGAATCAATGATTGATCGGGTGATGGCTTCAAGCACTGCAAGGTCTTTTCTTGCTCCAGCTAGATTCGAAATTACCTCGGTGCCGTTAACAACCGAATCCTTAAACGCTAAAAGCTGTCGAAGGAATCCAGTTTCATTGATTTCCGTATACGTAGTGTCTTGTCTTTCGTGCAAGTCATGTTTGAAAACTGTCAGCCTGCTGCGCTCTTCAAGCACGTAAGGCTTTGCTAAGTGATATTCCAATCGTCCGTTGGAAGCTAGTACTTTAAGCTCCTCGTCATACTCTGGGTATTCCGGTAGCCAGTTCCAGCTCAAGATAAACCGGGTGTCCTTCACTTTCCCAACCGCGAGTATCGAAGACGGAGTAGTTCCTGAAAGTTCAGGAAAAACTTCAGCTTGCCAGATTGTTGGGAGCTCAAAGCCTAAGCCGCGCAGCATGCTGGTTTCGTG
>JBIJBA010000016.1:0-14716 GCA_044345455.1 Rhodoluna sp.
GGCTAGAGCATCCTGGAACTTGGTGTGAGGGACAGTAATCTTTGGTAGCGTTCTGCTCCAGACTTTCTGAACTATTCGAATAACTCCGCCAACAATTGGTGGGAAGAATTCGGAAATCTTTACCGTTACGACGGTCTTAATCTTTGTCTTTGGTAGCACCTCAGGTAGTCGATCGGCAAACATGTCGATTACAACCAGAACCTCGGCGCCGGAATCTGCAAACTGGTATGCCATTTCAGGTGCGGTGTATAGCGGGTTGGTGTTTACAAGAACCAAACCTGCCTTCATAACTCCAAAAGCAACAATCGGATATGCCAAACAGTTAGGCATCTGAACTGCAACCCTTGTTCCGGCCTTAAGTGTCAGAGTTTCCCTTAGGTACGCTGCGAAGTCGTCCGAGAGGGAGTCGATTTTTTTGTAAGTCAGTGACCCGTTCATACCGTTTGGCATTACTTGGGTGAAAGCTATGGTCTTGGAGTAATCGTTGCTGGCTTTTTTGACTAGTTCGGCTAAGTGAACAAAGGGAACCTTTGAAAGCTCTGCTGGAACGTCTTTTGGATAGTGGGCCAACCAGGGACTCTGGGTCATTTTCTACCTTCCGCGAGGGTAAGCCATCGCCGAAGATTCCCCGGCGCTGGAGTATTGCTCCAATACTAGCCAATGGATCAAGTGGCTATATCCCCCAATCTAGAGGCCAATAAAATTGCATTTGGGATAAATCCCTCCTCCAAGCCAGATAGAAAAGGACCACAGTTATGGCCAAACCAGGCTCCCCGAGCAAGTCCAAACCATCAGAGAAATTCAGTGCCGCCGAGCGCCAGGCCATGAAAGACAGAGCTCAGGAGCTCAAAAACAAGGCAAAGGGTCTCAAGGGCGAAGCAGAACTTATGGAAAAAGTGAAGCTTATGAACAAGGAAGACAAAGAGCTTGCTTTGGCAATTCACAAACTGATCACATCGATCGCTCCGGAGCTAGAGCCCAAGACTTGGTATGGAATGCCTGCTTATTACAGGAATGGTAAAGTGTTGGTCTTTTTCCAAAATGCTGGAAAGTGGAAATCAAGGTACTCAACGCTTGGCTTTGATGAATCCGCAAACCTAGATTCTGGTTCGATGTGGCCAACATCATTCGCACTCACAAAACTCACTCCTGCCAACAAAAAGGCAATTACCGACCTGGTCTTGAAGGCAATTCGATAGAGGAAGATTGCAACATCTTCTGACGTCATGATGTCTCGTTATGCTTTTTTCATGACTGCATTGCTACTCGACATCGGCGGAACTAAGTGCAGTATTGCCTCGGCTAGTAACCCAGGAGATTTCATCGAGCTGGTAACAGCAGACTATAAAACCCCCGAGAAAATCCTTGCCCAATTAGCCCTTTACGCTGCTGATTTCATCGCCAAGGATAAATCCATTGATCGAGTTGGAATTAGCTTTGGCGGGCCTTTTGATTTTGCCAATCAAAAAGTAAAAAAATCAGTCCACGTTTCAGGGTGGGAAGAATTCGATTTCTCTGAATGGTCGAATCGTGTGCTTGGGCTACCAGCAGTTGCCGACAACGATGCCAATGTTGGAGCCCTGGGTGAGTTTGTTTCCCGAGGTTCCAGACACAAAAACCTTGCCTATGTGACTGTCTCAACTGGAATCGGAGCAGGTTTGATTATCAGCGGAGAGATCTATCGCGGCTACGGTGAACTTGCCGGAGAACTAGGCCACATCGTGATTGATCCATCCGGCCCGGCAGACGAATTGGGTAACCGTGGAACCCTAGAGAGATTCTGCAGCGGATATTGGCTGCGAAAAGATTATGGAAAATCTGCTCAAGAGCTCTTGGCGGACGGCGGTTTCTTGTTGGAATACAGCGCGCGACTAGCCGCAGGGTTATCGACTCTGGTAAGGCTTGTTAATCCCGAGCTCGTGGTTTTGGGCGGCGGGATTACTAAGGCGGGACCTAGGTTAGAGTCTGCTTTATTGAATGAGCTGCAGTCGCTTTTGGATCAGACGCAAACCAAGCTGGAGTTTTCTACACTGGGTAATTCAAATGTATTAATTGGAGCAAGAGAGTTGGCACTAAATGAACTACGTGGCTAATTATTTGGCAAAGGTGAAAGATGCCATCGACCTTGTCGATGCCTCCAAGATAGAGACCCTTATTTCCTGGCTTTCAGAAACTCGTGCTGCCAATCAGACAATCTTCACAATGGGCAATGGTGGCAGCGCTTCCACCGCTTCTCACTGGGTCAACGATTTAGTCAAGGGTGCCTCCTATGAAAAAACTGAGCGCTTCAAGGTGATGTGCCTAAATGACTCGGTTTCCACCCTCACTGCATACAGCAACGATGTTGACTACGAACAAGCTCTAGTTGAGCCGCTCAAGAACTTCCTTGAAAAAGGAGATCTGGTGATTGCAATCTCGGGCTCTGGGAACTCAAACAATGTCATCAAGGCGGTTGAGTACGCAAAATCTATCGGGACTCGGACTGTCGGGCTGACCGGTAGGGATGGCGGGAAGTTAGGCTCTTTAGTCGAGCTTGAAATAAGAGTTCCAGAACCAAACATGGGTCGAATTGAAGATGTTCACATGATGATCACTCACGCGGTCTCATGGAGCTTTATTGAAAACGAAAGAAGTTAGGTATCAATTGTCTAAGCCCTCAATAGTTGTTTGGTCCACAGCATCCGCCACATTGTTTTTTGCCCGAGCCTTTTTGTTTTCAACCTGGGTAAGCCGCGGTCCAGAAGTTCAAGAGCTGCTTCGATTCAATGACCTCGAGTTCGGAATCTTCACCATGTTGTATGCAGTTGGTGGATTGCTTGGAATCTTCTTCGCGAGTTTTCTCGTGAAAAGATTCGGCTCTCGAATGATTGCCGCTCTTGGGTTCTCCATCGGGGCAGCTTCTCTGATGGGTATTGGACTGTCAGTTGAACTCGGAATGATTTTGGTTTCAAGCTTGCTATTAGTTGCAATCGGAACCCCAATGGCTATCGAGGACTTCGTTGGAAATTACGAGGGTAACGCTGCGGATAGAAAATCGAAGCGTTCAATTTTCCCTGCAATCCACGGTGCGTATGGTGTTGGAATGCTTGGCGGTGCTGCGGTATCTGGTTGGGCAATCGATCAGGGAATTGGTTTGGCTGGTCACTACTTTGTTACTGGTTTGTTTGTTGCCGCAATCTCAGTTGCTGCCGGTGTGCTGCTACCTTCTCGCCCACCAACAAGCGAGACCTCAGCGAAGTCGAAAACTAAAGGTCAGACTAAGAAAGTATGGACTGAAAAGCGAAGTCTGCTGATTGCCGTCGTTGGTTTTTCTTTCATCATGGCTGAGATGTCGGCTGGAACCTGGGTACCTATCGCCCTAACTGGTTCTGGTTATTCAGGATCTGAAGCTGCAATCATGTTTGGGGTTTTCTGGATTGCAATTACCGCCGGAAGACTAGTCGGTGGTTTCATAGTTGACGCGATTGGAAGGTCAAGAACGATCTTGTTCTCGGCGTTGCTGGCCGCCAGCGGTATAGCAGTATTCATTGCTCAGGATCTAGTCAATCTTCCATTGCTAGGTCTGATCCTTTGGGGTCTAGGAATCGCAATGGGTTTTCCGATGTCAGTTGCTTCGATGGGAGACCAGGAAGCTTTGGCACCTGCTCGAATAAACATGATTATCACCGTGGTTTACATCTCTTCGATTACCGTGGGGCCCGCATTGGGTGCTTTGGGTGAGTTCGCCGGGCTGTATGTGGCGTTTGGAATCCCGCTCGCGTTCATGTTGATTGCGGCAATCTTGAGCCCAATTACCAAACCAATAGATCAGTCGGGCAAGCTCGTCTAAGCGGTAAAGCATTTGATCCAAATTCTCCGGAATGAAGTATTGTCTTAACATACTTTGCGTTAGGGGAATAAGCGGATGCGTAAGACTGAAGTAATCCTTCCGCTCTCGAATTTCTCCAAGTTGAATCGAAAATCTTCCGTCCCGCTTTATTTCCAGCTCTCTGAGTTGCTCGAGAAATCAATTCTCTCAGGTCAGTTAGCTGCTGGTGACCGATTAGAGAACGAAATCTCTATTTGCGAGCGCCTCGGCTTATCAAGGCCGACTGTTCGAAGAGCAATCGAAGAATTAGTTGACAAAGGGCTTTTGGTTCGCCGTCGCGGTCTTGGAACTCAAGTTGTTCATGGTCAAGTTACCCGCGGTGTTGAACTCACATCATTATTTGATGATCTTGAGCGAGCTGGAAGAAAGCCGTCAACCAAAGTTATTGACTTCAAACTTCTGCCTGCCGATACAGTTGTTGCTGCGCAACTTGGAGTTGCTGTTGGACAAAAGGTTGTCTTTGTGCACCGGGTACGAAGTGCGGGGAAAACACCAGTTGCGGTTTTGCAAAACTGGATACACCCAAGATTTGAGCACCTAACCGAACGTGATATTTCGAAGTCTGGTCTCTACGATTGGCTTCGAACCAATGGGGCCTCGATCCAAGTTGCTAAACAAAAAATTGGTGCCCGTCGCGCCAGCGCAGAAGAATCAAACTTGTTAGAAATTGAAAAGAACTCACCGGTACTAACCATGAATAGGACCGCGTTTGATAACTCTGGGGTTGCGTTGGAGTATGGACAGCACTGCTATCGAACTGATTTGTACTCTTTTGAGTTCACTATCGTCGAGCGCTAATTAACTTACATAAAGAGCACTTTGTAACTTAGCCTGATAGCTATTGCAATCTGACGCTTTGCTGGAAAACACTGGCTTTCACGGGATTAGGTATCTTTTTTATAACGGGGCGTGAATTCGAGCTTAATTGTCCTTACAAACCACGATAATTATCAGCAGTCGGGTCTTTCCGACCATTTAAATGAAAACGAGAGGTTATCTCTATGAACATCAAGAAGCTAGCTGCTCTTGTTGCCGTCTCCGCGTTAGTACTAACCGGATGTGCAACTGCAGCAGAAACAGAAACAGAAACAGCAGCACCAGCAAGCGACTTCAAGATCTGTGTTTACACACACGGTGACGGTGGCGGATTCTGGACTGTAGCACAAAAGGGTGCTGAGCAGGCAGGTGTTGACTTAGGTGTCACAGTTGACTACCAGGGCTCAACAAACGACTCTGCAAAGCAGGCTCAGACAATCGAGGCTGGTATCGCAGGTGGCTGTGACGCAATCGCAGCTTCAGCTCCAGACCCAGGTGCAATCACCGACGCAATGTTGGCAGCAGCTGCCGCTGGCATTCCTACAGTGACCATGAACTCAGGATCCTCTGTATTCAAGGACCTTGGTGCAATCACCCATGTTGGTCAGGATGAATTCATCGCTGGTCAAGAAGCCGGTCTTCGCTTCAAGGCTGCTGGTGTAAAGAAAGTTCTTTGCCCTAAGCAGGAAGCAGCAAACGTCGGACTTGACGACCGTTGCGCAGGAGCCAGAGACACTTTTGGTGATGGCGTAGTTGACTTCAACCTAGACGGCGGTCTTGCTGACCTTACAGCTGCATCTGCAAAGATCAAGGCTGCTTTGGAAGCTGACACTGAGTACGATGCAGTATTTGCATTGAACGCTGACATCGCTGCCAAGGCTGTTTTGCCAGCTATTGATGGCCTAGGTCGCGACATTATGATTGGAACAGTTGACATGTCAGCTGAGGCTCTTGATGCAATCAAGGCTGGAACAATCTCATTCGCGATTGACCAGCAGCAGTACGCACAGGGTTACCTATCGGTTGCCTTGCTGTACCTAAACCTAACCAACGGTCACACCCTTGGTGGAGGTCTACCTATGTACACCGGTCCTGGCTTTGTTGACTCAACAAACGTCGAGAAGGTTATTGCACTGGTATCAGCAGGTACTCGCTAGTCGTATCATAGAAACACAAGGCAGGTGGGCTAGAAGAATTTCTAGCCCACCTGTTTTCTAAGTGAAACAAATAGGAAACTGAGGATCCATTCATGGCAAACGCAGTCAAGGACGAACGCGTTCAAAAAACTTCCGCAATAACATCTCTTTTGAGAAGGCCAGAATTTGGTGCCCTTATGGGTGCGCTGGCAATCTTCGTACTGTTCTCGTCAGTCGATACCACGGGAAACTTCGGGCTCCCTGGAGGTGTCGCCGGTTGGACAGACATCGCAGCTCCAATTGGAATCGTCGCGGTATTCGTGGCGCTACTTATGATTGGTGGTGAGTTTGACCTTTCCACCGGTGTAATGGTTGGAACCACAGGTCTGCTAACTGGAGTGCTAGTCACTGAACTTGGGTTAGACCTTTGGACCTCGATAGTTATCGTCATAATTTTTGCTGCGGCCGTAGGTCTCTTGAACGGTTGGCTAGTAGTGACAACTGGGCTGCCATCTTTCATTGTCACGTTGGCCACATTCTTTGTTCTTCGTGGGGCAAACCTGGCAGTTACCAAGCAGTTCACTGGAACCGTTCGAGTGAGTCTTGAGGAGGAGACACCTAACTTTGACCAAGCGTCAGCATTACTTGCGAGCAAGATTGAATTTGGCGGTGCTAGTTTTCAAATCTCTATTCTGTGGTGGATTTTCTTCACTCTCTTAGCTACTTGGATCTTGACCAGGACCAAGTTTGGTAACTGGATTTTTGCTTCCGGTGGAGACGCTAACGCGGCTCGTAATGCTGGAGTGCCAGTTATTAGAACCAAGATCATCTTGTTCGTTATGACCTCCGTTGCGGCAGCTTTCGTAGGCATCATGTTCGTACTTCGCCTAAAGGGTATGCAGGCTGGACAAGGTGTTGGAATCGAATTCTTCTACATCATCGCTGCTGCCGTAGGAGGAACACTTCTTACTGGTGGTATGGGATCGGCTATTGGAGCCTCTCTGGGAGCAGTAATCATGGGTATGGCATACATCGGTATCCCTTATGCCCTTTGGGACTCAGACTGGACATTCACCTTCCTTGGTTTGATTTTGTTCACCGCCGTTTTGATAAACAGCGTTGTTGGTAAAAGAGCCATGAAGGGACGAAAGAAATGACCGTAGCTCTAGAGCTAAAAAACGTCACCAAGCAGTTCGGAAGCGTAATTGCTATGACCGACGTTTCCATGGAGGTCACAGCTGGAACAGTGACCTGTGTACTGGGTGATAATGGTGCAGGAAAGTCAACCCTAATCAAGACTCTCTCAGGTGTTCACAAGGCAACAACCGGTGAATTCTTGATGGATGGACAACCGGTTTACTTTAATTCCCCAAGAGAAGCAATTGCCAAAGGTATTGCAACTGTTTACCAGGACCTAGCAACCATTCCGATGATGTCGGTATGGCGAAACTTCTTCCTCGGTAACGAGATCACCGCAGGCTGGGGTCCTTTCCGGATGCTGAACATTAAGAAGATGAAGGCTCTTTCAAAGCAGCAGCTTCTTGAGATGGGTATCGACCTTCGAGACACCGACCAGCCAATTGGAACCCTATCCGGAGGAGAGCGTCAGGCAGTGGCTATTGCACGCGCTGTTTACTTCGGTGCCAAGGTTCTAATTCTTGATGAGCCAACCTCCGCACTTGGAGTTCGTCAGTCAGGAATCGTTTTAAAGTATGTTCTTTCAGCCAAGGAAAGAGGTGTTGCCGTTGTATTCATTACTCACAACCCACACCACGCCTTCCTAGTTGGAGACCGCTTCTACCTTCTAAACCGAGGCAAGATGATCAACGAGTTCCAGCGCAAGAACGTGAAACTGGATGAGTTGACCATGGCCATGGCTGGTGGAGCAGAGCTTGAAGCTCTAACTCACGAGATCTCCCAGGTAAAAGGTCAGTAACTTCTAACCAAACGGCTGCCAGCAGAAATGCTGGTGGCCGTTTGGTATTTAAGGATCAAGCAGCAAACTCGCTAGCCACTTTATTTATAAACTGCACACTCTGGACCGCGTCACTGACTGGCCCAGAGCCAGCAGCCGGTTCTGATTCCACAACGTTATCTTGTTCAAGCGTGAACCAACCCTGGTAATTTGCAGCCATTAGGTTCTTGATAATCGATCTGACATCGACATCCCCCTGACCAAGAGGGGTGTATAAACCTTGCTTTACAGCCTCATAGTATGAGAGCTGCCCAGACCTAACCTTTTCTGCAACTTGAAGATTTACGTCCTTGAGATGTGAATGCTGAATTCGATCCGAGTGGTCTTTCGAGAACTGAACTGGGTCTGTTCCACCAATTAACATGTGTCCGGTGTCTAAACAAAAACCAATCGTTGTTCCAGCTAGAACTTGCTCAATGTCAGCGCGGGTTTCAATTAGTGTTCCAACGTGAGGGTGAACTACCGCCTTCACGCCACGTTGATTTGCAAGATCGGAAACTTTAGATAAATTCTCAAACATAGTTTGCCACTGGCCTGGTGTTAGGGCTGGCCTGGCATCGTCATAGCCATCAATTCCCGTTGAAGCGGCTAAGACGAGTACCTCGGCACCGGCTGCCTCATAAGAATCTAACTCGGCTGTTACGGCAGGTATTGGATCGTTAGCTGGATCATGAAGCAGAATCGGATAGAAGCCCCCGATAGCTCTGATTTTGTGCTTCGCAAGAAATGCAGCTTTTTGATTTGGGTCAGTAGGTAAGAAACCTTCGGGGCCAAATTCTGTCGCTTTTAGGCCAAGGCTATTCATCTCCGCCAACACTCTGTCTGGGCTCATTTGGAAACCCCAGCCAGGAACCTCAGAAACTCCCCAACTAATTGGTGCTCCAGCAATTTTTACCTGCATTTAGTTTTCTCCTCGCGTTTGATTTACAATCTCAACACTTCCCGTTTGATTGAAAAAATCCTTCATGGCCTGGGCTGCCGCGGCAAATGTTTGCTGCCTGGCGCGGTGGCTTAGGCCCATCACGTGAGGGGTAAGAACTACGTTTGGGTTATTGAAGCACTCGTGAAATACTGCGGGCTCTGGATCAAAAGAATCTAAGCCTAGGCCTGAAAGTTTCCCAGAATTAAGTGCCTCGTGGGCGGCGTCTAGGTTCACCACGCCGCCTCGAGCGACATTGATGATTATGGAACCCTCAGACATAAGCTCAATTTCCCTCTTGGAAATCAAGTTCCGTGTTTTTTCGTTTAGTGGAACGTGGACTGAAACAATGTTGGAATCCGATAACAGGGCATCCATGGATTCAGCCCTCAGGTTATCTGGAACATCGGCAACAGGATCAAAAGCTAATACCCGCATCCCAAAAGCTTGCGCCAGCTGGGCAACTCTGGATCCGATGCGTCCGAATCCTACAAGGCCAAGGGTTGAGCCTTCAAGGTCTCCTGGGACAATGCTGTCACGGCTAGTCCATTGATCTTTTCTTACTAGTTCAGTTAGCGGGGAAAGTTTCTTGGAAAGCGAAAGCATCATAGCCAAAGCCCCTTCAGCAACAGCGTTGGTGTTTGCTCCGGGGGTGATTGCAATCGAAACACCCCTGTCGGTTGCGGATACCAGGTCCACCCGGTCAACCCCGACACCAGTCCTTACAGCGATCTTCAGTTTTGGCATTGATTCCAGTGCAGCTTTATCGAGGTAAAACTCTGCGCGAACAATCGCGCCTTCAGCTTTTGATAGATCTTGAGAGGTTGGATCAGCCACGAAAGTGAATTGGGGTCCTAGCAATTCTTGCGTTTGCTTGGCAGGCACTGGTCCAAGGCCGACAATTAGAAATTCAGCCATTTCGAAATCCAGAAGAAGCCAAGAGAGTATGCATTGCTAGTTGTTTCGAATAGCTTCTATTTGAGACTTGAAGGCCTGAAGTAACGAAGTTGAATCCGATCCCAGAGCCAGAAAATCAAAACCTTGCTTTTCATAAGCTTTAGCATCCTGGGCTGAAGTGGCTAGTATTCCCAATGGCTTTTTGGCACTTCTGCAATTTTCAAGAACCGAAGCAATGGCCGATTGAAACACTTTTGAACTGTAATCTCTTGGCACACCAAGCGAGTAAGACAGGTCCAGTGGCCCAATGAAAAGTGCGTCGACTCTCTTGTTTTTTACCAATTCCGCAATTTCATTCACGGCAAAACTAGTCTCCACCTGGACTATGGCAACTGGATCTGCGTCCACAAGAGCCTTCTGGTCAGCACCCCAAGACGCGCTCCGGTTATAGCTGGCAACTCCTCTTGAGCCTTTGGGAGGGTAATCCAACGCGGTTAGCGCGCTCTCTAAATCCTCAAATGAAGAAATTCTCGGAATCATGATCCCAGCTGCACCCCGATCTAGCGCACGAGAAATATTCTCTGCCGAAGGCGAGCTAACCCGAGCAACTACTGGACCCTCGAATGCCACTACCGCCCTGGCCAAATCAGAAAATTCATTCTCGCCATGTTCAAGATCGGAAATGACCCAGTCAAAACCCGCAAGCGCTGCTAACTCATAAGAAATCGTGCTGGGTATGCCAATAAAAGTGCCGAGGCTCTTTCCCGCTTGGAGACTGGCACGCAGTTGCCTTTGAAGTTCAGGTGCTTTTAGCCGTGCCATCGTTGAGTACCCAATCCTTCGTTGTATTCGGCTCGTGCCGCGGTTAGCCAGGGCTGGTCTGATACTTCCGCGGGAGCAACATCCCACCAAAGTCCAGCTCCAGGCAGGCTAACGTGAGGGATCGTCGGAACAACAATTACTACAGGCCCAGATGCAGTTCTGGTTTCGTCCAAAACTTTTCTGAACTCATCGGCTGTAACAGGTCGATAGCTCTTGGCACCCATACCTTTTGCCATCGATACGATATCAATTTCTAGGTAGTTGCCCTCAAGACGAGGTGAGTCTTTAGTGCCGGCAGACTCAGTCAAAATGGGTCCTTCTTCGCGGTAGCGGAATTCATTTCCAAAGTGGTGGCCCACCCGCCACATCTGCAAGCGTCTAATCACTTGATAACCCCGGTTTTCAGAAACCACGATTGTGAGATCGAGATTCTCTTGCGCTGCCGAAACAATTTCTGTTGGAGCCATCACGAAAGTTCCATCGCCAACAAGAGAAACCACTCGGTTCTTCTTGTCTGGATTGGCTAGTCGAACTCCTATAGCGGCAGGAATCTCATACCCCATGCAGCTAAAGCCAAATTCCAAGTGAGCAAAGCGACCGTCGGTAGCGTCCCAAACCTTTTGAATATCTCCTGGGGGTCCACCAGCTGCTGCAATCAAAATGTCGCCATTTTGTGCTTTTTCTTGCAAGACGCCAAGTAGCTGACCCTGAGTCAAAACTGCATCAGTATTGGTTCGAACGTCCAGGTCAGACTTATCAAAGAGCTTGTCGGGATCCATTGACTCAGCTCGCAAGGTATTCCAACCAGACATTTGAGTTTTTATCTCATCACGCCATGCGGGATCAATCTGGAATCCCTTCAGCTCGGATGCTAGAGCTTCCAGAGATAGCTTTGCGTCCGCTACTACTGCCGTGGCACCTTGCTTTATTGCGTCACCCTCGGTGACGTTTATTGAAACAAAGCTCACCTTTGGGTTTTGGAATATTGACTGAGACGCCGTAGCAAAGTCAGTTAATCTCGTACCGATATGAATAATCAGATCTGCCTGCATCACTAACTTGTTGGTCGCAGGTGTTCCTTCGAGTCCTATGCCCCCGAGGTGCCAAGATCCAGGTTTTTGAACAGATCCTTTTCCACCAAAGGTTTCAGAAACCGGAATACCAGTTTGATTGGCTAGGGCTTCTAGTGCCTTTGTCGCACCAGAGTAAATTACCCCGCCTCCGGATATAACCAATGGTTTCTTCGATCCTGTGATCGCTTTGGCTATTGACTGGATGTCTGTTGGGTCTGGTAATGGCCTGCGAATTTTCCACTCTTTTGGTTCAAAGAATGATCGAGGGAAATCAAAAGAGTGCGACTGAATATCTTGTGGCAGGGCAATAACCACTGCCCCAGTTTCTGCTGGATTGGCCAAAACTCTAAATGCTTGAGGAAGTGAATAAAGTAACTGCTCAGGCCTTGTGATGCGGTCAAAGAATTTAGAAACCGGGCGAAATGCATCATTGACAGAAACATCCGGTTGCGAGAAGTCTTCGAGCTGCTGAAGTACCGGACCCTGACGCCTAGTTGCATAAACATCGCCAGGTAGAAGTAGCAGCGGGATTCGGTTTACCGTTGCAAGAGCGGCCGCGGTAACGAGGTTGGTGGAGCCTGGTCCAACCGATGAGGTAACGGCGATGGTTTGGGTGCGAAGTCTTTGCTTCGAGAAAGCGATTGCGGCATGGCCAAGGGCTTGCTCATTTCTTCCCTGCATAAATGGAAGGTGATCATGGTATTCATCTAGGGCTTGGCCCAGTCCGGCGACGTTGCCGTGGCCAAATATTCCAAAAGCCGCGGGCACAAATCGCTGCCTACCCAAATCAGAAACCGAGTATTGGTTCGAAATGTACAAAACTAAAGCTTGCGCCACAGTCAGAGTAATTGTCTCTCCATAGTTTGGCTTAGTCATTTGATTCTCCGTTTCTACCAGGCTCGACCGTGCATGATTATGGTTTTAGATTCTGTCATCTCCGAAACCGTGGTTCTAATTCCTTCTTTACCTATTCCGCTGGATTTGAGTCCACCGTAGGGCATTAGATCAGCCCGCCACAGTGGGGTCCAGTTCACGTGAATGATTCCAGCATCAATCTCGCGCATTGATTCAATTGCTTTATCCATGTTTTTGGTGAAAACTCCAGCACCCAGACCGTAAACGGTGCTATTTGCCAAGGCGATTGCCTCCCTGTCGTCATTGGCGTTGGAAATCACTACCGCTGGGCCAAATAGCTCTTGCTGGGCAATTGAGGAATCAGGATCAACGTCAGCCAGAATTGTGGGTTGGACATATGAGCCTTCTCGCTCGCCACCCAAGAGAAGATTGGCTCCCTGGCTAGTTGATTCCTTGATGCTGGCAGCCACTCGCATCGCCTCGGACTCCGATATCATCGAGCCGATGTTGTTACTTTCGTCCAGAGGATTTCCATACTTTAGAGCTGCGACCTTGGGCCTGAGCGCATCCAAAAAGTCTGCCCTGATTGATTTTTCAACAATTACTCTTTGCACCGAGATGCAAACTTGTCCGGCGTTCACATAGCCCCCGATGGAAACCGCATGAGCCGCAAAGTCTATGTCCGCGTCACTCAAAACCACCACTGGTGAGCTGGCACCAAGTTCGAGCGAGAGCTTCTTGACCCCTGCAATTCTGGTGATGGACTCTCCCACCTTGGTCGAACCCGTGAAGGAAATCTTTCTCACCTTCGGGTTAGTAACTAGGGCCTCACCTAATTCGGCACCTGGACCGGTTATAACGCTTAGAACGCCTTCGGGTAAGCCAGCATCGATGAAGCACTGGGCCAATGCAATTGCAGTCAGTGGTGTGGTTCTTGCAGGCTTCAAGATAACCGCGTTGCCAACAGCTAGTGCTGGCCCGATTTTGTGCATAACTAAAAGTGCTGGGTAATTAAATGGCGTAATTGCAACAACGACGCCAACTGGTTGAGGCAGAGTAAAGCCAAGTTTTTCTTGGCCCGTTCCCTTGTTGGCATCCAACGGTAATCCTTCGCCGTAAAGCTGGGACCCTTCAAAAGCTGAAAGCCTCATTATTTCGCCGCTACGCGCAGCTTCGGATCTGGCTTCAAGAATGCTCTTGCCGTTCTCCTGGGAAATAATCTGGGCCATTTGCTCCTGGCGCTCATCGGCCAACGCGGCGGCAGCCATCATGATTTCATATCTCTTATGCGCAGGGGTCCTGCGCCAGGTCACGGCGGCTAATTCCGCCTGGTCGACAGCTCGTTCGACGTCCTGCACTGTCGCTGTCTCAACCTCAGCTATGACCTCACCGCTGTAGGGGGTAACGACTGGCTCAAATGATTTGTTCTTAGAACCTTGGCCCGCAATGAGTAAGTTGAACTTCTGCAAAGCTGACCTCCTTGTCGCTGTTGCCTCCAGCTTAGTCTTTGTCAGGACAAAGAATCTAGGGCACTAATTCTTGGTCGGTAAACCTGCTTCGTATTCAATCCGTAAGGACTCAAGCAAGCTTCGAAGACTTTTTTCACCAATTTCGAGAATCTTTTTAGTCTCTACGTTAGACAGTGAGGTATCCACCGGAACCGGAGCGGGAAATAGTTCAGACTCGGGTGGGTTTGTTTCTTGCAACAAAGATGCATCTAGGTTAAATACCTCGCAAACTAACTTGGCAAGCTCCATCCTGGTAACAGCGTCGTCGCCAACTAAATGAAATGTTCCGGTTGCATTTCGTGCTGCAACTTTCTCGACTTGCGCGCCAATCTCAGCAGCAAGAGATGGGGTCGCAATTTTGTTTACTTGATCGCCACCCCAAACGGCGAAAGTATCTCCTTTGCTCAAAGAGTTCACAAGTGATGTAACAAAGTATCCAAAACCAACGTCTTGACTCCTTGGGCCATCTAACTTGGTTTGATGAAAACCCATGACTCCCCCGATGCGGCATACTGCACCGTTAGCTGGAGCTAAGTCGCGCACCACCTGTTCACCCATGGCCTTAAGAAAGCCGTAAAAGTTCACGGGGTTACCTTTGTTAGATTCCAAAGAAAGATGTGTGGTGCCATCCATAACCCAGTCGGTTGAGATGTAAATAGGTTTTGATCCGATTTTGTTGGCGGCCCTGACTACCCTCGAGGTCATTCCAACGAAGCTGTCGTAAGCGAAGTCTCGATCTTGCAGCAGCCTGTTGAAATCATTAGCGATAGCGCAGTGCACCACTGCGCCCGTTCCTTCTAGTGCCGAGCTAATCGAATCTTCGCTTGCAAAATCAACTAGTTTGGTT
>JBIJBA010000073.1:0-4163 GCA_044345455.1 Rhodoluna sp.
GCTGCTAGGGCCAGCTCAAATGAGTCGAAGGTGTTCTCATCGACAACTTGCCTGTCACCCTCGAAAACAAGTCCACGGTGGGCAAAAATGCGGGGTCGAGAGTCCGGAATTGCACCCAGATAGCCAGTACAGTTCATAGGTGCTCCATGAAACTAACCGTAGCTTGCCCGTGCGGCTGCTAACGCTATTCGCTGGATTGTTTGTCTATGGACTAGGGGTCGCCCTCACTGTGCACGCAAGCATTGGTATTGCGCCTTGGGACGTATTTGCTCAGGGAATTGCAATCCAGACTGGTTACACTTTTGGCGTTTCCACCGTAATAGTCAGCATTATCGTTCTGATTTGTTGGATACCGCTCAAGGTCAAGCCAGGATTTGGAACGGTGGCCAACGCCTTGTTTATTGGTCTTTTTGCCGACTTTTGGCTCCTGATTCTTCCAGATCTGACTGCTTACTGGCAGCAGCTTGCGATGTTCATTCTTGGGGTGATTGTTGTGGCCATTGCCACCGGTTTATACATCAGCTCAAGGCTTGGATCTGGCCCTAGAGACGGTCTAATGCAGGGGACAGCAAATGCCCTAGACAAGCCTTTTTGGATCGTCAGGACGGCTTTTGAGGGCTCTGTGCTGACAATTGGCTGGCTTATGGGTGGACAGGTTCGTGAAGGAACTCTGATTTTTGCGCTGTCTATTGGATATCTGGTCCAACTCTCACTCAAGCTATTCAAGGTACCTAAGGGTTAGTAGTAGATGCCATTCTAGGGCGAGTGGCACGAACGGATCACCTTCTCCAAGGGCGAGCTTGGTTGGGTTGGATACATGCAGCCGATAATGTACATTATGTCAACGAGCAGAATCACTGCAACTTGAACCCATCCCCACAGATTTTCCTATTTAGACGCCCGAACCCACTGCTCAAGCTTCGAGTTCGCCTCACCTGAATCGAGGGCCGATGTGACTAGCTGAACCGCTGACTCAAACCTCGTTATAAGTTCAAAGCCAACCAAATTTGGGTCCTTGGCAGCCTGGTAAGCCACCACTCCCCCCGCTGCGTTCAAAATGACGATGTCTCGGACTGCTCCGAGGTTCCCAGAGGTGCCTCCGGCAAATAAATCCCTAGCAATCTGGGCGTTAAAGCTGGCATCGCCACCAAGTAGTTGATCCAAATTGGACTTTTTGAGACCTAGCTGGGTTGCATCCAGCTCCCATTTGGTCACCAAATTCGGTGAAACTTCCCATATTTGACTCTTTGTGGTGGTCGTTAGCTCATCTAAGCCGTCATTTCCCCTGGAAACAAGCCCAAATCTGCCTCTTTGGGCCAATTGTTTAGCCATAAGAGGGGCAATTTGCTCATTTGCGACCCCCAACGAGGTTGCTAGGGGTTGAGCGGGGTTGGCCAAAGGACCGAGGAAGTTGAAAGTTGTTGGCACACCAAGTTTTTTGCGAATCGGTGCCGCATGCTTCATGGCGGGATGAAAAACCAGGGCAAAAAAGAAAGTTATTCCGGTCTCTTTGAAGACTTGAGCCACCTGCTGGGGTGATAAATCGAGGTTTAGACCCAGCTCTGACAACATCTCGGAAGATCCGGTTCTTCCAGAGGCTGATCGCGACCCGTGCTTCAGAACGGGAACCCCGGAAGCGGCGGTGAGGATTGAAGCCATTGTGGAGATGTTCACGGTGCCGATCATGTCACCGCCGGTTCCAACTATGTCCACTGCATCGTTTCCAGTCTCTAGCCGTAAACAGTTTTCAAGCATCGTGTCCACTAGTCCTGCTAGTTCATCAACGGTTTCACCCTTGGTGCGAAGTGCAACAAGAAAATTCGAAACTTCGGCCTCAGGGGCTTGCCCAGACATGATTTCAGACAAAGCCCAAGAACTCTGTTGCCGAGTTAGGTTGCGGCTGGCGTCCAAATCTTCAAGAATTGATGTCCAGTTTGTTTGAGATAGCATCAGGTCAGCTTATTACCGAAACACTTGCGATTTGCTGGCATATTGCCCTAGATGCCAATATTCTCGGGTTATCATATTCGTATGACCTCAGCACAAATCAGCCAAAACTCCCCAATCTTGATAAATCGCCCCAGCGCAACCTCGGTTGGAACCATCGTTTGGCTTGGTAGCGAAGTCATGTTCTTCGCGGGTCTGTTCGCGATGTACTTCAGCCTTAGGGCCAACTCCCCCGCTATTTGGGCCAATGACACCCAGATTCTTGATGTGACTTTCGCCCTGATCAACACCTTGATCCTTGTTGCCTCCTCGTTTACAGCTCAGTTTGGTGTTTTCGCCGCTGAGCGGCTCCAGCCAAGAGCAACCGGGCTATCACCTGTGAAATGGGGTCTGGTTGAGTGGTTCTTCCTCAGTTATTTCCTCGGAGCAATCTTCGTAGCGGGTCAGGTTTTGGAGTACGCAACGCTGGTTTCTGAGGGCGTATCCCTAAGCAGTAATTCCTACGGCAGCGCCTTCTACATCACGACCGGTTTCCACGCTCTGCACGTAACAGGCGGATTGATTGCATTCTTGCTTGTGATTGCAAAGACCTATGCAGCAAAAAAGTACGGTCACCTAGAAGCCACCAGCGCAATTGTGGTGTCTTACTACTGGCACTTTGTTGATGTTGTTTGGATCGGCCTCTTCCTAATCATTTACGTTTTGAAATAAAGAAAGCAATTGATGTCACTTAGAAGAAGACTTAACGGCTCACGCCGCTCTCCGCTAGCGGCGACTATCGTCATCGCTGCCGGATTGCTGTTTTCCGGTGGAGGCTTCGCTGTTGCAACAAGCGTTGTCGAATCTAATGTGGCAACCGCTTACACAGCTGATCAAATCGCTGAAGGTAAAAAACTTTTTCTTTCCAACTGCGCCAGTTGCCACGGCTTGAACTCTGAAGGAACGAAGGCTGGCCCGAGTCTTATTGGTGTTGGTGCAGCTTCAGTGGACTTCCAAGTTGGCTCTGGTCGTATGCCAGGACAGGGATCTGGTCCTCAACTTCCGAAAAAGACTGTTCAGTTCACAGAAGAGCAGATTGGGCTAATGGCAGCTTACGTTGCATCGCTGGCTCCTGGTCCGGCGATCCCAGACGACAAGTATCTTGAAGCAACCGGAGACGCAGCTCACGGTGGCGAGCTGTTTAGAATCAACTGCGCGATGTGTCACAACGCCGTTGGAGCCGGAGGTGCACTAACTGAAGGTAAGTACGCACCTGTACTCAAAGGTGTTTCCGCCAAGCATATCTATGAGGCTATGGTTACCGGACCTCAGAACATGCCGGTATTCAACGATTCAAACCTGACCCCAACGGACAAGCAAGACATCATCACGTACCTGGCTTACATGGATGAAAACGAATCTGCTGGTGGCTATGCGCTGGCAAGCCTTGGCCCGGTTGCAGAAGGGCTGTTTATTTGGATTTTCGGTCTTGGCGGAATCATTGCCATAACCGTCTGGCTCGCGGCGAAATCGAATTAGAGGGAGAACTTAGTTGGCTGGCAAGGACTTAGAACGAAGCAAAGAAGCTGAAGGCTTCGAGCATGAATTCGAATCCGGTCTTGCGGTAATTTCTCAGGACAAGATTAGCGATCCAGGTCTTGCGCCTCACCGCATTCGAATGACCGACAAGTCCCCCAAGCATGCCAAGAACGCAGAACGTCAGGTAGCGGTGTTGTTCTTGTTGTCAGTGGTTGGAAGCTTCTTTGCGTTATGGGCTTACGTTGCTTTCCCGATCACCGAAGATCTCTCAACAGTGCGCGCAAACAACTTGTGGCTTGGTCTTGGAATGACACTTTCACTTCTTGGCATCGGAATTGGCGCAGTGCACTGGGCAAAGACCCTGATGCCTGACTTCGAAGTTTCTGAAGCGCGTCACCAGACTCGCGGCAGTGAGGATGTCCGTGCAGCAGCGGTCGAAATCGTGAAGCTCGCTGATCAGGAATCTGGCTTCTCTCGCAGAAAGCTAATTCGCAGAACAATGTATGGAGCACTTGCTCTTTTCCCACTTCCAGCGCTTGTTGTGTTTGGTGATCTGGGTCCCGTCTTGGGAGACAGCTTGCGTCACACCATGTGGAAAAAAGGAACCAGGCTCACCAAAGATCCAACGGGAATTCCAATCAAGGCCTCGGATGTCACTTTGGGTTCTGTATTCCACGTTATTCCAGAGGGTCTAGCTG
>JBIJBA010000075.1:0-4074 GCA_044345455.1 Rhodoluna sp.
GCGGTCAATCATCGACACTGATTGCTCCGATTCTGATTCCACCCAACTAACACTAGTAATCAGAATTGGGATAAATTGAAGCCATGTCCTCGGATCACTACTTTTCCCAGGAACCTAAAAGCGAATACCAGCCCAAGCAAATTGAGCTCGATGTTGCTGGTGAGGTTTTCAAAGTAAGCACAGCCTCTGGAACCTTCTCTCCCCTGCGCCTCGATGTCGGAACCTCGGTGCTCATCGACCACCTAGAACTAGCTCCAAAAGATGGCAACATTCTGGATTTAGGTTGCGGTTGGGGCCCAATCGCCCTAAACCTTGCCAAGCACAGCCCTAAAGCCAAAGTGTGGGCGGTGGATGTAAACAACCGCTCTCTCGAACTAACAGCCGAAAACGCTCAAATAGTGGGGCTTCAAAACATTCAAACCGCCACACCGGATTCGGTTCCAAAGGAGCTCATGTTCTCTGGAATTTGGTCTAACCCACCGATTCGAATTGGAAAAAAGGGTCTGCACGAGCTACTTCTATCGTGGCTTCCTCGCTTGGAGAAAAACGCATCTGCCTATTTGGTAGTTCAGAAGAACCTTGGCTCGGATTCGCTGACGAAATGGCTAACCGAAACGCTGGTTGATGGCTACGAGGTATCGAGGCTCACCTCGGTCAAGACCTATCGAATACTCAAGGTGCTTCGAACCGCCTAAAGGCTTGCTAGATCAATCTCACCATCGAAGGTAAGTTCCGCTGGTCCGCTTATTGATACGTGCTCACCATCTTCAGTTGCAAACATTCGAACCGCAACCACCCCACCCAAAGCCTGCACCTGCCACTGATTAGGGGCAGAAGCTCCTGCCCAGTACCTGGTGGCTAGCGCGGCAGCCGCGATACCGGTGCCGCACGACAGCGTCTCTCCAACCCCGCGCTCGTGGACTCTAAAGGAGAAGTAACCTACCCCGTCTTTGATCATCGGTTCATTTGGAACTACAAACTCCACGTTCGCACCATTTACTGGAGCCGGTTCAACAACTGGCGCTTCAAAAAGCTTTAGTTGCCTAAGCTCTGCATCGCTAGATAGGGCAACCACAACATGGGGGTTGCCAATCTCAATACCCTGTCCAGGTCTTGCTACTTCAATTCCACTAGCTTCCACGGTGAACTCATTTGTGAGCTTCCATCTGCCAAGATCAACAGCAAACCCATTGGAGCCTTGAGTTAGATCTTTAACACCTGCTCTGGTGCCAACAGCAAGAGTGGATCCACCTTCGATCTTTGCGAGTCCACGATCAAGTAGGTATCTCGCGAATACCCTCACACCGTTGCCACACATCTCAGCAGCACTGCCATCAGCGTTGTAGTAGTCCATGAACCAAAAAGCCGTAGGTTCAACCCCAAGAATCTCTTTGCCTTCTGGAAGCTTTGCTGACTTTACGACCCTGATGAATCCATCGGCACCAATGCCAAAGCGTCTGTCGCAGATCTTGGCTATTTGTTTTGAACTAAGAGATAGCTCACCTTCAGCATCTAAAACGAGCACGAAATCGTTTCCGGTCCCGTGACCTTTGGTGAAGGAAATACTTGTCATACTCCAAGCCTACGGGCGAGAAGCAACGAGGCCGTGACTCCGAACCAGAGCAATAGCCAAATTGGTTATCTCCGGATCGAGGGCATCGAGCCAATTGATTCGGGTGTCACGCTTGAACCAAGACATCTGGCGCCTGGCGTATTTTTGTGTCAACTTCGTGGTTGGTTCAATTGCTTGCTCTTGGCTCAGCTCTCCATTCAGTTGAGCCAGAGCCTGTGCGTAGCCAATTGCGTAACCGGCGGTGACCGAGTCACGCAGTCCCTTAGAAACTAGGTCTTGGGTTTCTTCAACCATTCCCCTGCTCCACATCCCCCGCACCCGCTCCGCTAACTTGGCAACAAGAATCTCACGATCCATTCGTAAGCCAATTTCAAGAACCTCTTGCCAGGACTCAATCTCATCTGGCAAAGCCGCCGCAAAGGGCTCGCCGGTAAGAGTAACAATCTCCAGGGCTCTAACAATTCGACGGCCATTTTCTTGGTCAATACGACTGGCAGCACTAGCGTCGAGCTCCACAAGCTTTTGGTGCATGGCGTTGGGGCCTAGTTCCAGCAGCTCATGCTCGAGGCTCGCGCGCAGATCCTTGTCCCGAACCGGAAACTCAAAGTTGTTTAGCACCGCTGCAACATAAAGCATCGAACCGCCAACCAAAATTGGCATGGCGCCACGCGATTGAATTTCCAGAATCTTGGCCCTAGCAATCTTTTGATACTCCGCTGCTGTCGACTCCTGTGTCACGTCCAGCACATCAACTAGGTGATGCTCTATTCCGCGTCGCTCAGCAACTGGCAACTTTGCGGTTCCAATGTCCATACCTTTATAGAGCTGCATGGCATCGGCGTTTACAATTTCAGCTGCTTGACCGTCTTGGCGAAAGGTTTCAGCAATACGAATTGCCAATTCGCTTTTACCAGTGCCGGTTGAACCAACAACAGCAATTAGTTGCGCTGGCATTACTTTCGTTTCAAGGTGGGAAGACCGATGCTCACACCTTTGCTGGCAACTGGGTCAACAGCGCAGGATGCAGCCTCAAGTGCGTCGTAGACATCGCCAGCTCTCGTTGGAACCATCGCGTATCCAGCTACTGGCTGATCTGCCAGCAAGAAATACGGCTTGGCATCAGTTACCTTGACAGTGACTAGATCTCCGGGTCTTGGCTCAGTTTTGCCAGCCGGTAGTTCAAAGTGAACCAGTCTGCTATCTCTTGCTCGGCCGCTGAGTCGGTTATTTTGTGAGTCCTTGCGACCCTCGTGGTTTCCAACCAATACCTCAACTGTCTTGCCAATCTGCTTCTTGTTTTCTTGCCAGGCGATGGCGTTCACGTGCTCAATTAGTCGCTCATATCTTTCTTGAGCCACCTCTTTAGAGATTTGATCGGGCATCGTGGCTGCCGGTGTACCAGGGCGCTTCGAGTACTGATAGGTGTATGCCATCGTGAAACGAGACAAAGTAGCAATCTCCATAGTGTCTTGAAAGTCTTGTTCTGTTTCGCCCGGGAAGCCAACAATGATGTCGGTTGTTATCGATGCCTCTGGCATAGCCGCCCGCACCCGATCCAAAATGCCTAGGTACTTATCTGTTCGATAGCTTCGTTTCATAGTCTTCAAAATTGAATTCGACCCAGACTGCAGCGGCATGTGAAGGTGTGGCATTACATTGTGGGTTTCGGCCATGGCGTCAATTACATCATCGGTGAATGCGGCAGGGTGAGGAGAAATGAACCGAACCCGTTCTAGGCCCTCAATTTCGCCACACGCTCTAAGTAGCTTTGCAAAAGCTCCCCGATCGCCAAACTCAACACCGTAGGTGTTGACGTTTTGGCCAAGCAGCATGATCTCGATTACCCCGTCATCGACCATTGCCTTTATCTCGCTCAAGATTTCTCCAGGCCGACGATCTTTTTCCTTGCCGCGAAGTGCTGGAACAATACAAAACGTGCAGCTGTTATTACAGCCCACCGAAATAGAAACCATGCCCGAGTAAGTCGAATCGCGCTTGGTGGGTAGGTCGGATGGAAAAGTCTCCAGCGCCTCGATGATTTCAACCTGGGCTTCGCGGTTATGCCTGGCGCGCTCTAATAGAACCGGCAGGGAACCCATGTTGTGAGTTCCGAAGACCACATCGACCCATGGGGCTTTTTTGATGATCAAGTCTCGGTCTTTTTGAGCTAGGCAGCCACCAACTGCAATCTGGAAGTTGGGGTCCTCTTCCTTTTTGGCGAGTAAGGTTCCGAGGTTTCCATAGAGCTTGTTATCCGCATTCTCGCGGACAGCGCAGGTGTTGAAGATAACAACATCCGATTCACCGGTTTCACCAGGAAGGTACCCAGCATCTTCGAGCAAACCGGAAATGCGCTCAGAGTCGTGAGCGTTCATTTGACAGCCGTAGGTTCGAACCTCGTAGCTGCGGGTTTTGGTAAGCATTAGGCTTACGATTTTACCGCGTGGGACTCCGCTTCCCTAATGGCAGCAAAGACAATGCTTGAGCCAAAACCGCGCCTT
>JBIJBA010000076.1:0-4065 GCA_044345455.1 Rhodoluna sp.
GGTTCTAGGTTCGATTCGAACAATTCTAGAAAGTGCACCATCATCCGAAGATGTGTCTCCAGCCAGGGAAACAATGTCCCCAACCGCTGGGCCATTATTTCTAAGCTCCTTGGCCAAAGTTGCGTTGACCTGATAGTTACCTTCTTGGAGCAAGACTTGATAGCGATTTTTATCTATTCCAATAAGCATCCCAAGTGCAGCTCCGCTGTGATCAGGGCGTATCTTGGTCCTTGGTTTATTGCCTTTGGGGTTCGGACGAGCCTTGAAATCGGACTCGTCTAGGTCGTGAGCTCCTGGCTCTGGTTCATAAAGCCAACTCAACTAGTAGCCCCAAGCATCTTGCTCCAAAGCAATTCAAAGCCAGGCATTGTCTTGGAAGTTACCGTTATGTCCTCAATCTCAATGCCTGGAACCCGAAGCCCAATGATGGCACCAGCGGTAGCCATTCGGTGATCGCCATAGGTTTTCCAAAGGCCACCTCGAAGATCTGCTGGTTCTACGATTAGCCCGCCTTGAGTTTCTATTGCCCTGCCTCCGATGGAGTTAATCTCATCAACCAGGGCCTTTAGTCGATTTGTTTCGTGACCTCGAAGGTGCGCCACGCCAGAAATTACAGATTTAGAATTCGCGAGCGCTGCCAGAGCTGCAATAACTGGCGTCAGCTCACCGGCAGAAGATAAGTCAATCTCAATGCCGTTTATCTCACCCGTGCCAGTAACGCTCATCCCGGTTACAGTTCGAGAGACTTCTCCACCCATGAGAGTAAGCAAAGAGACAAAATCGTTTCCAACCTGGGTAGTGCTAGTAGGCCAGTTCTCGATAGTTACTGTTCCGCCGGCAACGAGTGCAGCTGCCATAAACGGTCCAGCGTTTGATAAGTCTGGTTCAATCTCTACGGTGCGACCAGAGATTTCTCCTGGCTCAATTCGCCAGGATCTCTCGCTAAGTTTTGATACTGTTACTCCTCGCTTGGCGAGGGTTTCAATGGTCATGTCTATGTGCGGCATAGAAGGAAGAGTTTTTCCTGTGTGGTTCAAGGTGAGTCCATTTTTGAATCTTGCTGCAGCTAGCAATAATCCTGAGACAAACTGCGAAGACTCAGAAGCATCTATAGACACCTCACCACCCACAACTTCACCGGTGCCATGAATCGTAAACGGCAAGCCAGATCCAGAAACTTCCACACCTAGGGCACGAAGCGAGTCAATTGTTGTTTTCATCGGCCTTGATCTTGCGGCAACATCTCCATCGAAAGAGATCTCACCCTTGGCAAGAGCTGCAACCGGAGGAACAAAGCGCATAACTGTTCCAGCCAGCCCACAATCAATCTGAGCTGGGCCAGAAATTGGCTTTGGTGTAATTCGGAGCGAATTCGGAGTTGATTCAATTTCTGAGCCCAATTGCTTGAGCGCTTGGATCATCAGGTTGGAATCTCTTGAATCTAAGGGGTTTAGGATCTCACTCGGACCCGAAGCCAAAGCTGAAAGAACCAACTCACGGTTAGTTAGGGATTTAGAGCCTGGGATGCTGATCTGGGCCGAGATAGCCGATTTCGCCAAAGGCGCGGCCCATCCTCGGGAATAGCTTTTGTCAGTCATTGGTTTTAAAAGTATCAGTTATCAACCCGAAGGACCTAGGCCATGGTTACCACCAGCTTTTGCGAGGAGGCTCAATTGGTAGACTCTGAGGCTATGGCCAGCTCAAAAAACACAGACTCAGAGCTGAAAATCAGAGACTTTGAGCAGCAGGCATTACCTTTGATGCCTCAGCTATACGGTGCCGCATTGCGCTGGACCAGAAACCCTTCCGATGCCGAAGATCTAGTTCAAGAGGCTATGGCCAAAGCATTCGTGGCCTGGGGTCAATATCAGCAAGGCACCAACCTAAAAGCTTGGCTCTATCGAATCATGACCAACACGCACATCAATAAATACAACAAGCAGCAAAAGGACCCATCTCGTGGCGGCCTAGATGATTTGGAAGATTGGCAGCTTGGCGCTGCGGAATCGATTACCGCTACCACAACACGCTCAGCCGAACTGGAAGCACTAGATCACCTTCCAGCCGACATCATTAGAAACAGCCTTATGGCCATTCCGGAAGAATTTCGCATGGTGGTTTACTACGCAGTTGTCGATGGCCTGCCCTATTCCGAGATTGCAGATATCATGGGAACCCCCGTCGGCACAGTAATGAGTCGACTACACCGAGGGAAAAAGCTTTTACGCACCCTGCTTGCTGAATACGCGATCGAGCAGGGATACTTATCACCAGACAAGCAAGCGCAAAAAACGGAGCAGAACTAATGGCCGAATTTGACTGTGAAGAGACCAAAGCACTGGTCCACGAGTATCTGCATAACGAGTTGCTACCCGATCAGCAAAAAGACATCACTACGCACTTGGCGCTATGCGATTCCTGCGAGGAAGAATATGACCTTGAGGTTTACCTAAACCAAGTTATTCAGCGCTCATGCGATGAAGAACCGCCAAAAAAACTTGCCGAAAAAGTTCTAGCGAGAATTAAGGATATTCAATCCCATTAGCTTTGGCTAAAGTGCGATCTCTAACTGCTTAGCAATTTTCTTGCAGCGATTCTGGATAGATTTTGCACCAGTCTTATTTGCTTTTCTCAGACGCGGGATAAAGTCCTGCAGAAGACTCTGATCCAATTCTGCAAAGTCGGCAGCTGTTTGAAGACAGTAATAGCCAACAATTTTGCTTTTATCGGTTTCTGCCCAGTCCATAAAAACCTCGTAGGCCTTTTGTCTTTGAGCCTTGGTTAGCTCAATGTGTGTGAACAGTTGGGGGACATGCCACCTGACTTCCTGCTGAGTGTATTTGGCCAAGTTTTTTATGAGGTCTTTGGCAAAAGGAGCAACTGACTCCGGAGATTGCTCTGCAACCCTCATTGCTACATAGCTAGCTCGCATTGCTACCACGGCGTCTTGATCTAAAAAAAGATCATAAATCTCAGGAAGTCCCGATGGAGATTTCAAGAGAGCTTGAATAACTTGATCCGCTGACCCAATAGAGGTTCTTGTTCCCCCAGATAGCTTTTGCCTAAGTGCAGACATAAAAACCCTTTCAGTTTCCTAGAAACTAAATTAGTTTTATTCTTCGCCCTCTTCAAGCCCTAACCACTGGTACCAACCGCGGTTCAGCACCAGCCAAGCCATCAGTCCATAGCCGGTTTGCCCAGGCATATTTCTAGCGGACGCCTCGAGCTCTAAGTTGTATCCCTCGTGATCAACCAGTGGGTGGAAAAAGTCTACGAAGGTAACACTTCTTCTATTGCAGACATCTTCGTAGCCGGTGGCTAGGTGTTCAATTTCGTAATTAAGAGCCTTGTTGAAACTTGGGGGAGGGCCAACAACAAAAACCGAGATGTCGCTTCTGCGGGCCTCATCGACCACTGTTGCCAGATTCAGTCTTGATCTAGAAACGGAAATGCCTTCGCTGGCGTCGGAATTACCAAGCGCGATCACCAAGCGGTTGTCGGTTTCTGGGCGAAAGCGACGTTGCACTTCTTGGCTCCAACGCTCAACTAGTGATGCGCTGGTTTCCCCAGGGGAGGGAACGTTATAGATATCGATGATGGGATCTTCTACTGGGGTCCTTGCGATAACCCGGCCAACCCAACCCATGGCTTTGACATCACCTATGGCAGTGGTGGTCTCATCGCCAAGAATGACGATGCGAGTGTCTAACCGCTCGGTGTTTTCCATTTTTAGAAAGCTAGCGCCCTGGTAATTAGGTCTGCTTGCTCAACTGCGTGACGCTTGGCTGAACCGGTCGCAGGAGAGGCACTTGCCGGGCGAGACACGAGTGTAGCAACCTGGCCATTCATGTACTTAGGCAAGAACAGTCCCACGTAGGTCCAAGGTCCTTGGTTGGCTGGCTCATCCTGAACCCAGAACAACTGCGCATTTGGATACTGAGCGTAAGTTGCCTTGATCTCGTCAACTGGAGTTGGGTAGAGCTGTTCAATGCGAACAACAGCAATGCTTTTCTCACCGCGCTTTTCAATCTCAGCCATTAGGTCCCAGTAAACCTTGCCGGAGCA
>JBIJBA010000017.1:0-14187 GCA_044345455.1 Rhodoluna sp.
GCAAGCTCGCCGGTATTGGGGTCGGGCTCGTTGTGTAGGTCAGCTATTGGCTTGGTGAGCTCTCGAATCAGCGAGTACTGGGCGTGGTTGGTGTCTTGGTATTCGTCAATCAGAATGTGCCTAAAGCGCCTTTGGTACTGGGCCGCGATGTCTGGAAAGGATCTAAACAAATAAACGGTCTCGGCAATTAGGTCATCAAAATCAAAGGCGTTGTTTTTGCGAAGGGCTGCCTGGTACTGAGAGAAGATTTCAGCTACTGCTCGATCTTTGGGGTTTGAGGAATCAATCAAAGAATAAAAGTCGTCAGCGTCCTTGAGTTCGTTCTTGGCGTTGGATATTCTTGCGGCAACTGTTTGTGGCTTGAGGCCTTCGATGTCACTTCCTGATGCGCGAATCAGGCGCTTGATTAGGGCTTTGGTATCTCCGGTGTCATAGACAGAAAAATTAGAATCGTGACCAAGTCTGCTGGCCTCTCTTCGGAGAATTTGCAGGCAAGCGGAGTGAAAAGTCTTGATCCACATGCCATCTGCAACATTGCCAAGCAGTAAGTGAACTCGCTCCTTCATTTCATTGGCAGCTTTATTGGTAAAGGTGATGGCAAGAATTTGCGAAGGCCAGGCTTCTTTATTGGCAAGAAGATGAGCTATCCGGTGCGTTAGAACCTTCGTTTTCCCAGAGCCTGCTCCGGCAACGATTAGTAGTGCTGGACCACGGTCTGTGACAGCCGCCACCTGCTGAGCATTGAGACCCTCGAGCAGATTTAGATTCATGACCGCCTAAGCCTAAGCCAGACCATCGACAATTTGACGAAGCAGGTCAGGCTGATCAACGAAGATGCCCTCCAGACCAGATTCGGCCACTTTGCCAAAGTACTCATCAACACTTGCGGTTGAGTCCTCGGCTCTAAGGGTCCAGCCATAGATCGTCAAACCAGCAGCTTTCGCCTCATCAATAAGGCCGTTATCAATCGTGTGATTGCCAGCTGAATCTAGATCCAAAGCCAGCGCTAGATCAACGCTGATGCCATCAAAGCGCGCGGCAAGTGATTCCAGATACTCACGAGACATGCGAATTGATCCCTGGGGTAGGCGGTCGATCTCAGTCAAAAAGACATACTTCTTATCTGGCCCACAGGCATCTTTGAGATGCTCCAGCATCTTTTCGTCGAAGGTTTCGATAACAATCGAGATTCCGCGCTCTTTCCAGTCGGATTCTGCGAGCTTGCTGGCAAGGATTGTGGCCATGTTGATGCCATTATTCATAAAATACATGCCGTGCTTGATTTCAATAACCAGCGTCTTTTCGTTCATAAACGAGCAAGCCAAAAGATCATCAATTGTTGGAATCATGAACTGACCGTCAAATTTGGCACTACCTGGCCGAGTCTCTGGCACTCGTTCAATGGCTCGAAGTTCCGAGAGCTCAGCGAGATTGTAATCCTCGCTGAACCAGCCAGTTTCAGTCAGACCATCCGAGTAACCAGTTGACTCGGTTCCTTGGAACCTCTCTAGAGAAGCAACATTGGTTGTTCCGTTTAGCCAGTTCTCGTGTCGAATAATTAGTTCACCGTCTTTGGTTGGAACTAGGTCGCACTCAACTCCCTCAGAGCCTTGTTGGATTGCAAGTTCAAAAGCCTCAATTGTGTTTTCAGGCCGGTAACCGCTGGCACCACGATGACCAAAAACTAACGGCTTCAAGTATTTACTCCCACTCGATGGTGCCAGGTGGTTTTGAAGTCACATCGAGCACAACGCGGTTAACACCTTCAACCTCGTTGGTGATTCGATTCGAAATTCTTGCCAACAGGTCGTAAGGAACCCTGGTCCAGTCTGCAGTCATAGCGTCTTCACTCGAAACCGGTCGCAAAACAATCGGGTGACCATAACTTCTGCCATCGCCTTGAACACCCACGGATCGAACATCAGCTAGCAAAACAACTGGGCACTGCCAAATTTCACTATCTAGTCCAGCAGCAGTTAGTTCGGTTCTAACAATCGCATCGGCTTTGCGAAGTAGGTCGAGTCTTTCCTTAGTGACTTCGCCAACAATGCGAATTCCTAGCCCTGGTCCTGGGAAAGGTTGCCTTTGAACAATTGGTTCTGGAAGGCCTAGCTGTCTGCCAATTTCACGAACTTCGTCTTTGAACAAAGTTCTAAGTGGTTCAACGAGTTCAAACTTTAGATCCTCTGGCAAGCCGCCGACGTTGTGGTGGGATTTAATACCTGCGGTAGCACCGCCGCCGGATTCAACCACGTCAGGATACAAAGTTCCTTGAACCAAGAACTTGATCTCTTCGTTGGCGCTACTTGCCTCTTTCATCAGGTCCGCTTGGGCTTCTTCGAAAGCCCTAATGAACTCGCGGCCAATGATCTTTCGCTTGGTCTCTGGGTCAGTTACTCCGCTAAGAGCACTCAGAAATCTCTGCTCGGCATTGACGGTAACAAGCCTGATACCCGTTGCTGCAACGTAGTCGCGCTCGACCTGTTCGGCTTCGCCATCGCGCAACAGTCCGTGATCGACAAAAACAGCTACCAATTGGTCGCCTACAGCTTTGTGAACGAGAGCCGCTGCAACCGCAGAATCGACTCCACCAGATAGCCCACAAATTACTCGACCCGATCCAACCTGCTTCTTGATCTTCTCCACTTGCTCAGCGATAACGTTGCTCGAGTTCCAGTCCGGAGTGATGCCGGCGGCATTGTGTAAAAAGTTTTCTAAAACGTTCTGTCCAAAATCAGAGTGCTTAACTTCTGGGTGCCACTGCACTCCGTAAATCTTTTTAGCAGATGACGCGAATGCCGCAACTGGGGTTGTTTCGGTCGAAGCCAGTACCTCAAAGCCGGATGGGGCTTTAACAACTTGATCACCGTGGCTCATCCAGCAAATTTGCGAATCGGGTTGGCCAGCAAGAATTTCCCCGGCAGAGGAAACTTTCAGCCTGGTAGCTCCATACTCACGCTTGCCAGTTTTATCTACCTGCCCACCAAGAAGTTGTGCAAGCGTTTGAAAGCCGTAGCAAATTCCGAGGATTGGAATTCCAAGTTCAAGAATCTTGGCGTCAAGATTTGGAGATCCTGGTTCGTAGACACTTGATGGACCGCCGGACAAAATAATGGCAAGTGGATTTTTGGCTTGAATCTCGGCGGCAGTTACGTTGTGGTGAACTATCTCGGAATACACACCGGCTTCACGCACTCGCCTGGCGATTAGTTGGGCATACTGGGCACCAAAATCAACAACTAAAACCGGGCGATTAATTTTTTACCCCCGAAAGTGAATCAGCAATTTGCTTCTTGGCTAGTTGCGCGTAGTGCTTTTCGGTGTAGAAGGAAAGAAATGGGACCACGCCGCCTGCTGCAATAATCAAAAAACGCATGAAGCTCCAACGCATGAGAGTCCAAACTCTGAAATCGGCAAACAGGTACAACACATACAACCAACCGTGAACTACCAAAATTGCAACTGTTAAGCTCATGCCCGTTTCAGGCATTCCTTCGCCCTCGTTTAGGTATGGCTCGGCCGTTAGCAATCCGTTGGGTCCTGCAATCCACAAGTCATAACCAATTAGGGCTCCAAAGCTCACGTTCTCAAGGCGTCGAAGTGCCCAGGTGGCCATAAGAAGAAGTAAAAAGATGCCAGTAATAAAAGACGAGACCTTGTAAAGCTTCAAAGCAGAGCGTATTGCAGGGACTTGTTGCTGGGGAATGGGCCTAGACATACCCCAAGTTTACTTGCTTGGGAGCACCACTACTTTGATGGCTTCTCCGCTTAGGACCGCCTCGATTCCTTTGACCACATCATCAAGACCTACTCGCGTGGTGATTAGATCGGCGACCTTCACTTTGCCAGAAGCAATTAGCTCTAGAGCTTGTCTGTTATGTGAGGGACTAGAGCCATTGGCACCCATGAGCATTAGCTCTTTATAGTGAACTAGGTTCGAGTCCGCTTGAATCATTGGCTTGTCTTTTGGTAGCCCACCAAAAAAGCTAACTCTTCCACCCGGTCTTGCCATTTCAATTGCCTGCTCTTGAGCCTGGCCCGAAGGTGCAGCGGTAATGATCACGCTTGGTCCCTTCCCGTCGGTTTCAGCCTTGATGATTTCTGCTAAGTCTTCGGTGGACATGTCAATTGCGCGATCTGGCTTCACAACATCGGCAGAAAGCTTAAGCCTTGATCCATTGATGTCAGCCAGGAAAACTTTTTTGGCACCGAGTGCTCTAGCGAGACGAACATGCAGGCAGCCAATTGGGCCAGCACCCATAACCAAAACTTCATCCCCTGCGCCAACTCGAACAAGCTCCTGAGCATTCAATACGCAGGCAAGAGGTTCAACTACCGATGCTTCTTCGTAACTCACGCTGTCAGGAATATGGTTTAGTCCATCTACTCGAATTACCTCATCGGGAACGATCATAAATTCGGCGAATCCGCCCGGGAACTGATATCCCATAGAAAGTTGATTGGGGCAGATTGTCATCTTGCCCGCTAGACAGGCCCAGCACTTTCCGCAAGGAATAGCGGCAATCACCTGAACACGGTCGCCAACTTTGACTGATGACACTTTGCTACCAACTTCAACAACTTCACCAGCGATTTCGTGGCCGATGATTTGTGGTGGTTCTAGGCGCGGGTGGCCGTGGTTGAAAATTTTGGCGTCGGTGCCACATGTAGCACAGGCGTGAATGCGAAGCTTTACTTCCTTGGATCCTGTAGTTGGCTCTTCTACCTGCTCAACTTTGAGATCCTGAGGTCCCCGGTAAATTGCTGCCTTCACTTCTATTGCCTTTCTAAGCGTTAAGTAAATCCAATATTTCTTGCTCTGAAGCTGAGTTCATGAGTGTGCTGTATGAGCTCTCATCGAGCAGTTTGTCTGCAAGGTTTCCAAGCAGCTCACCGTGTTCGTCCCCCTTGGCGGCGATTCCAATGCATAGCTTTACTTTTTCACCTTCCCAGTCCACGGGATTTGCAAATCTCACAAATACCAACTGGGTAAAGTTCACATACTTTCTTGAGTCATCCGTGCCATGTGGCAAAGCAACTCCTTCTCCCATGTAGGAAGAGACGATCTGCTCTCTTGCAACCATCGCATCCAGATACTCAGGACCAACTGCCCCGAGTTCTTGTAAGACCAAACCGCACAGGCGCACGGCCTCCTCTTGCGAGGAGGCCGTGGCGTCTATACGGATTCCGGCCAAAGCAAGAAGGCTACTCATCTGAAATGAGTTCACCCTCCATTATTGCGTTGACTACACTCTGGATCCTTGGGTCACCCAGGAACATGTCAAACACCACAACAGGGGTGTTTGGCATTGCCTGTTTGGCCCGCTGACCCAATCCTCGATGACACAAAACCAAATCTGGGTTTTCGTCTTCGAGTTGATTTACGGGTGAGTGAGTCACGACTACGTCATGGTCTTTGAGTGCCTTGGCCAATTGCTTGGCAATCATGACACTCGAGCCCATGCCGGCTTCGCAAGCGATTACTAATCGCTTGACTTTAGCTCCGGAAATTGAAGTCATGGCTAGTTAGCCGTTCTTCATCTTCTTGGACTTAGCCTGTGCTCCAGCTAGGTCTGCGTAGTCATCCTGCTTGCCAGTTTTTAGCAATACCCAACCAACAGCAAATGATGCTGCTGTTGCAAGGGTGATTCCCAAAATTACTCCCAGGTGGTTTCCCGGAGGGGTAACTGCTAGCCAAGCGAAGATTGAACCTGGTGATGGTGTTGCTACCAGTCCAGCTCCAGTAACCATGAATGTTCCCACTCCAGTAGCACCACCAGCGATAGCTGCCAAAATCATCTTTGGCTTTAGTAGTACGTAAGGGAAGTAGATCTCGTGGATTCCACCAAGGAAGTGGATAACGATTGAACCAGGAACTGATCCGCGAAGAACCTGAGGACCTGCAAGCCAGAAAGCTAGCAAGATTCCAAGTCCAGGACCAGGGTTGGTTTCGATCATGAATGCAATTGACTTGCCAGTTTCGGCAGCCTCAACAACACCAAGTGGAGCCAAAACTCCAAAGTTGATGGCGTTGTTTAGGAACAGTACCTTCGCTGGCTCCACAAGCAATGAAGCAAGTGGTAGCAATGAACTGTCGACTAGGAACTTAACTCCCGCACCCAAAACATTTGAGATTGCGGTTACAGCTGGGCCGATTCCGAGGAATCCACCGATAGCTGCTAGTAGACCTGTGATTCCGAGGCTGAAGTTTCCAATCAGCATCTCAAAGCCAGCAGGGGTTACTGGGTCAAGTACAGCGTCGATCTTCTTTAGAACCCATGCTGCCAAAGGTCCCATAAGCATGGCACCAAGGAACATAGGAATTGTTGATCCAACGATTACACCAACGGTTGCAACGGCACCAATAACGGCACCACGCTGACCGTGCACCATACGACCACCTGTGTAGGCAATCAAAATTGGTAGCAAGTTGATGATCATTGGACCAACCATCTTGGAAAGCTCCTCGTTAGGAATCCATCCGGTTGGAATAAACAGAGCTGTTAGCAAACCCCAGGCAATGAAGGCTCCAATGTTTGGAATCACCATTCCCGCAAGGTTTCCACCCAGCTTCTGTACTGCGGCGCGCCACCCGGTTTGGGTGCCTGTTCCGCTTGGAATATAACTACTCATTTAGTCGACTACCTCTCTGTAGTTTTTGTGGGTTGAGTTGCACTCTGACCAAACCTCTCGGCAAAAAAGCTTCTTTTGCCTTTTGGGTTAGCCCCTTCAAACGCTCGAGCGTTTGAAGCTTTTTTGCCGATGGTTCTAGTCATGCTAGATCCACCTCAATTCCTTGAGAGGTGAGTTTCTCAACGTGAAGACGATCAGCGTCCACGTCGGTAACTACTCGGTCAATGTTTTTAAAGTTTGCAAAGAGAGCAGAGTAGCTGGAACCAAACTTTGAATTGTCAGCGAGAACTATCGTCTCGTTAGCGTGCTCAATCATCGCTTTCTTCACTGCGGCTTCGTCTGGGTCAACTGTTGAAAAGCCGTAGTTGATGTCGATTCCATTTGTGCCGAGGAATGCAATCTGTGCCCGATAGCTTTGAAGATCCTCTACGGTCTTTGATCCAATCGAGCTAAGTGTTGTTGGTCTAATGCGACCACCTAGAAGATATACCTGAGTCGAAGACTCCCCAAGCACGGAGGCAAGAGTAAGGCTGTTGGTCACAACCATCAGTTGTGGTTTGTTACGAAGTGAGTCGGCTAAAAATTCTGTCGTGGTTCCACCGTCAACAAAAATGCAACCTTCTTCTGGAAGGTACTGTGCAGCAATTTGAGCAATGCGAGCCTTTTGCTCAGGGTTTCGGTTTTTTCTTTCTGGGAAAGTGAATTCATGTGAAAGACGACTAGCAGATATTGCTCCGCCGTGAACTCGACGCAGTAGTCCGCGCCTTTGAAGAATGTCTAGATCTCTGCGGACTGTCTCTACTGCGACGTTGAGCTTGCCGGAGGCATCGAGCGCGTCAATGCGTCCGTCCTTGTTCGACCATTCAATAAGTCGAAGCCTGCGCTCCTCAGCGAGCATTTGGTTCCTGTCCGAATCTGCCTGATTGTGTAGTTTTCTGACTGATTGAGGAAAAAACTAGCAGATAATTTGGCCCAAAATACCAGAAACAGGCAAAAAAGGACTCAAAGGCAAGAAAAACTAGCCTTGCAGCTCGCGAATTCGGGCGTCTTCGACCAGGCGCCACCACAAAAACACCGCAAATCCAGCAAACAAAGCCCATTCGAGGGCATAAAACAGCGTCAGCCAGTTCACCTGGGTGCCCGCTTCGGGCGGAGCAATCACAATTACCTCTAGTCCAAAGCCTGGTTCTGAGTCCAAAACCATAAAGCCAGCAAGGCTCTGAGCTCCAACTCCTTTATATAGGTTCACCAGTTGAGCAAGCGAGAAGCTCTCCAGCAAGAAGGGCTGGTCGGGATCAGTCAGGGCAACTGGTCCCTCCGTTTGAAGATATCTTCCGGTCTGTTCCAAAAAGGCCTGAGCTTGAATTGATTCCATCAATTCTGCTCTTGCGGTTTCTGCAACCGACAGGCTCTCGGCAAAACCAATACCAACGCTCAAGCTTGCGGTTGAGTCACCGTCTTCAAGTAGCACACCAGAATTTGCGATAACCCAGTATCCCGATATCACTTCATCGTTTGTGCGTTGTAAACGATTGGCAACAATGAAAACATTCTGAGTATCAAGCATTAGCTCCGCTTTGACTCTTTTATTGGCAGCGATTGCAGTAATTGGCGCTCCGGGTTTTTCTGAATCAATGAGAGCAACTGGTAATTGAGATTGATCCTCTGGTTCAACCTCGGTGAAAGATCGTTCTAACTGCCACTGTCCCAGTAGCGCAAAGACCGCTGCAATCGCAAGAGCAAGAAATAATCCAAAAATCCATTTGGGTCTTCTAGCGACCTTGGACCAGGTTGGGTTAGTCATTAGCTCTTTACATAAGGAGCAATTACAACTTCAACGCGCTGGAATTCTTTTAGATCGGAATAACCGGTTGTTGCCATAGATCTAGCAAGAGCACCAACAATGTTGGATGCGCCATCGGCTGAAGAAGAAGGTCCAGTAAGAATCTGCTTGAGTGATCCAGTTTGCTCAACCCGCACTCGGTGACCTCGAGGAAGCTCGGCGTGGAAAGCCTCTTGGCCCCAGTGCCAACCGCGACCTGGAGCATCCGTGGAACGGGCAAGAATGGATCCAATCATGACCGCATCTGCTCCGCAGGCAATTGCCTTGACGATGTCTCCCGAGGTACCCAGTCCTCCGTCAGCAATTACGTGCACATAACGGCCTCCGGACTCGTCCATGTAGTCGCGCCTAGCTCCGGAAACATCGGCTACCGCTGTGGCCATTGGGGCATGGATACCAAGCACCGCGCGGGTTGTAGAGGCGGCTCCGCCGCCGAAGCCAACCAGGACACCGGCTGCCCCGGTGCGCATTAGGTGCAAGGCTGCGGTGTAGTTTGCTACTCCTCCAACGATTACTGGAACATCCAGCTCGTAGATGAACTTCTTTAGGTTCAGTGGCTCAGAATCTTTGGCAACGTGCTCTGCCGAAACAGTGTTGCCGCGAATTACAAACAGGTCAACTCCGGCTTTCAAAACCACATCGCTGAACTGGGCGGTGCGCTGCGGTGAAAGTGCTGCCGACACTGTCACACCGCCAGCACGGATCTGAGCAATGCGGTCTCGAATTAGTTCTGGTTTGATTGGCTCGGCGTAGATTTGCTGCATTCTTGCAGTTGCTTCAGAATCTTTGAGCTTGGAAATTTCTTCCAGAAGTTTTTCAGGTTTGTCATACCTGGTCCAAAGGCCCTCGAGATCCAAAACCCCAACTCCACCGAGCTTTCCAATTTCAATTGCAGTCTCAGGTGAAACAACAGAGTCCATGGGTGCTGCCAGAATCGGCATTGAAAATTGGTAGGCGTCAATTGACCAAGCGGTTGAAACATCTTGGGGGTCACGGGTCCTTCTGGTTGGAACGATGGCGATGTCATCAAATGAAACGGCGCTCTTGGCGCGCTTGTTTCTTCCGATTTCTATTTCGGTCATGAAGATTTCTCCTAGCGAGTTCCGTAGTTGGGGGCTTCAATAGTCATTTGAACATCGTGCGGGTGTGACTCTTTGAGTCCAGCTGCAGTGATGCGCACAAACTTTCCTTTTTGCTGAAGTTCAGGAATTGTGCCTCCGCCAACATATCCCATCGATGCTCTGAGGCCGCCGATGAGCTGGTGAGTCACGGAAGCTACCGAGCCGCGGTAAGGGACTTGTCCTTCGATGCCTTCTGGAACAAGCTTGTCCTCACGAAGCACGTCGTCTTGGAAGTAGCGGTCTTTGGAGTAGCTCTGGGCTTCGCCTCTGGACTGCATGGCTCCAAGGGATCCCATACCTCTATACGTCTTGTATTGCTTGCCGCCCACGAAGGTGATCTCGCCTGGGGCCTCATCGGTTCCAGCTAGCAAAGAACCAATCATTACGGCATTTGCTCCTGCAACTAGGGCCTTTGGAATATCCCCTGAGAATTGCAATCCACCGTCTGCGATAACTGGAACCCCAGCTGGCTTGCAAGCAAGACTTGCTTGATAGACGGCAGTAATTTGTGGCACGCCAACACCGGCAACAACGCGTGTGGTGCAAATCGATCCTGGTCCAACTCCAACTTTGACTCCGTCAACCCCGGCATCAACAAGTGCCTGAGCACCCTCGCGGGTTGCCACGTTGCCGCCAATCACATCTACATTTTTTGCAAATGGTTCTGACTTAAGTTTTTTGACCATTTCCAAAACGGCTTTGTTGTGACCGTGAGCGGTGTCAACAACCAAAATGTCAACACCGGCATCGACAAGTGCCATCGATCTTTCCCAAGCGTCGGTGCCAACACCCACCGCTGCAGCAACAAGCAATCTTCCACTGGAGTCTTTTGAAGCGAGTGGATACTTTTCGCTCTTGTCGAAGTCTTTAACGGTTATGAGTCCGCGAAGTTTTCCCTGCTCGTCAACTAGCGGTAGCTTCTCGATGCGGTGCTGAGCAAAAATTGCAATTGCCTTATCTGGAACAATGCCAACCGGAGCGGTGACAAGCGGCATTGCGGTCATGACGTCTTTGACCAAGGTTGTGGTTCTTTGCACGTCGAGCACAAATCTCATATCACGGTTGGTGACGATGCCAAGTAATAGGCCGTCCTCGTCGATAACTGGCAATCCCGAGACTCGGTATTTTCCGCAAAGATCATCAACTTCTTGAATGGTGGCTAGTGGGCCGATGGTTACCGGGTGGGTGATCATTCCAGCCTCGGACCTCTTTACTAGGTCTACCTGGCTGGCCTGGTCTTCCAGAGAAAGGTTGCGGTGCAAAACCCCAATTCCGCCCTGCCTGGCCATGGCAATTGCCAGCCTTGCCTCGGTAACGGTGTCCATGGCTGAAGACAGCAGTGGGATGTTGATTTCTACTCTTTTGGTGACCTTGGTTTTGGTGTTTACCTGAGATGGAACCACGTCAGATTCGCCAGGGAGAAGAAGGACGTCATCGTAGGTCAGACCAACTAGGCCAAAGGGGTCTGGCTGGGCCATTTTGTACCTAACTATTGGGGTCAGAAGCTTCTTTACCCAAGTCTAGTTTTTTTTCAGGCCTAAAGACAGTGCTATTCTTTGGTAAACCCTGAAAACTGGGGTAAATCCAAGATGAGGCATCGATGCCCAGGAATGACATGGAGGCACCTTGATCCTCTCCACAACCCAACGAGGTTCTAAAAGCTGGATTCAGCTACTAATGCTGGCCGTCGTTACTGCCATAACATTCGGTGGCCTTTTTGCAACCAGCGCCCATGCCGACGAAGTTGGCACAGACTTGCCTTTCAAGATCGTAGGAAACGTCAAAAACGAAGGAATCGCTCTAGAGGGCGTTCGTATCGTCGTATCCGGCGGAGGTTACACAGCTGAAACTGTTTCTGACGCAGACGGTAAATGGTACATAGGTGTTCCTGAGAAAGCTGGGTACACAGTAACCCTTGATCAAGAGACTTTGCCTGCTGGAATTGCGGTAATCGATGAAGCAGGTGCCGAACAATCGGTCGAAATAGGACCTTCGGGAAGCGTAACAATGAACTTCTTCATTGGAGAAGGTGAACGAATTGTCGTCAGCCTATTCGATCAGGTAATTGCGCGAGTCATCTACGGCTTGAACTTTGGCCTAATGCTTGGGCTGGCAGCGGTTGGACTTTCACTGGTGTTTGGTACAACTGGTTTATCTAACTTCGCCCACGCCGAGATGGTTACCTTCGGCGCTATCACCGCATTCTCCCTCGGCGGAATCTTGGCACTTCCAATCTGGATTGCAATTCCAGCTGCAGTTGCAATCAGCGGTCTAATGGGTTGGGGTCTGGATTCAGGGCTGTGGCGACCGCTTAGAAGACGAGGTCTTGGTCTTGTTCAACTAATGATTGTGTCAATTGGATTGTCTCTTGCTGTTCGTTACTTGTTCCAATTCTTTGTTGGAGGAGGAACAACCCAGCTTCCTGGCTTTGACTCCCCGAAGATAAAGCTGTTTGGTGCGACTTCGCTGAGCGTCATTGACATCGCATCAATGGTTTTGAGTCTTGTTGTAATCATCGCATTCGCCTGGTGGCTCATGAACACCCAAACAGGAAAAGCTACCCGTGCTATTTCTGACAACCCAGACCTTGCAGCGGCCTCTGGTATCGATGTTGACCGTGTGATCAGGATTGTTTGGATTGTGGCGGCTGGACTAGCTGGTCTAGCGGGAGTGCTTTGGGCTTATTTCCGCCCGGGAATCAAGTGGGATATGGGAGCTCAGATTCTATTGTTGATCTTTGCCGCAGTTACCTTGGGTGGCCTCGGAACTGCTTTTGGCGCCCTACTTGGCGCCCTGGTAGTGGGTCTGTTGGTAGAGGTTTCAAGCCTTGTCATCCCTTCGGATCTGAAGTACGTAGGAGCGTTGGTCGTTCTGATCGTGATCTTGCTAGTAAGACCGCAGGGAATCCTGGGTCGAAAAGAACGAATAGGTTAGGGAAAGAGTTATGGACTGGTCTGCAATTTTATCCAACACCGCTCAAGGTCTTCTGAGCCCGGCCACTATGGCCTTTGCTCTTGCCGCACTTGGTCTTGCGATGCACTTTGGTTTCGCGGGGCTACTGAACTTTGGTATCGCTGGCTTTATGGCCGTGGGAGCTTACGGTTACGCAATTTCGATTCTCACCTTCGGCTTCGAGTGGTGGCAGGGAATCCTAGTTAGCTTGGTTGCCTCTGTGCTTTTCTCGCTAATTTTGGGAATTCCGACGCTTCGCCTTCGCGGTGACTACCTGGCTATTGTGACAATCGCTGCTGCGGAAATTCTTCGCTTGCTATTTCTTACCAACGCCTTCGTTGATGTCACAGGTAGCGCCGATGGTCTTTCCGGATACCACAACAGCTTCCGCGCAGCCAATCCGTTCCCAGAAGGTGACTATGGATTCGGTCCTTGGACATACAACAACATCGAGTTCTGGGTTCTAATCCTGGGCCTAATCACCTTGGCTATCTGTGCTTTCTTGTTACTACTTCTTATGAAGAGCCCTTGGGGTCGAGTCATCAAGGGAATCCGTGAAGACGAGGATGCAGTTCGAGCACTTGGAAAGAACGTGTTTGCTTACAAGATGCAAGCTCTAATCATTGGTGGAGTTTTTGGGTCCTTAGGTGGAATCATTTACGCTCTTCCATCAGCTGTGAACCCAGGTGTTTATGTGACCTCGTTGACCTTCTTCGTTTGGACAGCACTACTACTAGGTGGAGCAGCAACTGTTTTTGGCCCGGTGCTTGGAGCTGTTATATTCTGGGTGCTACAGGCCTTCTTATCAAACGTGCTACCCCAGCTCGTTTCCAGCGGAATACTTCCGTTCATCAGTAGCATTCAGGCTTCAACTATCAGGTTCATCCTGGTGGGAGTTGGTCTCATGCTTCTTGTCATTTACCGTCCTCAAGGAATCCTTGGTGACAAAAAGGAGCTGACCTTTGTCAAGTAGTAGCGCAAAACTGCCAGGCAAGCCTGCAGCCAAGACAACCGGACTGCACGTTGGAACCATTCGTCCAGGTGTTCCAAAAGTAGATCCGATCATCACCATGGACAATGTTTCTCGCAAATTCGGAGGCCTTGTTGCCGTTGATGTTGAGCACCTAGAGATCCCTCGCGGTGTCATCACGGCCCTGATTGGTCCTAACGGTGCGGGTAAAACTACACTTTTCAACCTGTTGACTGGCTTTGATAAGCCAGACACCGGAACTTGGAACTTCGCAGGAAAGTCCCTCGCAGGTATTCCAGCTTTCAAGGTGGCTCAGATGGGTCAGGTCCGCACCTTCCAGCTCACCAAGGCATTGAGCTTGCTTACTGTGTTGCAGAACATGAAGCTCGGTGCTAAGGACCAGCGCGGTGAGAAGCTGATGTTCTCGATCTTCCCTTTCCTATGGAAGGCAAAAGAGCAAGAGATCGAAGAAAAGGCTCTAGAGCTTCTAAAGCGATTCAAGCTCGACACCAAGAAGGACGACTTCGCCGCCAGCCTCTCCGGTGGTCAGCGCAAGCTTCTGGAAATGGCTAGGGCCCTGATGACTGATCCGGTTCTTGTGATGCTAGATGAGCCGATGGCTGGAGTGAACCCCGCTCTAACTCAGTCTCTTCTTGGGCACGTTCTGA
>JBIJBA010000034.1:0-9791 GCA_044345455.1 Rhodoluna sp.
CTTAGCGAAACCCTCGCTAATCATGTCGATTAGTTCTTCGCGGTCATCAAGTGCTTGGAATGATGCCTCGGCAGCATTTAGCTGGAACTGCTCCAGATCAGCCAGAGAGTAGCCAAAGGTGCTCATCAGAAGCTCAAGCTCACGGGTAAGTGTGGTTCTAGACATAAGTCGGTTATCGGTGTTGACCGTGACTTTGAAACCAAGTTCATACAAGATATCAAATGGGTGATCTGACATGGTTTCTCCAAGCATTGAAATAGCTCCGGTTTGCAAGTTTGACGAAGGCGAAAGCTCCAACGCAATTCCTCGATCGTGCACCCACTCGGCTACTTCTCCAAGGACAACAACATCGGTGTCGCCCTCAGCGCGAGAGAACATAACGTCCTCAATAAGCCTCACACCGTGACCTAGTCGAAGCGCCCTGCCGGAAACAATCGCGTCCCTGATGCTCGCAACTCCATCGCCTTCTCCAGCGTGAACTGTCACAGGAAACAATTGCTCTGCAAGGTATTCGAAAGCTGCTTTGTGGTTGACCGGAAGGAATCCCTTTTCAGGTCCTGCAATATCGAAACCAACAACGCCGTTGTCGCGGTGGCGAACAGCAAGCTCTGCAATTTCCATACCGCGATTATTCTGTCGCATGGCAGTAACAAGTTGCCCGGTTCTAATGAAACCTCCAGCGGCTTCAACTTCCGACATTCCCTGCTCAAGACCATCTTGAACGGCCTCGACTGTTTCATCTAGAGTTAGGCCCTTTGATAGGTGCTGCTCTGGTGCCCAGCGAACTTCACCGTAGATCACACCGTCGTCATGTAAATCAAGTACAAACTCTTTTGCCACGCGAGAAAGACCTTCGGCGGTCTGCATAACGGCAGTGGTGTGATCAAAAGTTTCTAGGTAGCGCTCTAGTGAACCCGAGTCAGCGGATTCGAAGAACCAGTTTCCTAGTTCGGTTGCATCCGTTGCTGGAAGTTTGTGGCCAATCTTGTCAGCCAAATCAATCATGGTCTGTGGTCTTAGACCACCATCTAGATGATCGTGAAGAGAGATTTTAGGCAGTGCCTTGATGTTTGTGGCCATTGTGGTTTTTCCTTGTCAAAGCAACTAGTTAGATATTCGATCAAGTATCAGCTTTCGCGTCACTTGAGCTTGAGCCTCAATTTTATAAGCTTTCGCGATGGTCTCGGCAGCCCGGGTAAAGCGGCCTGGTTCATCGGTATGCAAGGTGTATAGCGGAGCGCCTTTTTTGACTGTGTCTCCAAGTTGTGCATGCAAGGTAACTCCGGCTCCAAACTGAACCGGGTCTTCCTTTCTTGCCCTTCCGGCACCAAGCCTCCAGGAAGCAAGGCCGACAGCTAGTGCATCTAGTTCTGAAATCACTCCGTCAGATTCTGCCACCACCGTTTGAGTTTCTTTTGCTACTGGCAACTTGGCGTCTGGATCTCCGCCTTGCGCGCTAATCATCGCGCGCCACTTATCCATCGCACGACCATCTTTCAAAGCAGCCGCAACATCAACATCTTTGACTCCCGCAAGATTGAGCATCTCGGTGGCCAGAGCAACTGTTATCTCGATTACATCCGATGGTCCACCGCCAGCCAGCACATCAACAGATTCTTCAACCTCAAGCGCATTGCCAACTTTTAGTCCAAGAGGTGTTGACATGTCAGTCAGTAACGCTGACGTGTTCACACCAGCGTCTTTACCGAGCTGAACTAGAACCTCCGCGAGCTGCCTGGCTCTTGCAAAATCCTTCATGAATGCGCCAGAACCGACCTTCACATCCAAGACAAGTGAGCCCGTTCCCTCCGCAATTTTCTTACTCATGATTGAAGATGCAATCAGCGGAATTGCCTCCACCGTTCCGGTCACATCGCGAAGCGCATAAAGCTTTTTATCTGCAGGAGCTAAGCCTGATCCGGCGGCACATATCACTGCACCGACCTCGGCTAGCTGCTTGGTCATTTCTTCGTTGGATAGGTTTGCTCTCCAGCCAGGAATTGATTCGAGCTTGTCTAGAGTTCCACCTGTGTGACCTAAGCCTCGACCAGATAGTTGCGGAACAGCAACGCCAAAAACTGCAACTAGCGGTGCGAGTGGGAGAGTTATTTTGTCGCCAACTCCACCCGTGGAATGCTTGTCTGTGGTTGGGATACCAAGGGATTCGAAGTTAAGTCTTTCTCCTGATGCAATCATGGCCATCGTGAGATCTTTGATTTCGCGACCGTTCATACCATTTAGCAAGATGGCCATTGCCATAGCTGACATCTGCTCGTCGGCAACGACGCCTGCGGTGTAATTCTCGATTAGCCAATCAATAGCTTCTTTAGAAAGTTCCTGCTTTTCTCGTTTGGAAATAATCAGGTCAACGGCATCAAAAGTGCTCAAGCTCTATCGTCCAGATCTCTAGGACCAAAGGCGTCTGGAATGACTTCGTCGATGGTTTTGATGCCTGAAACAGTTTCTAGCAACATTCCAGGTGCCGAGTGCTCGTAAAGTAGCTGACGGCATCTTCCACATGGCATCAAGATGTTGTTGTGCTTATCGACGCAGTAGAAGGCAACTAGCCTGCCTCCGCCAGTTCTGAAAAGATCGCTAACCATGGAGCACTCCGCACATAAAGTCACACCATATGAAGCATTCTCAATGTTGCAGCCCGAAACTATTCGGCCATCTTCCGTTAGGGCTGCAACTCCAACGGGAAACTTTGAGTAGGGAACGTACGCTTTTTGCATTGCTGCAATAGCTTCTTTTCGAAGTAGCTCCCAGTCGATTTGCATCTTTTAGCCCTTCACGTACGGAATACCGTCGGCGGCGGGTGGTCTGGATCGACCAACGAATCCAACCACGGCAATGAGTGTTACAAGATAAGGGACCATTGTGATGAAGCTAGTAGGAATACCTGGGCTGACCTGGTTGGCCCAAATTCTCAAAATGATTGAGAAACCAAACAGCAAAGCCGCGGCAGTTGCGTAGCCCGGGTGCCAGCGTCCAAGGATGACAACAGCCAAAGCAATGAATCCAAGACCACCTGACATTTCGCGACCAAAAGATCCGGCGCTTCCGATAGTCAAAGTAGCTCCACCTAGACCTGCAATCATTCCGCCGAGAGTCACCCACCAAAAGCGAGTGCGTCCAACGTTTATTCCAACTGTGTCTGCTGCGAGCGGGTGCTCTCCAACTGCTCTTGCGCGAAGACCTAACTTTGTTTTGAACAGAACAAACCAAATCAAAATCACAAGCGCAATCGCCATAAATACCGTGATGCGGTTTTGGAACAAAACTGGACCAAGGATTGGGATGTCACTCAAAAATGGAACCGAAATAATCGGCAAGGTGCCCGGGCTATTGGTAGCCGACTCGTCTTCCGTGAGCCATTGCTGATACAAAAAGTTTGTAATTCCAATTGCAAGTACATTTAGCACCACACCAATAATGATCTGCTGGGCTAGGAATCGAACTGCGAAGACCGCAAGAACTGCAGAAAAAAGCGCTGCAGTCAAAGCAGCAGAAACCAAACCAAGGATTTGGTTGCCGGTAATTGTGCTAATAACGGCCGCCATGAACGCCCCAGTCAGCAACTGGCCTTCGATGGCGATGTTTACAACACCGACCCGCTCACTCATGACACCCGCCATAGCTCCAAGCACGATTGGGACCGCAAGAACTAAAGCAGATCCGAGAATAAATGCCACCGGAACAACGCTTCCAGATGCAAGCCAGCCAAGTAGAGCCACCAAAGAAATGGCTCCAAATACTAGAGAAAGCCCAATTGGCACCTTCTTGTTTTGCGAAACTCGCCAAGCTGCCAAACCCGTAATTGCCAGCAGCAAAACTCCCAGCATAGAACCCAGCAGGCTCGAGCCAATGTCGATATTTGGTAGCTGAATTGTCTCTCTAGGACCAGAAAGCTGAAAAGCCACAGAGTCTGGGCGACCTAGGATTCCAAAGAAAACAAAGATAACCAGCGCAACCGAGCCCATAACCGAAGGAGTTTTCCAGGACTCTTTGACTTCTTTTACGATCGCAGTAGCCATTATTTTCCTCTCCGGGCAAAGAACTTATCTTTCAAAGCGCTCAACATGTTTGTTGTTTGAGGAGGAGGGAGGCGGAATATCGCCCTAATGAGTGGCGGCGCCGCGATGAACAAAACAATGGCACCCTGGACAATTCCAAGTACGTCTGGTGAGATGTTCTCCACTTGCATGGCTGGGCCACCGGCCTTGAATGCACCAAAGAGTAGTCCGGCCATCAAAATTCCCGATGCTGTTGATCCACCGAGCAGCGCTACGGTGATTGCGTCAAACCCGATGCCGGCGTGAGAAGTTGGGGTAACACCACCCGTTGAAGAAAGCGCCTGATTAGCTGCCGCGATACCAACGAACGCAGCAGATAACCCAAGAGCTAGAACATAAGTTCCTTCAACTTTTAGACCTGCAGTCTTTGCAGCTGATGCGTTAAATCCAACGGCTCGCAGTCTGAATCCAATGGTCGATCTTTCCATAAGCCACCAGTAAAAACCGACGGCAGCCAGCGAGAGAATCAATCCGATATGTAGTGCATATCCATCGCCAAGAATCAAAGGCAATGTTGCGGTCTCAAATGCTGGGTCTGACTTGGTGTAGCCGGAAGCAGTTTCACCCTGGAGAAGATTTTGGTCTAAAAGTAAGAAGTTGAAGAAGCTAACAATCACGTAATTGAGCATGATTGTGGTGATAACTTCATTGGCGCCAGTCTTGGCTTTTAGGTAGCCCACAAATATACCGATGATTGCTGAGCCTGCGATAGCAGCGAGGATTGCTACGACAAAGTGAATAACTGGAGGTAGCTCCATACGGGTTGCAACAAAAGTTGCCCATATGATTCCCGAAACCATCTGGCCAGTACCACCAATGTTAAACAACCCAACTCTGAAGCCGAGGCCAATACCTAATCCAGCAGCAATTAGAGGCCCAGCGAGTCTCAGTGTTTCAGTGAATGGCCGAAGGGACGCTTCGATTGTTGCCCCGTTGGCATTTAATATTGAACCCCTGAAAAGCGCTCCGTATCCAGCGTTAACCACATCCCCAGCGGCTCGCAAGGAAGCTAACGGATCTGCAAAAAAGTATCCGATGCTCTGCAAAAACTCTTTATTCGAAATAATCATAAAGAAGGCACCGACCGCAAAACCTAGAATTACCGAAACTACGGTTCTAGTTAATCCACCTGCCAAAATTTCCTTGAGTACCGCATTCCAATTAATTGGATCCTGCTTCATTTTTGTGCTCATGTGGCAACTCCCGCCATCATCTGACCCAGCCTTGCCCGATCGGTGTTGGCTTCCACCACACCTACAATTTGCCCTCTGTACATAACGGCGATTCGATCGGCTAACGCAAGCACCTCATCAAGTTCTGTTGAAATCAGAAGCACTGCTTTGCCAGCGTTTCTTTGTTCGACTAATCGCTCGTGGATGAACTCGATTGATCCAACGTCAACGCCTCTGGTGGGTTGAGACACAACTAGAAGGTCAACTTTTCTGGAAAGCTCCCTGGCTAGAACAACTTTTTGCTGGTTTCCTCCCGATAGTTTTCCTGCCGGAGTCTGGGCAGAAGGTGTTCGAACATCAAATTCTTCAACTAACCTGTCAGCAATTTTGCTTCGCTCACCAAAAGCGATACCAAAACCTTTAGCAAAAGGCTCGGAGAAAGAACCGTTTAGCATCAAGTTTTCAGCGATTGAGAATTCTGAAATCAAGCCGTCTTTTTTGCGATCTTCAGGCACATATCCAACACCGCTTTCCAAAATTGCCCTAACCGACTTTCCACGGACACTCTTGCCAAGAATTGAAACTTCTCCACTGCTGGTATGTAGCTGCCTAAGTCCCAAAATCGCTTCCGCTAATTCAGTTTGACCGTTGCCTTGCACTCCAGCGATGGCGAGGATTTCACCGGCACGAATGTCGAAACTTACGTTGTTCACCGCGCGTTGGTCACGGTCATCCAGAACCGAAATGCCCTCTACGGACAAAACAACCTTGCCGGGAGTTGCAACTTTCTTGTCAACCTTGAGGTCCACTTCACGTCCCACCATCATGCTGGCAAGTTCATTAGTGTCTGCAGTTGGCTTCGCTTCGCCGACCACTCTGCCTTGACGAATCACGGTGATTTTGTCAGCAACCGCTTTTACTTCGCGGAGTTTGTGCGTGATGAAAACAATTGAAGTTCCGGACTTTGCGAGTCCTCGCATGATATCCATTAGTTCGTCGGTTTCTTGAGGTGTCAACACAGCGGTTGGCTCGTCAAGGACTAGCACCTTGGCATCTCTTGCAAGAGATTTAATGATCTCAACTCGTTGCTGAACTCCAACGGGTAGATCTTCGACCCGGGCATCAGGGTCTACATCAAATCCGAATCTCTTTGAAATGTCTCGGACCAGCTTTCTTGCTGCCTCAATATCCAAGACACCAAGCTTGTTGGTTGGTTCGTGCCCAAGGGCCACATTTTCCGCGACTGTAAAAACTGGGATAAGCATGAAGTGCTGGTGAACCATTCCAATTCCCGCAGCCATGGCATCACCGGGCCCTGCAAAATTTACTTGCTTGTCATCCAAAAGAATCTGACCCTCGTCGGCTTTGTAGAGACCGTAAAGTACATTCATGAGAGTGGATTTGCCGGCACCATTTTCGCCTAGCAGGCTGTGGATTTGTCCGGACTCAACGACCAGGTCAATTGAGTCATTAGCTACCAGGGTGCCAAATCGCTTGGTGATTCCCTTTAGCTCAAGTTTCATGAAGCACTCCTATGTGCGCTTGGTGATGTTCGAGATTTATTCTCTCACAAAAAAAATGAAGACCGGATGCCCCAAAGAGCACCCGGTCTTCATTAGTTTCTAGGAACTAGCCCTTTGGCTTGTAGGTTCCGTCGATGATTCCAGCTTCGATTTCAGCTAGGCGTGACTTTACGCCAGCCAAGTCTGCATCAAAGTCATAGAACTGTGAAATTGCAGTTCCCTTGTTCTCAAGAGTTCCAACGTACGGGGTTACATCGAATGCAGCTCCGTCAACTAGAGACTTGATTACGTCGAATACAGCAACAGCCATTCTCTTCTCGATTGAAGTAAGGATGTACTTTGCTAGATCAGGGTTACCCGCTGAAATGTCAACGTCAACACCCATCATTACTGCATTCTCGTTTAGCTCATCGATTGCTTCCTGAACAGCGGTGAACTGGTTACCACCAACTGGCAATACAACGTCAGCTCCACCCTGGATCTGTGTCTTGGCAATTGCCAAAGATTCTGGGCTGTTTGGAGCGAATCCGCCCATCATGCTTCCAGATTCTGGATCCATTGGGTCCCAACCAAGAACTTCAACTTCGGTGTCGTTGTCGGTTGCCCACTGCTTTGCACCGTAGTAGTAACCGGTCATGAAATCAGTCACCGAAGGGAAAGGAAGTCCTCCGTAGGTACCGATTGTCTTGGTGGTTGAGTACTCAGCTGCAACGTAACCTGCTAGGAAAGCAGACTCAGCAGTTTCGAATAGAAGCGGCTTTACGTTTGTTGTTCCTTCAGTTCCGGAGTCAACTAGAGCAAAGTTCAACTCTGGGTTTGCAAGAGCAATCTTTGTGATTGCCTCAGCAAGAGCAAATCCAACACCGATTGTGATGTCACAACCTGCGTCAACCATTGCCTGTAGGTTTGGCTCGAAGTCGTCTGGTGTTGCAGACTCAAGCGCCTTGATCTCGATACCAAGGTCAGCTTCTGCCTGGGTTAGACCTGTGTAAACAGCTTCGTTGAAGGACTTGTCGTTCCAGTTTCCTTCGTCAGAAACTGCACATGCAAGAAAGTCAACTGCTGCTGCATCTGTAGTTTCTTCTTCTGGTGCAGCTGCGCAACCAGAAAGTACTAGTGCTGAAACAGCAGCTAGCGTAAGTGCCTTAGCAGCACTTGAGCGTGAAAATAGCTTCACTTAGTTCCTCCTATTTGGGTACGAGCCGTGGCGTTCACAACTCGCGTTATTGGACAAGAATAACTGGCAAACAGGCTGTAAATATCCGCAACGCCGAGGCTATATCGTTTCGAGATGAAATTGATACAAATAGAGAGGTTTTAGAGAATCTCGTCATGGCCGGTTGCCTTCAAAGAGTCAACCAAAGCTTTAACCTTTTGAGCGTTTGCCTTATTGGTAACCAAAAGTGCATCCGGGGTGTCCACAATGATCACATCCTCGAGGCCAATAATCGCAATCATGCGATTGGTCTCGCTAACCAAAATTCCACTCGAGTCATCGGACAAAACCCTGGCTGCGCCCAAAACGGCAAGATTGTTTTTCCTGCCCTGGGACTGTAATTCAGCAATGGCCGCAAAATCTCCAACGTCGTGCCAGCTGAACCTACCGGGGATTAATCCCACTAGTCCTGCCTCGGCGGCTGGTTCGGCAATAGAGTAATCGATTGCGACTTTTTTGAGTCCTGGCCATAACTTGGCAACAACTGCATCTTTCTTATCTGTGTCCCAGGAAGCAGCTAGCTCCAAGATAGCTGCGTGAAGTTCGGGTTCGCTCTTGGCAAGCTGTCTTAGCAAAAGAGCTGCTGGAGCAATAAACATTCCGGCATTCCAGAGATACTTGCCCGACTCGACGTACTTCTTGGCTCTTTCAAACTTTGGCTTCTCAACGAACTTTTCAACCTCTAATGCAGAGGGTGCCCCAGACATCTCTATCGGGTCTCCGGATTTTATGTATCCAAAGCCAACCGATGGTTCGGTTGGGGTTATACCTATTACTACGATTCGATCGTGGGCAGCTAGCTCGATGGCCTGGTTCACCGCGTCTTGGAACACCTTGCTGTCTGTGATCACGTGATCGGCGGCGAAGGCTCCGATGATTACATCCGGCTCTCTTTTGGCCAAAATAGCTGCCGCGAGCGCGATGGCTACTGTTGAGTCTTTGGGGCTGGCTTCAATAACCAGGTTCTTGGGATCAAGCTCTGGAATCTGAGTCATCACGGCCTCCTCGTGAGCGGCTCCTGTAACGATCATGGTTCGAGAGGCCGATGCTAGAGGAGTTACTCGGTCCCAGGTGTCCTGAAGCAGAGTCTGACCAGAGCCAGTTAGGTCGTGCAGGAACTTGGGAGCGGAAGCTCTGGAGAGTGGCCAAAGTCTAGATCCAACTCCCCCGGCAGGAATAACTGCGTGGAAGCGATCCTTAGGCTTTCTTGGATTTGCCATAACAAGAAAAACCCTAGCTCACCTTGGGCGCATGAGCATAGGGAAGATTGTTTCGGGGTTAGAATTTAAGCCAAAGCCCATCTCGTTTCATAGGAGACATACTTGCCAACAATGCCTGCAGGCACTTTATACCGCGGAAAAGTGGGTATGTGGTCCTGGGTGCTGCACCGAATTACCGGTGTTGCCATCTTCTTCTTCCTTTTGGTGCATGTTCTAGATACCGCTTTGGTCAGAGTGGCCCCGGAGGCCTACAACGTAGTAATCGCCACATACCAGACACCTCTTATTGGGGTCGCTGAGCTTGGGCTGGTAGCGGCGATTTTGTACCACGGCTTCAATGGAATTCGCATTGCTCTAATTGACTTCTGGAGCAAGGGCGCCAAGTACCAGAACGTGATGTTCTGGGTTGTGGTTGGAGCTGCATTTGTCTTGTTCGCTGCCTTTGCCCCCCGTCACCTTATGAATGTTTTCGGTTAGGAGCGGGTGATGTCAGTAGTTATCGAGACCCCAAACTCTCCTAGGTCAAAAAAGCAAGCCAACTGGGAAAAGTATGGCTGGATTTACATGCGGGTTTCCGGCGCGGC
>JBIJBA010000078.1:0-3849 GCA_044345455.1 Rhodoluna sp.
CAGACATCTTTACCGGTAACAGCGGTAAGCAGGGACTTATCACTGGCGTGATTACCGAGGACGAAACCAAGCAGATTTGGGATATCATCGACGCCAATCCTGGAGTTTCGGCAAGTGTTGATTTGCCGAACCAGACGCTGTCTGTTGGGGATTTAACTGTCTCTTTCGCCATTGATGCCTATACCAAGTGGCGATTAATGGAAGGCCTGGACGACATTGCACTAAGTTTGAGGGACGAGGGAGCAATTACTTCCTATGAGTCATCACGCGAGGCGTGGAAGCCACTAACTTTGCCAGCTAAGGGAATCTAATGAGCGTCATAACCGTAAACGGTGGAAAGCCGCTCTCAGGTCGGGTGGATCTAAAAGGTGCCAAGAACCTAGTCACCAAGGCGATGGTTGCAGCCTTGCTTGCCGATTCCCCAAGCGTTCTAAAAGATGTTCCAAAAATTAGCGACGTTGAAGTTGTTGCCAGGCTTTTGGAGTTGCACGGAGTTTCAATCAACTTCAACGACGCTGGAGTTATGGAGCTTGACCCAAGAGGGGTCAAGCAAGCACGCATGGTTGATATTGATGCTCATGCCGGTTCTTCTCGTATTCCAATCCTGTTTTGTGGTCCGCTACTGCACCAGCTAGGCGAGGCCTTCATTCCCGACCTTGGCGGTTGTCATATCGGTGGTCGCCCAGTTGATTTCCATTTGGATGTGCTTCGTAACTTTGGAGCCGTTATCGAAAAGTCCGAAAACGGCACCCGCTTGTCTGCTCCCAATGGCCTACATGGAGCCAAGCTGTCACTTCCTTACCCAAGCGTTGGAGCTACCGAGCAGGTGCTACTGACCTCGGTGCGCGCCAAGGGGCTAACAGAATTATCCGGTGCCGCCATCGAGCCAGAGATCATGGACCTTATTGCCATCTTGCAGAAGATGGGAGCAATCATCTCGGTCGACACCGACCGCACCATCCGCATCGAGGGTGTTGAATCCCTAATTGGTTACACCCACCGAGCACTTTTTGACCGCAACGAAGCCGCCTCCTGGGCTGCAGCAGCACTGACAACCGGTGGAGAAATCTTTGTTCGGGGAGCAAGGCAGATTGAAATGACAACATTCCTGAATGTTTACAGGAAAGTTGGTGGTGGCTTTGACATCGAAGACGATGGCATTCGTTTCTACCAAAAAGGTGAAGATCTACACCCGGTCGTTATCGAAACCGATGTCCACCCAGGCTTTATGACTGACTGGCAGCAGCCACTGGTAGTTGCCCTAACCCAAGCTAAGGGTCTTTCGATTGTTCACGAAACTGTTTATGAGAACCGTTTCGGTTTTACAGATGCACTGGTAAAAATGGGCGCACAAATCCAGATTTACCGCGAGTGCCTGGGAGGTAACCCTTGCCGCTTCGGTCAGATGAACTTCTACCATTCGGCTGTTATTTCGGGCCCAACTGCACTGCACGGTGCGGACATTGTGGTTCCGGATTTGCGCGGTGGCTTTAGCCACATGGTTGCAGCTTTGACCGCCAAGGGTGTTTCTAATGTCAGCAATGCTCAGCTTATTTCTCGCGGTTACGAGCACTTCCTTGAGAAGCTTTCAGATCTTGGGGCCGACTTTAGTTACGCGGAGTAGCCATGGCTAAAAAGCAAAAGTTGATTCCGATGCCGAAGGTAACCTCGGACGAGCACCCACTTGCGGTTCGAGTGATTGCATTCTTTTTTGCTCCAATTATTCGGATGTTTTTCAAAGTTGAAGTAACCGGTAGCGAAAAGCTGCCAAAATCTGGCGCATACATCCTTACCCCAAATCACGCTACCAACATGGATGGTCTAGCTGTTGCGTACTTCATTTACATGAGGCTAAAGCGCGGCCCACACTTTTTTGCCAAAGAAGCGCTATTCAACATTCCCCTAATTGGCAAAATCTTGCTCGCTGGGGGTCAGATTCCAGTATTTCGAAAAGGTGGTCAGCGAAACGATGACTCCTTCAAGATCGCTAACTCTTACCTGCAAGCCGGTCACACGATCTGTGTCTATCCAGAAGGAACCCTCACCAGAGAACCCAATCTTTGGCCGATGCGCGGTAAGACCGGAGCTATTCGCCTAGCCCTAAATAGCGGAGTTCCGGTTTATCCAATTGCTCATTGGGGTAGTGAGCAGATTATGGGTCGCTATAGCAGCAAGTTCCGTCCGGGCTTTTGGAAAAAAGTTCAGATTTTAGTTGGCGACGAAATTGATCTAGCCAAATATCGAAAAGAAAACTTATCTCCCGAAGAGTTACTGGAAGCAACCGAACACGTGATGCGCCGAATCACCGCTTTGGTCGAGACGCTCAGAGGCGAAAAGGCCCCCGTAACTCTTTGGGATCCGGTAGCCATGGGTCAAACCGTGACTGGTAATTTCATAAAGGCCGCTAAAAACGGAGAGTCCAAATGAGCAAGATAGCTGTAATTGGAGCAGGTAGCTGGGGAACAACTTTTTCTAAAGTGCTAGCTGATGACGGCTCCGATGTGATGCTGTGGTTCTTAGCGGTGCCGGCCAGGCTTTCACAAACCGCAGAAGCATTGGTCTCTGTTTCCGCCGTTTTGGAACTAGTTCGAGACAAGAACATCGCTGCTCACCTAACTCACATGAGCGACACTCCGCGGGGAGAATAAGTACATGGCAAAAATTCGTGTTGTTGTTTTATTTGGCGGCAAATCTAATGAGCATTCGATTTCGGTAGCAACTGCTTCCGGGGTCCTAAGTGCCATTGATTCTTCGAAGTATGAAGTTGTTCCAGTTGGCATCACCCGCGCTGGGGTGTTTGTCCCCTTCAATGGAGACCCTGCCTCACTAAGTCTTAGCAGTGGACTCAAAACCATTGAGCCTGAAGGCTCGACGATTCGTTTTGCTATGGATGGCTCTTGCGAGTTATTTGAAGTAGATTCCTCGGGCAAAGAGCGCTCTCTTGGGGTAATTGATGTAGTGATGCCAATGCTTCACGGTCCCTTTGGTGAAGATGGCACCATGCAGGGCTTTTTGGAACTAGTTGGCGTCCCGTATGTGGGCAATGGAGTTCTAGGCTCAGCGGCTGCGATGGATAAAGAATTCAGTAAGGCGCTATTCAAGGCGGCTGGAATTCCAAGCCCGGATTATGCAGTTGTTTCAGCAACAGATATGCTAAACAACCCCGAATCGGCCCTTGATCGCATCAAGGATCTAGGAAAGCTGCCATTTTTTGTGAAGCCGGCTAGATCTGGCTCATCGGTTGGAATTACCAAGGTCGACTCGATGAAGGATATTCCTGCGGCTCTAACCGAGGCCTTCAAGCACGATGACAAGGTGATTATCGAAGTTGGGGTGGTCGGTCGCGAGATTGAGTGCGGCGTTTTGGATTCTTTGGATGGCGGAGCACTTAGGGTTTCGGTTGCCGGAGAAATCACTGTCCGTGGACGTGAGTTTTATGACTTCGAGGCCAAGTATGTCGATAGCGATGCGGCAACACTTATTTGTCCAGCCGATATTTCTTCTGATCAGTTATCCCAGATGCAACACATGGCAAGAAAGGCCTTTAGGGCCTTGGGTTGCAAAGGTCTTGCGAGAGTGGATTTCTTTTTGACCGATAAGGGCTTTATGGTCAATGAGATAAACACCATGCCTGGCTTCACATCGATTTCAATGTTCCCAAGATGCTGGCAGGAATCAGGCCTTAGCTATAAGGACCTAATCGACGAGCTGATTTCACTAGCTCTTGTTGATAGCGCAAGCTAGTTTCCCTAAATCCCCAAGCTAATTTGTCCCGAATGGTAAATTGAGCTAGTGAAAGAGCAAATACCGCCCCTTCTTCGGCCTGATTTTGTGACCCCAGTTTCTCTA
>JBIJBA010000079.1:0-3806 GCA_044345455.1 Rhodoluna sp.
CGATGTCAAATACAACGTTGGTGTCACTTTCGCTTACCGAGTAGATGCCTGAAGAATCGGTTTCCGGGTACTTTGCGCGAACGAGCTTCTCTTTCTCCAGGAAAATGTCTCGCATTCTGTCCAGTCGGAAGACTCTGATCTCCTTTTTGGTCCGGCAGTAGCCCCTGAGGTACCAAATTGAGTCACTGGATTCCATGGAAATCGGCTCAATTTTCCGTGAAGTAACTTCGTTCGCAGCGTTGATGTAAGAGCAACTAAGCAATCTATCTTCGCTGATTGCTTGCCTTGTAAGTGATACTTCGACATCAATGCGAGATGGGTGAACCTTGAAAGGCATCTCGCTGGTGTGCTTTCCACCATCGGAGAGTAAATTCATAAGCTCTGCAACTTCTATCCTGTCAGATTCATCAAGCACTGACTCTAGGTAAGAAAGACCGCTTGCGATTGCCGCGGCCTGTCTGGTTGAAAGCCGAGGCACCGATTCTAGAGTTGGGGCGAAACTAACGTCTACAATTCCTACTTCCAAAAGGTCGTAATCAAGAAAGAAGAGCTCGTCAGGTCGATACATTCCCACACCAGACAAAGATATGGTTACTACGGCGTCACGAATCTCTTGCTCGGATACTCTAAAGTGTTGAGCCACATCAGCAATTCTCTGCTGCCTGTTTTGTATCAGGTATCCAGTTAGCGCAAGCATAAAGTTGTATCGTTCGGTTCCTGAAATCTTTGAGCTTTTAGGCATGCGAGATCCTTGCCGCTTCAAGCTTTGCTGTCAGAATGTCTGCAAGCTTCGGAGGCGACAAAATCCCAATGTGATCAACAAATTCCATAAGCTCTTCTGCCAGCAGATGAATGTCCATGTAGGAAACTTCGAAGAGCTCTTGGTCTGCCTTCAGATCAAAATGGAACCAAGCGGCGCTTCGAGCCGGTACCTTAAATGTTGCCTTCAATGATCTTCGGTGTCTATCTAGGTCGCTAATCGCTGAGTTCACATCGGATTTGCTCGGTGGCTCAAAAGTGAAGTCCTGGATGGTCACCTCGGAGACGATGCGCCTCAGAAGAAAATTGCGCGGCTCTTCCCTATCCAGGTCATAGCCCAGAAGGAGCCACTGGCCAGAAATGTTTTGGATAATCCAGGGTTCAACATTTCTTTTCTCAGCTGTCTCTTGATCTGGCTTTCGGTAGTCGAAAGAGACTCTGGAATATGTCTCGATTGCGGTTGAAAGTGGCAGGAACGAAAGCTCATGGGTTCGGATTCTGGGTGCAATTCCAATTAGGCTTGAGGCATCAGCAGGCTCCCCCATCGCTCGAATGCGCATGATGGCATTGTTCGCATCTCTGGAAAGCGAGGCTTTTGCCCAGACCTGCGCGGCAAGATTCATTAGCGCAACTTGTTTTGCGTTTATCGTGACACCAGCTGGCCATACAAAGTCCTCATTTGCTATGAGGTATCTGTATTCCTGATTATCATCCATGTCTTCCGGGGGGATGAATGATCTCCAAGCCACTCCAACTTTTGTGAGCAGCACTTTATCGCGCTCGAACAGGCGATTCAGTGTTTCATTGTCACCACCTTGAACGTAACGCTCCTTGTATCCTTGAACATTCGCGAAGATCTCAGCTTTGGTTAATCCCTGACTGGATACCAACAGTGCACACGTTAGATTGAATAGGCGCTCCGAGAGATCAATTCTTGCTGGCATCAGCTACTGACTACTGGTTCCTAGTATGTCGATAACGAAAACTAGAGTTGAGTTTGCCGGGATTGTTTCACTGCCCTGCTGTCCATATCCCAGAGCTGGTGGAATCACCACTAAGACTCGTGACCCCACTGGTTGCCCAACCACCGCACTATAGAAGCCCTCAATTAGCTGCCCAGGGGCCAAGGCAAACTGCGCGGGCTCGCTCCTGTCCCAGCTTGAGTCAAACTTGGATCCATCAGCCCATAAGAATCCGCTGTAGTGCATGGTGACGTTGTCACCTGACGCGACAGTTTCACCAGCTCCCTTGATCAGCTGCGCGATTCTTAGGTCCGAAGGTGCCTCAGTGTTTGGGATTGTAATCCCGGGGATACCTTCGGGGGTTGTGACTACAGCTGGTAATCCAGACTCTGGTGCGACGGCGGAGCCCTCAGCCTTTTCTAGATAAACCCTAGAAAGATCAAAAATAAAGACGAAGGAATCATTTGGGCCAATGCCAAGGTTTGGGACGCCTCTGCCGTCATGGGCGTCTTTAGGAGGAAAAATCGCAACAACTCTCGAGCCTTCCTTAGCACCGGCTAATGCGGAGCAAAAGTTTGGAACTGAATCAGGGCCAAAAAATCCAGGGGTAGGGTTCTTGCCATCAAACTCTGTTTCTTGAAGCAACTCACCAGTTGCTCCGTTGTAACCTGCGAACTCAAACTCAATCATGTTCTTACCGGTGAAGACAGCTCCGTCGCCTTCGATAACAACTCTTGACTGAATTGAATCCGCTGTGATCGGAGCCGCAAACGACACCGTTGGCTTAGTTAGCGGCTTGCTAGAAACTTCGACTGAGTCAACTTGTGCGCCACCTCCAACAGGATCACAGGCGAGACTAGCACTAGAGCTGCATCCAGTAATGGTCAACGAAACAATCAGTGCGCCAAGCGCAAGTGCTGTCTTCTGCAAGAGAATCTTCCTTCAATTTATTGGTCCTAGGCGCTCAAGTTTAGTAGCTGAGAGTTGGCTCGGCCACGGACTAAGAGGTTGCTTTGCGGACTGTCTTTCTAAGCTTCCTTTCGGAAACCTTTCGCTCCCCCAGCCCTTCTGGGTTCCAGGCCAAAATGTCCTGATCCGAATACTCTGTTGATTTCAGCTTGTTTTTGAACTGAGGCAAGACGGTACCTGGAGCAAGCCTTCGAGCGGTGATCAAGAATCCTGTGTGTCCGATCATTCGATGCTCTGGCCTGACAGCCAACCCCTGAAGATGCCATGGCCGAACTAGTGACTCGAAACCATCTGGCTCTGTGAACATCGCAGTGGCACGAATACCTTCGGCAACCCTTGATAGCTGGGTCACTGTCGCAACGTAGACAATAACCAAACCCCCGGGCTTTAGCGCCTGCGCTACTGATTCGATGCACTCCCAGGGAGCAAGCATGTCAAGAACAACTCTGTCGACAGTATTTGGCTTGAAAACACTAGGAAGCTCTTGCTGCAAGTCCCCCAGGTGAACGCTCCAGTTCTTTGGCTTTGATCCGGTTTGGCTCGATACGTTGCCTTCAGCTATCTCGGCAAACTCCGCTCTGCGTTCAAACGAATGAAGTTGTCCTGATTCACCAACGGCTCGAAGCAGGTACAAACTCAATGCACCGGATCCAACTCCAGCCTCCACAACAACCGCTCCTGGAAATATGTCGCCCGATACCAAAATATGTGCTGCGTCTTTTGGATAGATAATTGCCGCCCCGCGCGGCATGGACAAGACAAAGTCACTTAATAGTGGCTTCAGTGCGAGATACTCAACGCCGTTTTGATTTGCGACAACAGAACCATCTGGCAATCCGATGATGTCGTCGTGTCTTAGGTCACCTCGATGCGTGCCAAATGTTCCGCCTTTAGCTAAAACAATCGTGTTGATTCGGCCCTTGGGTCCAGTGAGTTGAACCTTGTCTCCTGCTGAGAAGGACCCAGTTTGCTTTGGAATCATTAGAACAGTGCTCGCAGGTCATTCATTGAAACTCCTTCAAGCGTTGGCCAGAGTATTCGTCCTTCACTCATGGGAATCTCAACGATATGTGCTATTCCAACCGCCTTCGTTCCAGCGGCCTCAGCAGCTGTGAT
>JBIJBA010000065.1:0-4661 GCA_044345455.1 Rhodoluna sp.
GCTTCTGCTCCAGCAATAGCCTGGCGACCTCGGCACCGACTGATCCGGCACCGAGTAAGGCAACGCGTAGGGGGCGGTATTCGCTCAATGTGTATTCCTAACCAACTACAAAACTACCCTGTCTACAGGGTTTGATACCCGGGGTCTCTAGAAAGCATGGCCGATTCGGTCTCGGCATTCATCAAGACTTTTACTTTTCCTTCGAGAACAGCAACCATTGCGGGCCTAGGTAGATAGTTGTAATTACTTGCCAGCGAGTGACAATAGGCACCGGTTGCCGCAACAGCCAGCAAGTCGTCAGGGCTAATATCTGCAGGCAGGTAGCAATCTTTGACCACAATGTCGCCACTTTCGCAGTGTTTACCCACCACTCGAGACACCACCGGTGCTGCACTGGAAGACCTTGAAACTAGCAGTGCGCTGTAATCGGCGCTGTAAAGACTAGGTCTGGGGTTATCGCTCATACCGCCATCGATGCTGACGTACTTTCTTGACTGCTTGAACTCATCACTGGAAACCTGAACATCTTTGATGGTTCCCACTGTATAAATAGTCACTCCCGCTGGGCCGGAGATAATTCTCCCAGGCTCAAAGCAAAGTACCGGTACTTCAATACCTAGCTCCCTGCACTGGATTTCAACTTCGGAGCAAATCTCGGATGCAAAAAATGAAATCTCGGGCGCTTGGTCTGCAGCAGTGTAATTGATTCCAAAGCCGCCACCGAGATTTAGCTCGGGAACGCTACCAGTTTCTAGCAACAGCTTATGCAGCGGCATCAATCGTTTGACTGATTCGATGAAGCCCTCGACGCTAAAGATCTGGGAACCGATGTGCGAGTGAAGCCCAAGAAAGTTCAACTGCGAATGAGATCGAATCTTGGCTACCAGTTCCGGCACATCAGCAATTGCGATTCCAAACTTTTGGTCTTCTCTCGAAGTGGCCAAATATTCGTGAGTGAAAGCGTGTACGCCCGAGTTAACTCGGATACGCACGTTCTGAATCTTGTTTTGAGCACTCGCAATCGATGCGATTCTTTCAATCTCAATCTCCGAGTCAATGACGATTGCACCAACTCCAGCTGTGACAGCCTTACCAATCTCGGAAAGGGATTTGTTGTTTCCGTGCAAACCGATTCGACCAGGTTCAATTCCTCCTGCAAGTGCAAGCGCGAGCTCGCCTGCGGAGCAAACATCCATGTTTAAACCATTTGCCGCAACCCACTTAACTACCTCGGTTGTCGATAGTGATTTGCTAGCGTAATAAACTTTTGCGCTTGTTCGAATCTTGGAAGCTTCGGAATCAAAAGCTTTCTTCACAACTTGCGCACGCGAGATAAAGTCTGCTTGGTCAATAACCATCAGCGGTGACCCGTACTTGGCAACCAGCTGCCCTACTGAGACTCCCCCGACTTGGATCTCCCCCGAAGCGTCTCTAACAAAACTCGCCGGCCAAATGCTCTTGCTGATTACATTCACGTCTTTTGGAATAGACAGCCAGCTAGGTGACAATTCAGATGCATTTTTCTCCATAACTACATCCTCTCCGGGGCAGAAACACCCAGCAGTCCGAGGCCATTTCGCAACACAACTCCCGCAGCGTCGTTGAGCCAAAGCCTGGTGCGGTGAATTGGCTCAACCGGATTCCCTGATTGAGGGATGACGCGACAGTTGTCGTACCAGCGATGGTAGCTACCGGCTACCTCTTCGATGTATCGAGCAATTCGGTGCGGTTCTCGAAACTGTGCCGCCTGAGCCGCAAGTCTTGGAAACTCACTTAGCTTGGCAAGTAGTTCTGTCTCTGTCGCATGATCAAGCAAGCTTGGCTCAAACATCGAGTGATCAACTTGCACGCTCTTTGCGTTGACCGCAACCTGCTGTGTTCTGGCATGGGCATACTGAACGTAGAAAACCGGATTGTCGTTGGTCTTTTTTGAAAGCTGAGCTAGATCGATATCTAACTGAGAGTTAGAAGATGATCTTGCGAGCGCATACCTGGCCGCATCCACCCCAACTGCTTCAACTAGGTCTTCCATGGTCACCACGGTTCCAGCGCGCTTAGACATCCGCACCGGTTCACCATCGCGCATCAGATTGACCATTTGACCAATAAGAATCTCAAGATTCACACCCGGCTCGTCACCAAATGCTGAACACATCGCCATCATGCGCTGGACATACCCGTGGTGGTCAGCTCCAAGCATGTAGATGCACCTGTCAAAACCACGCTCGCGCTTATCAAGGTAATACGCCAAGTCACCTGCGATGTATGCTGCGTTACCGTCAGATTTGATAATTACACGATCGCGATCGTCACCAAATTCGGTTGAACGCAACCAAACTGCTCCGTCCTGATCAAAAACGTGGCCCAGTTCACGAAGCCGCTTTATGGCCTTTGCCACCGCATCTGATTCGTGAAGTGAGTTCTCGTGGAAGTAGACATCAAAGTCAACACCGAATTCATGAAGTGATTGCTTGATTTGCTCAAACATCAGCTCAACGCCTACCGCGCGAAACTCTTCCTGAGCTTGATCATCGGGTAAAGACAGACTGTCTTTACGGCTTTTGGCAATTACTTGATTGGCTATCTCTTCTATATAGGCTCCGCCATAGCCATCTTCTGGTGCGGGAAGCTTCTTGGCGCGGGCGATTAGAGATCTTGCAAAGCGATCAATCTGCTCACCGTGGTCATTGAAGTAATACTCGCGCGTGACATCCGCACCCTGAAACTCGAGCAACCGAGCAAGTGAATCTCCGGCGGCTGCCCACCTAGTTCCACCCATATGTATGGGTCCGGTTGGATTCGCCGAGACGAACTCGAGGTTCATCTTTAGACCCTTTAGAGTTGCTCCCTCACCGTAGCTGGCGCCTGCTTCAACGATGGTTTTTGCCAGCGCTCCAGCGCTTGCCAGATTCAAGCTGATGTTTATAAAGCCAGGACCTGCAATATCGACTTTGGATACTTCTTCTAGGGCCTGGATCTCAGGGGCTAATAGCTCGGCCAAAGCCCGAGGTGTTAACCCAAATACCGGGGCTAACTGCATCGCTGCGTTGGTGGCCCAATCACCGTGCTCCCTGTTTCTTGGCCTTTCGACAACTATCTCCGCAGGTAGTTGGGCGCTAGGAAGTGTGCCGGAAGACTGCATCTTTTCCAAGATGCGGCCAATGGCTGCAGCTAGTTCTGCTGGATTCAAGATTTGCCTCGCACGGGATAGATATAAAAATTCAGAACAATCAGCAAGAATTTATTGCTTCAATAACGTAAATCTTACCGAGAAAGCCCCGTTTGAGGCCACGCTGTTAGGCTGGAAACGCATTGCCCCCATAGCTCAGGGGATAGAGCACCGCCCTCCGGAGGCGGGAGCGTAGGTTCGAATCCTACTGGGGGCGCAAATAGCTTGCTAGCTGTGACAGCGCCATGGAGCGATGACTAATCGAATTCTTAACTTCTGGCTCAAGCTCTGCAGAGGAAACTTCAAACCCCTCTGGAATAAAGATCGGATCGTAGCCAAAGCCGTTGCTACCGCTCGCTACCGCTGCAATCTGACCTGGCAGCACTCCCGTGAAGCTAACCTCGTCGGCTTCGCCGACTAGAGAAATGGTGCAAATAAAACTTGCCGCCCTATTTCCTGCCGGCACGTCTCGAAGCTGCGCCAACACAAGATTGCGGTTTTTCTCGTCAGCTTTTTCCCCAGACCACCTAGCCGAAAAAATTCCAGGAGAACCGCCCATGATTTCGATTGCTAGTCCAGAGTCATCGGCGATTGAGGTAATGCCGGTATGCAAAAAAGCCGCTCTAGCTTTAATCAGCGAGTTTTCAAGAAAGGAGCTACCGTCTTCAATGGGCTCTGGTCCCTCATAACCTAGAAGCTCTAGCCCAGGAACCAGCGGCTCCAAAATGGCGGCAACTTCTTTTACTTTGTGAGCATTATGGGTTGCTAGAACCAGCTTCAAAACTATGACCTTGCTGTTCTGAGAACTTCTTGCTGAATAACCGTTAGTTCTTTAGTTCCCTTAAGGGCCAGATCCAACAGGGCATCAAGTTCGGCCCTGTCGAACGGGGTCTTTTCGGCGGTGCCCTGAACTTCAACAAACTTGCCAGAGCCAGTGACAACAACGTTCATGTCGGTTTCTGCTCTAACGTCCTCGGTGTAAGCAAGGTCCAAAAATGGAACAGCGTCAACAATGCCAACCGAGATGGCGGCGATGCTGTCGGAAATTGGTTGCTTCTTTGTCGAGATAAAGCTTTTTTCTTTTCCCCACTCGATTGCATCTACCAGCGCGATGTAGGCACCTGTGATTGCGGCAGTTCTAGTTCCACCATCGGCTTGCAAAACATCACAGTCAATAACAATGGTGTTTTCTCCAAGATCTGCAAAGTTAACAACGCTTCTTAGTGCGCGGCCAATGAGTCTTGAAATCTCATGAGTGCGGCCACCCATTTTGCCCTTGACTGATTCGCGATCTGATCGATCGTGAGTGGCACGCGGCAGCATTGAATACTCGGCAGTGACCCAGCCCTCCCCCTTGCCAACTTTCCACCTTGGAACACCAGGGGTAAAAGACGCGGTGCACAAAACTCTAGTTTCACCAAAGCTAATCAGCGCGGAACCTTCAGCGTGTGAAGACCAACCTCGCTCAACGGTGACTTTTCTAAGCTCGTCG
>JBIJBA010000041.1:0-8493 GCA_044345455.1 Rhodoluna sp.
CGGGGGCGCGACCATCAATTCGTTTCAACTACTGTTCCTATCTTTAGAGTTTCTGAACCTTGGAAACTTCTGGACCAAGGAATCTTTTGGCTAGCTTCTCAAATGCTGCAACATCGCCGGTTGCGCGAAAAGACAATGTGGGGGGCGTCTTCTCAGTTCTGAGCAAATCGTTTTCCATTAGGACCTTGTAAACATCCTTGGCGGTTTCTTCAGCAGAGGAAACCAAAGTCACTTGATCTCCCATCACAAAAGATAGCGCTCCAGTTAGCAGTGGATAGTGAGTGCAGCCCAAAACCAGGGTGTCAATGCCGCTTTCTTTCAGCGGCATCAGATAGTTCTTGGCAGCAGCAATAATTTCTGGCCCAGAGGTTACCCCGGCTTCGACATACTCAACAAAACTTGGGCAAGCGACACTTTGCAGTTCAATGTCGACTGCGGCTGCGAAAGCATCGTCGTAAGCCTTTGAATTTATGGTTGCGGTAGTTCCTATCACGCCAACTTTGCCATTGGAAGACAAAGCGACCGCTCTTCTAACAGCAGGCTGAATCACCTCGACTACCGGAATAGATTTACCCTTGGTGTATCGCTCTCTGGCATCTCGCAAAACCGCAGCGGAAGCTGAGTTACAAGCAATAACCAAAACCTTTACGCCCTCATCAACTAACTTGTCCATCACAGCAAGAGCGAGTTCGCGAACTTCCGAAAGTGGTCTTGGTCCGTAGGGAGCGTTTGCTGTGTCGCCAACGTATATAACTGACTCGTTTGGCAGCTGATCGATTATCGCTCTGGCAACAGTTAGCCCACCCAAGCCGGAGTCAAAAACTCCAATAGGCGCGTTTTGTAGGGTGGTGGTCACGGTCTTCAGTCTATAACTTGGGGCAATTGCTATCAGGGCTAGGCTTAAGCTTGTGCTTACCTCCAGTGCATTACTAACCGACCGCTACGAGCTCACCATGCTCCAGGCGGCACTTCGCTCCGGCAAGGCTAATCGTCGCGGAATTTTCGAAGTGTTTGCTAGAAGCTTGGCTGGTGGCAGAAGATTCGGTGTCTTTGCAGGTAGCGGAAGACTGCTGGATCTGATTCAAGATTTTCGCTTCGGAACTGAAGAAATTGAGTGGCTGGTAACAAACAAGGTCGTTGATGACGCCACTGCAACCTGGCTTGCAAACTACAAGTTTTCTGGAAACATCTGGGGATATGCCGAGGGCGAGATCTACTTTCCCTACTCGCCAGTATTGGCTGTGGAGGGAACATTCGCCGAAGCGGTGGTTCTAGAAACACTGATTTTGTCAGTTTTGAACTACGACTCCGCGGTTGCCAGCGCAGCTTCAAGAATGGTTACCGCAGCCCAGTCCAGACCGGTATCTGAAATGGGTTCTAGAAGAACCGGAGAAAACTCCGCCGTTGCTGCCGCGAGAGCCGCTTACATAGCCGGCTTTAGCGCAACCTCAAATCTTGAGGCGGGTAGAAGTTTTGGTATCCCCACCATGGGAACTGCCTCGCACGCATTTACTCTGCTGCACGATAGCGAGCAGCAAGCTTTCGAAGCCCAACTGGAAGCCTTTGGCACCAACACTACTTTCCTGGTTGACACTTACAACATCGAGTCTGGAATCAAAAATGCCATCAGCGTGGCTGGTCCAAAACTCGGCGGAGTGAGAATTGACTCAGGGGATCTGCCGATAGAGGTAGCAAAAGCTCGTTTATTGCTAGATCAACTTGGGGCCACTGAAACCAAAATCACAGTCACTAATGATTTGAATGAGTACGCAATAGCTTCACTAGCCTCTGCGCCAGTAGATAGCTATGGCGTTGGAACCTCGGTGGTAACTGGCTCCGGGGTTGCGGCGGCGGGTTTTGTTTACAAAATGGTGGCTTACCAAAACGAAGCAGGTGAATGGCACACGGTTTCAAAACGTTCAGCCAAAAAATCAAACTTGGGCGGAAGAAAGTTTGCAATCCGAAGGCACTCAGAAGACTCGATTGCAATAGCCGAAGTTATTGGAACTGGAACAACTCCTGAGCAAAAACGCGGTGAGCGCAATTTGCTAGTTCAGCTAGTAACTAACGGAGTTCCGGAAAGTAAATACCAAGGCTCAGCTGGAGTTGAGCTAGCACGCTCGCATCACTCAAAAGTAAAGTCGAATCTTCCCGCCAGTGCACTTCGCCTAACTAAAGGCGAGCCTGCGATTCAAACTCTATTTGTTTAGTCCTTGCCCTCATCGCCAGGCTTGAGCTTGGAATGAATTTCCTTGCACTTGGGGCATATAGGAAAGCTTTGGGGGTCACGACCTGGAACCCATACCTTGCCGCAGAGAGCAACGACCGGTGTTCCCATAACCGCCGACTCAACGATTTTTTCTTTCTTAACGTAATGAGAAAATCTCTCGTGATCGCCAGGCTCAAAAAGTTTTGGCTCTAATAAAGTGTCAGTTCCATAACCTGAATCAGGATTGGTTTGTTCGCTCATGATGACTCTCTTCTAGAACGGCTTGATTCCACTAAAGCACAACATCGAAAGTTAGTCGCTCACCGTCTCGCAGGATCTCAATCTTGACTTCAGTTCCCGCTTTTTCCTGTCGCACTGCAGCAGTTAGCTCACTCGCGCTACTAATGGTCTTGTCATTTAGTTTCACGACTATGTCATCAGGTCTTAGACCAATGCCCTCGGCGGCTCCCCCTGGGGTTACTTCAATAACTAGTGCTCCAACAGGAAATGCCGAACCGCTTTCTGAAGACATAGCATCGCCAATAAGCACACCTAGCAACCCGAATGTTGCCTCACCGGTTTCAATAATGTCCTTGGCAATCCTGTCTGCAAGATTCGAAGGGATGGCAAAACCAACACCGATGCTGCCGCCTTCTACGGCGCCGCCTGCTCTGGCAATTGCAACGTTGATACCAATAAGTTCGCCCCGAATGTTTACTAAAGCACCGCCAGAATTTCCGGGGTTGATGGCAGCATCAGTTTGAATTACTCCAAGACTTACCGGAGGAACCGAACTACCCGACCAAAACTCTAAGCCAGTCTCATCAGGATTCTCCGATGAGGCAACTTGAATGGTTCGATTTAGTGCTGAAACAATACCCCTGGTTACGGTGGCCTCGAGTCCTAGTGGCGCACCGATGGCAACAACCTGGTCACCAACATTGATTTTTGAGGAATCAGCAAACACCATTGGAATCAAAGGTTTGGTAGTTTCGATTTTTATCACAGCTAGATCGTTGGTTGGATCAGTTCCGATTAGGCGCGCGGTATAAACCTCACGCTGATTGGTGCGAACCGAAAGTTCAACGTTCGCTGTACTGCCCCCAATTGTCACAACGTGGGCGTTAGTGAGAATGTAGCCATCAGTTGTTAGCACCACTCCAGAACCATTACCGCCGGAGCCAGAACCAGAAACTCTGATTGTCACTACCGATGGAGACGCAGCTGAGGAAGCAGCGGTGACCCAGTTGACGTCCTCAAGATTGTTTACAACAATTGCCGGTGGCCTGGTCAGGTAGTTCTGAGCTAAAACTCCTGCTCCTGCGCCAATTGACGCTCCCATCAAGACACCCAAAAGTATTGCCGAGGTTGCCGTGAAGAATGTGAGTCTTTTCTCCTTGGCCTTTTTCTGCCGAAGTTTCTTGGGCGTGAGAACAACCGGAGGGTCAAAAAGGAACTGGCTGTTGTAACTGTTTTTTCTACCGAGACCGTTTGGGTCTTGCGGTTGATTGCTCATGTTAAAGGCCTTTCGTCTTGCCTTAATCATGGCAAACAAGTCTGAGGTTAGGCAGGGAATTAGCTGAGGCTTTACCTACCTACAAGACTATGTCAGATGGTAAAAAATTTGCTCGCTAGAGCAGGCACCCCCAGCTTTTCGGGTTGGCGCTGCAATCCCCACCCACGAGTAAGAGCTTTGGCGGTTTTGGCGGGACCGCGGGAATCCTAACTGAAACGTCAAGGTCTAAAACATTACTCAACACTGAGATTTGGCCCGGTACAGCTTGCCAGGCCGATTCACCAACCACTCTGTAGCTCACGAAATAGCTTGCGATAGCCCATGCTTGATACTTTCCGGCTTTTTCAAAGCTTCGTTTAGTCTGAACTCCCTGGGTACGAGTTCCATCGCTGAACTGCCAGGTCAACCAAGCAGGTGAGAACTGAACCTCGGCCTGTCGACCCAAAACCAGTTGCGACCCATAGTGAAGCGTCGGATTTGAGCTAAAGGTAAAAATCTCGCCAGCAGGCAATTGCGATCCTGGGTAGACAGTTGCCTTGAGCGGATTTGGGGAGAAAGAAACGGCAGCGCTAGCAAAGTTGGATGCTGCAGGAGTAAAACTAACTGGCGCTGGTCGAGTAACCGGCTTTGAAACAGTTGGTTTACTTGGCACCCCACACACTGACTGAATCCAGCGCTCTGCAGCATCTGGAGACCTTGGCATCTGCTTGCGCTGGGCAGCAGTTGGACACACTGGTTTGGCAACTGGCTTGATCGTTATCCCGCTAGCAGGTTTTGGTGCGGTTGGAGAAGTTACCGCTGGGGTGGTTGTTTGAACCCCCACACAAACTGTCACCGAACCCGAATGCATGGCAGATCCATGGGAGACACCAGAACTTCCGGAGCCGCCAGTGGAACAAGCCATCGCAACAGGGGCTTCAACAAACACTAGGGCGGAGGTAATAAGCAAACTAGAAACTGTAACTGCAATCTTTGAAGTAATCGACATACGCAAAACCATAAGTACTTTCATTTTTTAGCGCAGAACTTATGCACAACAAAAAACCCCACCCGAATGGGTGGGGTTTTCTAATTGGTTGCGGGGGCAGGATTTGAACCTACGACCTCCGGGTTATGAGCCCGGCGAGCTACCGAACTGCTCCACCCCGCGGCGAAGTTTCAATCTACCACTTTTGAACAGTTGCTGCTAGTGCTCTATGGAGTTGCTGAGAGCGCTGCCTCAATTGCTTTCCGAAGCTTTTCTTCGGCTATACCAAATGCGCTCCAGTCACCAGCTGCCATCGCTTCATCCTTTTCCTGGATAGCTTCGAGTGCTTGCTGCAAAGCGGTAGCTAACGCATCCGATCCAGTAGCTGGAGCTTCTGGTTCGGCAGGGTCAACTTCTGGGTCTGCGGGGTCAACTGGGTCTACCTCGTCAGGAATTCCAGAGGATCCAAATAGAACCGTTAGCGCTTCATCAAGAGTGTCTTCGAAGGCGATTTGATCACCGAAAGCAACCAAAATCTTTTGCAATAGCGGGTAGCTAGTTTCACCAGTGGACTGGATGTAAACCGGCTGCACGTATAGCAATCCACCACCCACTGGCAGGGTCAGCAGGTTTCCATTTAGAACTCTGGTTGATCCCTGTCTCAAAATGTTCAATAGCTGAGAAACCTTGGAATCGGCGCTGAAGTTGTTCTGCACCTGACCAGGTCCTGGAACAATCGTGCTCTTTGGAAGAGTCAGCAGCCTTAGCGTTCCGTAGTCTGCGGACTTCTTCCCCGCTGTAGTTCCAGCATCAGAATTTGCTACGAAGTAGCCAGTTAGTACGTTTCTCGAAGCCTCGCCGGTGGAGCGAGGAATGAATGTTGAATACAGCGAGAAATCAGGTGAGTCAGTTCCTGGAACCTGCATCGTCAAATAGTAAGGAGGCTGCAAGGTTCCAACACCTGCTCCGCCCACTGGGTCATTAGGTGTCATCCAAGCATCCTGCTGAGAGTAGAAAGCTCCAGCGTCTTCAACGTGGTAGCTACCCAATATTGAACGCTGAACCTTGAATAGATCAGCTGGGTAACGAACGTGGGAAAGTAGTTCTCCAGACATCTGGCTCATCGGTTGAATAATTCCTGGAAAAACCTTTTTCCAGGTCTGCAAAATTGGGTCTTTCTCGTCCCACTCATAAAGAGTCACTTTTCCGTCATAGGCATTGACTGTGGCCTTTACGGAGTTTCGAATGTAGTTGGCTTCACCGCGAAGTAGCACACTCGGCGAGTTAGCGTCAGCAATTGCCTGGGCTAGGTCCTCAGATTTGGAATATGGATAGTTGTTCGAGGTTGTGTACCCATCAACAATCCAAAGAACCTGACCGTCGATAATTGCTGGATATGGATCTGAGTCCAATTCCAGAAATGGTGCAACGGCGGCAACGCGCTCACGCGGGTTGCGGTTGTAAAGAATCTGAGAATCAGCGTTGATGGCATCGGATAACAGAATCTGTTCGCTCTGGAATTTCAGAGCGTAGGCAAGACGTGGAATGATTCCAGAAATCATTGGACCACCAGAGCCTGAGAAGGTGTTGTAGGTCTGATCGTTCTCACCCTCGCCAGCTGGGAAGTCTAACTCCAGTGGTTCGGCGCCAGAAGCTGCTCCAACAATTGAATACGCTGGGGAACTTTCCCCGAAGTAAACCCGTGGCTCGTAATCGCCCAATTGCCCAACCGATGGGATACCAGATTGCATGAACACTGGCTTACCGTCTGGGGTGCGCTGGTTACCGTAAGCGGCAACAACACCGAATCCGTGGGTGTAAACAACCACGTTGTTGTACCAAGACTGGGAGTCTCCAAGGCCGGCCTGGTTTAGCTCACGAACAGCCAAGACCGTATCTTGCACCTTTCCATCGATCTCGTAGCGACCAACATCTAGCTGGTTTGGGAAGTTGTAGTACTGACGGAACTGCTCGAGCTGTCTAAACGATGAGCTAACAAGAGCCGGGTCCAAGATTCGAATCGATGCGGTGGTTTCCGCATCCTCCCGAAGCGCTCCTGGCTCAGCGTCAACAACAGCGTTGTATTCAACTCGATCTACGGTGTCAATCCCAAAAGCTTTCGAGGTGGCATCGAGGTTTCTTTGAATGTAAGGAGATTCCAAAACTCGCTCATTTGGAATTACCTGGAAAGTTTGAACTGCCCAAGGGAACAATCCTCCAAGGATCAGTGAGCTCACAACCATCAAACCGGTGGCAACTACCGGAAGACGCCATTTGCCAACAAAAGCTGCAACCAAGAACAGCAGGGCAACTACGACCGAGATAAGTGCCAAGATCTGCAAACCTGGAATTGCTGCGTTGACATCCGAATAGCTTGCGCCGGTAAAGAGCCCGGCAGAGCTAGTCAACGTGGTGTACTGATCCAACCAAAGCGATGCCCCTTGGGTAAGAAGGTATAGAAACGCGGTTACTCCAATTTGAATTCGAGCTGCCCTTGAAACTAAAGTCTCGCGACCGTTGAACTTGATGCTTCCGTAAATGATGTGGACACCGGCTGCGAGCAAAAGCGCAATCAAGAATGCGGCGGATAGGAATCCAACCAGGCCGATGTAAAACGGTAGCTCAAAGATGTAAAAAGAAATGTCCAAACCAAACTGCGGGTCGGTGTCGCCAAAAGGAGTCCGGTTCAAGTAGCTAAGTACGATCCCCCAGTTAGGCGCTACTGCCAAACCAGCTAAAGCTCCAAGAGCTAGTGGGACACCAATCATTACCGCTTTTCGCAATTGGTCAATTAGCTGGCGATACTGCTCAAAAGGAGATCTCTCGTCAGCAAATTTGAGATATACCGGTCTAAACCTAAAAGCTAGCCACAGACCCAATCCAGTGATCAACGTAAACGCCAAAGCCGAGGCTGTGAACAGGGCGCTTTGCGCAAATATCTGAGTACTCAGAACGCTAAGGAACCCCAGTTGGTCAAACCACAACACGTCGGTGTATAAACCAGCAACGCTTAGCAAGATTGCACCAATAACAACCACTATTCCGATAGCAATTGTTGAGGGGGATATGCTCGGTCTTCGAATTCCCTGGTTAGCAGCTTGGGTCATGATTCTCCTGTTTTCCTAGTTCGTGCAACTTGGTAAAGATTCCACTTGCTCATTGGCCGAAAGCTTTTCTAGAGCGTCAAGCGCTTGTTGTAGTGTCTCTATTTTAACTACCCTCAGGCCATCTGGGACATTTCCTATAATTTCGTCGCAATTACCCGCTGGAGCCAAAAACACCGTTGCTCCGGAGCGTGCAGCCCCATAGAGCTTTCGAACCACGCCTCCAATTGGGCCCACTTCGCCCGATTGGGTAATGGTTCCGGTTCCCGCAACGTGCAGGCCACCTGTTAGATCCCCTGGCGTGAGCCGGTCAATGATCCCAAGAGCAAACATCATGCCTCCCGATGGACCACCAACATCTCCAAGCTGGAGATTTACCTCTATAGGAAAGTCATATTTGTATCCCACCAAAATTCCGAGTCTAAAGTTTCCTTCGGAGTCTTTGACTGGAGACACGTCTTTTGTGACTTCCCGTCCGTTCCTATCCACCACAACTGACAGTGGTGTTTTTTCGTCCCAGCCGGTAACTATGCCTTGTAGCTGTTCGATATCTGTGATCGGCTCAGAGTCGATCGATAAAACAAAATCGCCTGCGATCAGCTTTCCGCTTGCTGCAGAGTCTGCCCCCACCTCGGCGATGTATACCTGCCTTGGCGTTTCGTAGCCCAGGTAATTCAGAGCTGCGGCAATAGCGTCT
>JBIJBA010000080.1:0-3630 GCA_044345455.1 Rhodoluna sp.
CTGCGTTCATTTCTGTGAGTTTTACCCCAAGAGCGTCAAGGTGCATTCTGGCAACCTTTTCGTCTAGGTGCTTAGGCAGAATGTGAACGCCAAGTGGGTAAGCGGACAAGTTGGTGAACAACTCGATCTGAGCTAGAACCTGGTTCGAGAACGAGGTGCTCATTACAAAGCTTGGGTGGCCAGTGGCGTTACCAAGGTTCATAAGTCTTCCCTCACTCAAAATCAGAACGCTTTTGTTGTTTGGTAGCAGCCACTCGTGAACCTGAGGCTTGATCTCGATCTTGCCGATGTCCTTAATCTTGCCAATTCCAGCCATGTCGATCTCGTCATCAAAGTGACCGATGTTTGCGATGATCGCCAGATGCTTCATCTGCATTACGTGATCTGGGGTAATGACTCCGGTGTTTCCGGTTGCGGTCACAAAGATGTCAACTTCTTCGATTACATCTTCCAAAGTTGTTACCTGGTAACCATCCATCACTGCCTGCAGTGCACAAATCGGATCGATCTCGCTCACGATAACGCGAGCTCCTTGACCAACAAGAGCCTCAGCTGCACCCTTACCTACGTCACCGTAGCCACCAACCCAAACGGTCTTGCCACCGATCAATACATCGGTAGCACGGTTTAGACCATCTGGAAGTGAGTGTCTGATTCCATACTTGTTGTCAAACTTGGTCTTGGTAACAGAGTCGTTCACGTTGATCGCAGGGAACAATAGTTCTCCGCGCTTGAAGAATTCATAGAGTCTGTGAACACCGGTGGTGGTTTCTTCGCTAACACCGATGATTTCAGAAGCAATAGTTGTGAAGCGGTCTTTCGACTCCTTTAGTGAATCGCGAAGAAGCTCCAAAATCACGCCATACTCTTGGCTGTCGTCTGCACCGGTTGGAGGAACTGATCCAGCTAGTTCGAACTCGCGTCCCTTGTGCACGAGCAATGTTGCGTCTCCGCCGTCATCCAAAATCATGTTTGGTCCGGTGTAAGAGGCACCTTCTGCTTCGGCCTCTGTGGACCAATCGAAGATTCTAGAAGTTGCCCACCAGTACTCGTCTAGGGTTTCGCCCTTCCAAGCAAACACTGGAATACCGGCAACGTGCTCTGGAGTTCCAGATCCCACTACAACAGCTGCTGCTGCTTCGTCCTGAGTGGAGAAAATGTTACAACTTGCCCAGCGAACCTTGGCACCAAGGGCGGCAAGGGTCTCGATTAGAACCGCGGTCTGAACAGTCATGTGAAGTGAGCCTGCGATGCGGGCTCCCTTTAGCGGCTGGGCTGCAGCAAACTCTTGGCGCAGAGCCATTAGCCCTGGCATTTCGTTCTCAGCCAGGCGGATTTGATGTCTTCCAGCCTCGGCAAGAGCTAGGTCGGCTACTTTAAATTCAATGGCGGTTTTTGATTTCAGCATTATCCAAGCATAGCTTGGGGGCTAGCTATTTATTAGTCCCAAAACCCTGGAAGTTAGCTCGTTACAGACGGTTTTGGCCTCAGATTCCACATTCAACCTAAGTAGCGGCTCGGTGTTGGAGCTTCGGACATTGAACCACCACCAGGGGCTCTCACCGGACGGGGAACTGAGGGTAATCCCATCCAGGTCGTCAAAATCAGCCCCTTGAAACTCGCTTTTAATTTGCGCCATTTTGGCTCCGGCGTCAGCCACGGTCGAGTTGATCTCGCCACTAGCAAAATAGGGGTCAAACTTGGCCGCAAATTCCGAAAGCGGCAGTTTCTGAGAGCCAAACTCGCGCATCACATGCATCGCCGCGAGAATGCCGCTATCGGCACCGAAGAATTCCTTGAAGTAGTAATGGGCGGAGTGCTCGCCACCAAAGATGGCTCCGGTTCTGGCCATCTCGTCTTTAATCAAGGAATGTCCGACTCTTGTTCTGGTGGCTTTGGCCCCGGCAGCTTCGATAAATTCCTTCACGGCTCTCGAGGTAAGTAAGTTATGCAAGATGTGAACGTTGTTATCTCCTAGAGCCTTGGCCCTGGCAATCTCACTGACCGCGACAATGGCGGCAACAGCAGAAGGGGAAACCGGGTTTCCCTTTTCGTCAATCACAAAGCAGCGATCTGCATCGCCATCAAATGCCAAACCGATGTCGGCTTTTTCCTGGATGACTCTTTTTTGTAAGTCGACGAGGTTCTTAGGATCTAGCGGATTAGCTTCGTGATTTGGAAAAGAGCCATCTAGTTCAAAATACATTGGGATGATTTCAATCGGTAGCTCTGACAACCCAGCGTCGGTTCCCAATACCGATGGCACAGTAAGGCCACCCATTCCATTTGCTGCATCCACCACAACTTTCAATGGACGAATTGCATCCAACGCAACAAGTTCACGAAGGTTTGCTGCGTACTCGCCCATAATGTCGTGTTCGCTGGCGTAACCAGGCTCGGCTACCTCTTTGATTCCTGAATCCAGGTACTTATTTGCACCCTCGAGGATTTCACTCAAGCCGGTTTCCATCGAGATACCAAGGGCACCAGCTCTTGAGAACTTGATGCCGTTATATGTTGAAGGGTTGTGGCTAGCTGTGAACATGGCAGCTGCTGCATCCAGATGTCCAGAGGCAAAGTAGCACTCATCAGTTGAGCACAGACCGATATTGATTACATCCGCTCCCCTGGCGGTGGCACCTTCTATAAAGGCATCAACAAAGCCAACTGAGCTATCGCGCATATCGTGGCCCACCACCACTGACTTGCCGGCTAGATCAAGCACATCGACAAATGCCGCAGCTATGGCTGCGACTTTTTCTGGGGTGATTTCAGTGCCGACTAATCCACGGATGTCGTATTTTTTGAAAATTGCATCAACTGTGCTCACTGTCCCAATAATACAATGGGGCCATGGCTAAACCCTCAAAATCACGTAACGCCCATAGGGATCGCCACGACCGCGGTATGAGAAGACCGATACTGAGCAAGCTGTTCAAATTTGGCCAAACCAGATCTCACAGTTTTGAGCAATACGTGAACACCGCTATGGAGTATCTAAAAGGTATTTGGGCTGAGGAATTAGAAGGTCTCACCTGGTCAGTTAGATCCGAACCGACCGCTGCTGAGAGTCAAATTGATATTCCAAGATGGAAAGTTGATAGCGAAGCTAATCACATCACGATTTATCGAATTCCAACCGAGCGATTTGGTTCTCACTCAAGAAAATCAATGCTGGAAGAAAGACTAAAAGTTGAGCAGCAAGTATTTGAGGCGATAGCCGACTTACTTGATATTGACCCCTGGGACCTAGTTCCCGATTACTACAACCGTTAGCGAAAACGCACCTGAACTGAATTGCCAAGATTAGTTGGCTGGTAAAGCGCCAACGAAGATATCTGGCCACTAAGTAGCAGTGCAACTGAAGCAAAAACACCAGTGTCGCTAGAAACAGCAACTGCTCCGGTGATTGCTAGCAAACTCGAGCCCTGAGAAGGAACAGAAACAACCGTTGCAACCCCAGTATCCAAGCTAGTAACGGTTACACTTCTTGGTTCATTGATTGGGTTTGCAAAGACCAGATAAGAAGCACCATCTGGCGGAATTACCGCAGAGGTGATTACCGCTCGCGGCGCTGTGATCGGTTCTGCTGCTCCCAGCCAAGTGAAGTCGATTCGGGGTGTGCCGGCA
>JBIJBA010000019.1:0-13005 GCA_044345455.1 Rhodoluna sp.
CAAATACCGGTTTTGATGTTCTCGACTTTCGCGCTTTCTGTTCAGCACCAGCAATTTGCTCTTGAGGCAATCGCTCGACATGGAATAAGAGCTCACGCCCTCGTGCCTGACAAAGGGAACACCACCCGAGTCATTAGTGAACTCGTGGCCGATTTTGGATTGAGGCCATCAGATATTGAATGGACCCTCAGCTGCAATCCCGATCCAAACTGTGTTGAGCCTGGATCAATTGCTCTTCTTCAAATCAAGCTAGGAGGTTTGAGTGCGGAGGCTTTGCAGGGCATCTAGATCTGGCGAGCAGGGATCAATGGCGCCGCTTGGCATTGGACTTTCCTTGTTGAGTCTTATGACCACTCTGGTTATCTTGGCGGCAGGGAGTGTCTACCTTTCCGAGCGGAGACTAACCTCTGTTGCCGAATCGACAGCTCTTTATGCGCTAGCCAAATCTGACGTCATATCGAACCAGAGCCTTCCTCGTTATGCGGGGGAGTTTTTGGAAATGCATCCCCTCAAGGGGCTGCAGCAGGTTTCTCTGATTGAGTCAAGCTCCAGAGATGGCTTCACGGTTCGCGTAAGGCTATGTTCGCTCTGGCGACCACTTTTTGATAGCTACATGTTTTCAGACGTCGGCATGATCTGTTCTGAAGGGTTAGCTCGTCGTGGCACATAGCGGTAAGCCATTAAAGCACCCACGATTCCCAAACCAGAAACAGTGAACATAGCAATCGATATCCCCAGCAGTGCGGTCACTCCGGAGATAACTAGTGGTGCTGCTGCAACACCTGAGTCGACCAATAAACGGTATGAGGCTAAAAATTCATTTCTTTCACCCTTTGGGGCCAGGTCGGCACCAATCACCAAGATAATTCCACTACCAACACCGTTAGCTAAAGACATCAACAATGCAACTGCAAGAAAAGTGGGTTCGTCGGTGGCAAGAGTAAGTAGTGAGAAAGTCAAAGATAGCCCTAGCAAAGTTGGAAGAGCTGACCATCTCCTACCGAAGCGATCCATTATCTGACCAGAGCTATATGAAAGCGCAAGATCGAGAGCGCCAGCGATTCCCATGTAAAGCGCGATGGTTGCAGGAGGTAGGCCAATACTTAGAGCCCAAAGTGGCAAAACGACTATTCTTGCGGTTCGTAATCCACCGATGATTGCCGAGGTAACCCCAAGAGTTGCTAGTTTCTTGGATTCTCGTTTTGCTACCTTCCAGGTTCCACCCGGAACGGTTGCTGGAGTATCTGGCATTCGATCGGGTTTTATAAAAATCAGAATTAGTGCCGCCAGCGCACAAAACACGACAGCGTTCCAGTAAACAGCTTGCAGATCGATCAATATGATTAGCGCGGCGCCAATAAGAGGCCCAATGAAGTGTCCCGCTCTAAAGACGCCACCGAGTATTGATAGCGCTCTGGCGCGATGCGAGTAGGGGACAACCTCAGTTAGGTAGCTGTGCCTGGCAAGTCCAAATACAGCAACACTTGCACCGAGAATGAATACACCTAAACCCAGAACCCACAATGTGGTAGCTAGCGACGCAACTAGCGTTCCCAGACTCGCAACTGCCGCCGCGCTCATCATGGCCTTGCGCTCGCCCAAGATGTTAATCAAGCGCGCAGCTGGAATGTCTGCGAATAGGGTTCCAATCATTACAAGCCCAAGGATTATTCCGGCAGTGGGTAATGACGCCCCTAAAGCTTGGGCGCTTGCCGGAATGATTGGAAGTAGCCCACCTTCTGCGATTCCGAAAAGCAGTGAGGGAGTAAATACCGGCAAACCTAGGCTGGTTAGCTTGTATGAGGATGCGGGCACCTAACAATTATGCCCCTCGCCTAGAATTGTGGAATCATGTCCGAACTTGACTTAGCCGCTGAAATCAAATCACTTAGGTCACTTTTTGGCACCATAAAGGAAGTCATTAACCCAAGCTCACTGCAACTAGAGGTTGATGCGCTTAGGCAGAAAGCCTCTGCTCAGGACCTCTGGGATGACCCAGATAATGCCTCGAAGGTGACTTCAGCTCTCTCGCGCTCCCAAGACAAGCTAGACCTCCTTATCTCAGTTGAATCTAGAATCAACGATCTTGAGGTTTTGATTGAGATGGCTAATGACGCCTCCGATACCGAAACCAAAACAGAGGCCAAAAAAGAGCTCTCGGATTTAGAAAAGCTTGTTGGCCAGTTAGAGATTCAAACCCTGTTGAGCGGCGAATATGACTCTCGTGCAGCCGTGATCACGATTAGAAGCGGAGCCGGAGGCGATGACGCAACGGATTTTGCAGAGATGCTAATGCGAATGTATGTCCGCTACTGCGAGCAGAAGAACTATCCAGTGCACGTGCTAGACATATCCCACGCCGAGGGCGCAGGCATTAAATCGGCAACTTTTGAAATTGACGCCCCGTACGCTTTCGGGACACTCTCTGTTGAAGCTGGAACACACAGACTTGTTCGAATGAGCCCATTCAACGCAGCGGGTAAAAGGCAAACCTCATTTGCCGCGGTAGAGATTGTTCCGCTAGTTGAGCAAACCGAAGCCATTGAAATTCCAGATGCTGATATTAGAGTTGATGTTTTTCGCTCTAGCGGACCGGGCGGTCAATCAGTTAACACAACGGACTCAGCTGTCCGAATTACTCACATCCCAACCGGAACAGTTGTAAGTTGCCAGAACGAAAAAAGTCAGATTCAAAATAAACAAGCCGCAATGAGGGTTCTTCAGTCAAGATTGCTAGAAGTTCGTCGGCGCGAAGAAGAGGCCACTAAGAAACAGCTCGCCGGTGACGTCAAGGCATCTTGGGGTGAACAGATGAGGAGCTATGTCCTGGCCCCCTATCAAATGGTCAAAGATCTTCGAACCGAATACGAAGAAAACAACCCGCAGTCCGTATTTGATGGCGGACTCGATGGATTTATAGCCGCGGGAATCCGATGGAGAATGCAGACTCAGGCCTAGGCTTGAAACAACATGATCAGCATTCAAAACGTCACGAAGAAATACAAAGGGACTCCCAGACCAGCGCTAGACCAAGTGAGCCTAGAGATTGAAAAAGGAGACTTTGTATTTCTTGTTGGCGCATCCGGTTCGGGGAAATCATCCCTCATGCGACTTATGCTGCGCGAAGATGTCCCTAGCTCAGGCTCTGTCCATGTCTTGGGGGAAAACCTAGTCGGCCTTCCCGCGAGGAAGGTGCCGTTTTTCAGAAGACGTCTGGGTGTGGTTTTTCAAGACTTTAGATTGCTACCAAACAAGACCGTTAGCCAAAACGTGGCATTTAGTCTGCAAGTTATTGGAAAGTCTGAAGGATTTATTCAAGAAGCCGTCCCAGACGTACTTCGTCTGGTGGGTCTAGGAGAAAAAGGCGATCGACTACCAAGTGAGCTTTCCGGAGGAGAGCAACAGCGAGTTGCTTTAGCCAGAGCCATTGTCAATAAGCCAGCTATCTTGTTGGCAGATGAACCAACTGGCAACTTGGACCCGACCACCAGCGAAGGAATCATGTCGCTGTTGAACACCATTAACCTCGGCGGAACAACTGTTGTCATGGCCACTCACGAACGAGGCATTGTTGACCAAATGAAAAAGCGCGTTGTTGAGCTAAGTCACGGGCAAATTGTTCGCGATCAAGTTGCTGGTGGCTACGGAGTGAGGGACTAGCCATGCGATTTGGATTCATGCTTTCCGAAGTTACTGAGGGTCTCAGACGAAACCTCGCGATGGTTGTCAGCATTATTTTGGTGACTTTTATCTCCCTAACTTTTGTTGGAACTGCGTCGCTACTTCAAATGCAAATCGGCCAAATGAAAAACTACTGGTACGACAGGGCACAGGTAGCAATCTATCTATGCACAGATGTATCACCCGAAGCTACCTGCCCCAGAGGTGAAGCTGCCGAGGACGTGAAGTTGCAGGTTCAAGAGCGTCTGGATTCACCTACGCTTGTGCCCTTCATTGAAAAGTATTACTTCGAAGATCACGACCAAGCGTTCGCAAACTTCCAAGAACAATTCGCTGGTAATGCTGTTGCGCAATATGTGAAACCAGAGCAGCTCAATGAGACATTTTGGGTGAACCTCTATGATCCGAATCAGTCACCAATTCTTGCCGAAAGCTTTGCCGGCCTCGCGGGTGTTGAGGAAGTAAGGGACCAAAGAAGCTACCTGGATCAGATTTTCTTGATCCTTAACATTGCTTCTCTTGCTGCCGTTTCCATCGCTGCCCTCATGCTGGTTTCTAGCGCTCTTTTGATTTCTACCACAATCAGACTTTCTGCTTTCTCCAGACGAAGAGAGCTTGGAATTATGAGATTGGTCGGTGCTAGCAACTTTTCAATCCAGCTGCCGTTCATTCTTGAGGGTGTGGTCGCAGCGCTGATTGGTAGCGTGCTAGCAGGTGTCACGGTCTTGGCATTGATTCAGTTCTTCGTTCAAGGGTTCCTGGCGGAAAGTCTTCCATTCACTAGCTTTGTTGGGCTAAGCGATGGCATGCTTGTAGTTCCGCTACTAATTGCCGTAGGTGTGGTGCTTGCGGCAGCAGCGTCGGGTCTTGCGATCCGTCGCTACCTCAAAATCTAGGAGTCGATCGTGCCGAGAGAGCGTGGCCAGCAAGTGGTGGCCACCAATCGTAAAGCCCGTCACGACTATCACCTCGAAGATGTCTTTGAAGCCGGCATTGTCCTAACTGGAACTGAAGTGAAGTCGTTGCGGGCTGGTCGCGCATCCCTGGTGGATGGATATGCCACCATCGAATCCGGTGAGGCTTGGCTCGAAAATGTTCACATCCCTGAATACACTCAGGGAACTTGGAACAACCACTCCACTAGAAGACGCCGCAAACTATTGATGAACCGCGTTGAGATTGACAAGCTAGTTGGCAAGATAAAGGAGTCTGGCTTTACCTTGGTTCCGATCTCGCTGTATTTCAAGGACGGTCGGGCAAAAGTTGAGATCGCACTTGCAAAGGGTAAGAAGGACTACGACAAGAGGCAGGCTCTCAAAGAGCAACAAGATAAGCGTGAAGCAGCCAGAGCTATGTCCACCAAGGGCAAGGATTGGTAGCCGTATCTTTTGTCTGACCGAGCGGTTAGACTGTTGTCCTGACCTAAAGTCAGTTGATAACTAAACATGGGGATGACCGGTTTCGACGGTATTTGCAGAAACTGAATGAAGCGGGTCGAGAATGCAAAGTCAACTCGTTAATGTCCTTTGCAAACTATAGGTGCCAAATCTAAGAGCACCGACTTTGCCCTAGCTGCATAAGCTAGCCACAAAGTCCGTCAGCCTAAATTTGATTTCGTTTTAGGTCCTGGCGTCATTTAGAAATCTTGCTGAGCAGTTACGCCTTAGGGTTGCTCGGGACTTTTACTCAGGCTGGGCTCGTCGGTTAGATCGCTTCAAGTTATGACCGGGGCCGAGTAAAACAGCATTGAAGCTACACCCGTAGAAGAGTCAGAATCCAAGTATCGGACGGGGGTTCAATTCCCCCCATCTCCACCATGTGAACAAAACCCAAGGGAAACCTTGGGTTTTGTTGTTTGTCTGACCTACCTTGGCTGAGCTAAGTGGCCTAAAATTGGGCTAGTTGTGTTTCGATGATTTATTGAGAGGCAAAAAGGATCCACAGCGGGGGTTCTTGAAAACAAGATTGGGTATTGATGACTAAGCCGATTGTTGCGGTTGTAATTCCTTGCTTCAAGGTAACCGCTCATATTATTCAAACTATTAGGGAAATCGGCCCAGAGGTTTCTTACATTTATATAATTGACGATGCCTGCCCGGAAGGTTCTGGAAAACTTGTTGAACGGGAAGTTTCGGACCCTAGGGTAAAGATCATCTTCCACACTGAAAATCAGGGTGTTGGAGGTGCCACGGTTTCCGGTTATCGCGCCGCGCTGGAATCCGATGCCCAGATTGTTGTGAAGCTTGATGGCGATGGTCAGATGGATCCGACTCTGATTAAGGACCTAATTGCACCTATTGTTATTGGCCGTGCCGACTACACCAAGGGTGATCGCTTCGATAGCCTTACCGGGCTTTCAAAGATGCCCGGAATCAGATTGTTTGGAAACGCTGGCCTTACCTTGCTCACCAAGATTTCAACTGGCTATTGGAACATCACGGATCCAACTAACGGATACACCGCGATACATCGCGATGCCCTAAAAGCTTTGCCGCTAGCAATGCTAAGCAAAAGATTCTTCTTCGAGTCCGACATTTTATTTAGGCTGAGTATTTACCGCGCCGTGGTTTGGGATGTTCCGATGGTTGCAAGGTACGGAACTGAAAAGAGCAATCTCAGCATCGCAAAGACTTTATGGGAGTTTCCTTGGAAGCACTTTAAGAACTTTCACAAGAGACTTTTCTATAACTACTACCTAAGAGACATTTCTGCGGCTTCAATTGAGTTGCCGCTTGGAATGCTGCTTTGGTGGTTCGGAGTCTTCTCCGGACTTGGAGCGCTAAATAGCTCACTTACCAACGGTATTGCCGCCAGCACCGGGACTGTGATGATCGCCGTAGTTCCATTAATTCTTGGCTTCCAATTGCTATTGGCGTTTGTGAGTCACGATGTTTCAGCTGTACCCACCAGGCCAAAGCATAGGCAAGACTTCGCGTGGTAAAGACCTGGTCTAAGCTTTGCTAGATTTCACTGGCTGGCTGCTTGTTAATGGAACGCTCCTTTTTGAGGTAATCGGCATCTTCGCTTTTGCGCTTTCGGGACTTATTGAAGCGGCTCGAAAAAAGCTGGACCTTGTTGGCATGATTACGGTTTCAGGGTTGACCGCATTTGGCGGCGGAACCTTGCGAGATATTCTTTTGGACCGCAGGCCATTTTTTTGGATTGAGAATTCTGCTTGGGTTTGGGTTCTTATTGGAATTTGTTTAGTTGCCCTTGTGTTCATGCGAACCAGACACCTCGAGCCCACTCAGCAAGCTATGCAGTGGCCAGACGCGGTTGGCCTTGGCGCCTTTACAGCTGGTGGAACCCAGCTCGCTTTGGATGGTCAAGTGCCCGCAATCATCGCTGTGATCATGGGTGTACTGACTGCAATTTTTGGAGGAGTTCTCCGAGACATTGTTGTTAACGAAATACCAAAGGCGTTCAGCGATCACATTCCGTACTCGGTAATAGCGTTTACCGGAGGCTGGGTGGTTGTTGGTTTGAACTACTTGGCTATGGACCCTTTCATCGCCGTTGCGATCGGTGCGATTTTCACGATTACCCTGAGAGTCCTGGCGCTTTTGCTCGGGTGGCGTCTTCCGGCCTGGAAGGCCTAACGAAGCCAGCTTTACTTGCGGCTCGCTGCAAACTACCCAAAAGTAGTGGTCCGGTGAGTGCAATAAGAGCCACTGTTGTTACTGCTCTTCCCATATCCCATATCAACCCTCCGGTAAAAATCTGAAACTGAAAGAAGCGAATTAGGTTCTCAATTGCACCGGCTCCCGCAAGGTAAGAAATAGATGATTCACTGCCTGCAAGAAAAGGCCAGTTCCACAAAGTCATCAAGAAACCGTAGGCAAAACTTGCCGGAATTGAGTAAACAATAAGTACCGAGAGCTTCGCACCTCTTGAACCAAACTTTGGAATTAGACCAGCTCCAATTCCAATCAGACCAGCTGCCATCATTTGAAACGGAAGCCAAGGGCCAACCCCACCGGTAATCAGGGCAGACACGAGCAACGAACCAGTTCCAAGCAAGAATCCAAAACCTGAACCAAAAACATAGCCAGCAATGATGATGAGGAAGAAGGCAGTCTCGATTCCTGCTGTTCCAGCGCCAAGCAGACGAATAACAGCATTGAGGGCTATCAAGACCCCTAGCAAGGCGATCTGCTTTGAACCAATCTCACCAGTTGACACTTCAACCAAAATTAAGACCAGCATCACTGGCATTAGGGCAATAAACACCACTTGCGCTACATCTGCCTCAACAGCTGACTCACCAGAGATAAAAAATGGCCAAGAGAACATGAGCAAAGATCCAGCTGCGGCCAGAAGAATGCTGAGATTAGAAATCCATTTTCCTGAAAAAGTCTTCACTTCTGCACCTTTTCTACTTGACTCAATGTCAACAATCCAGGCTCACTAGTTATTTGACTGATTTGTGTGGGATGCGATGACCCAATTCCTAGAGCAACAGTTGTCAATTTGTCCGAAATCAGTTTTCCGTTTTCTAGCTCCAGCACTCGGTCTGCAACTAGGGCGACAAATTCCACATCGTGGGAAGCCACCAGCACAGACTTACCTTCCTTACGCAAGGCTCTGATTTGCTTGGCAAGTGATCTTTTGGCCGCGTAGTCTAACCCGCGGGTTGGTTCATCGAGTAGCAATATCCCAGCTCCCTTTACTAACTGAAGAGCTAGAACCAAAGCCAGTTGCTGGCCAGCGGAAAGATCTCGCGGGTGAATCTTTGGATCTAGCCTGCCTGTAAGCGACTCAAAAATCTTGGAAGTGCCAGAGTCCGTAAGTTGCGCAAACTTGTCTGACTCGGACAGCTCATCAGCTAGTGAGTTTAGGAAAAGTAAGTCGACTGCCTTCTGGGGGACAAGAGTCAAAACGCAAAGTCTTTCCGCAGCAGACAGTGACCTTGGATCGCCAAACTGTGTTTTGACAGAACCCGTTGTTCGTTTTCCGCCACCTTGGATAGCCCAGAGAACCGAAGACTTTCCTGAGCCATTTTTTCCCATGAGCGCAACAACTTCGCCAGCGTGAACTTGAAATGATACTTGGGATACGGCATCTAGTTCGTCGTAGCTAACCGATAGATCATTTACCTCCATGGCAACTGTTCCGCTTAGATGTTCATTCACTAGTGGCTTCCAGGGCTGTTGGTCCCGATTCCAATTTGCTTTAGCGGCAGAAACGCTGACTGTAATTGGATTCCATGAGAGCTCAGTCGAAAGCCCAATGACCGGTGGAACGAGGTGGTAGTTCTCAAACTGCTCGTAACCTCCCTTGGTAACAAGGCCATCGTTTGCAACGATGACAACTGAATCCACAAGTTCAATTACCCGTTCGATTCTGTGCTCTACCAGGATCACTGTGATGCCGTGCTCGTGAGCTAACGACTTGAGCACACCAACAATTTCAGCTGCCGCTTCAGGGTCAAGGGCAGAGGTGGGCTCGTCCAGCAAGAGTGTTGTCTGTCCAGCTGCAAGTGCAGAGGCGATGGCAACCCTTTGCTGTTGCCCTCCCGAAAGCCAGCTAAGTGGTCTATCCAGCAAATCCTCTATCTCAAGAAGCTTCGCCACATGCTTGAGAGAATCTGCCATCTTGTCGCGCCTAAACCCAAGCTGCTCCATGCCGTAGACCAACTCTTGCTTGACAGTGTCGGAAACAAATGAAGACTCAGGCTGCTGATTCACAAAACCAACTTGGGCTGCAAGCTCGTGCGGTTTTGATCCCGTTACATCTATACCGTCAATAACCAGTGAGCCAGAAAGAGAACCGCCAGTGAAATGCGGTGCAAGACCATTCAAGATTCGAAGCAGAGTCGATTTGCCGCTTCCCGTTGCGCCGCAAACCAGCGAGAACTCACCAGGTTGAAATTCCAGGTTCACCCTTGATAGAGCTGGCCTTTCTGTTCCCGCGTATCCAAAGCTCACATCGCGTAGGGTAATCATGCAAACCAGCCTAGGATTGCCGCTATCAGCAAGAGTGCGGACAAAGTAAAAATCAACCCGTCAAAGAACTGAAACTTTACAGGCTCATATCTGGTCCTGATTTTTGACTTGGAGTTAATTCGGATTGACGCGAAGCTCGAAACAATTCCGATGGCAATCAACAGCCCACCAAGAGTTTGAGTTTTCCCAAGAAGTAACGCAAAGCTTCCAACTGATAAAAACCCGACCGCCATTAGTGAGCTGAACCTGGCTGCCAAAATAAGCGGTTTGGGCAAGTTACCCCTACGCCCAAATCCTCTGGAGTCCATACTTGCCGCAAGAGATAAAGATGAGTCGATGGCGTCCTCGAGAACCGGGATTACTGTTCCGGCCATCGACCCGAGTCCCTTGCTTCGTCCGCGAAGGGACCTAGCTTTCTGCACTCTTTGCAGGCTGGAGATCATTTGCGGTGCGAGGTTTATCGCAACAGATATAGCACTGGCGATTTCATAGAGCGCGCTGGGTGTGGACTTTAGAAGGGTTCTTGGATTAGCCAGTGAACTGGCCATCCCAATGGAGAGAATGATGGCCGCTAACCGCAAACCATCGGTTGCGCCACTAGTAAGAGCCTGGATACCTACTGCGCCAAAAAGTTCAACGGGTGGACCAAAACCTAGGTTGACTGAGAATCCAGGTAAATCTAAGGCAGTTATGTCATCAGAGTTTTGAATATTGAAGATAATTCGAAATATCACCCTCGCGATGACTACAAACCCAGCCAAAAAGAGGTAGAACTTAACAGATCTTGACCAAGGGGCTTCTTCTCGAAACATGAAAATCGCTATCAGAGCAGCTGCACAAATCAGAACTTGGGTCAGCGCACTCTGACTCACGCCCGCGACAATTGCCATGGTGACTGCAAGTAGCCACCAGGTCAAGGGGCTTGCTGTGCTGGCAGTAAAGCGCTTAGCCATTGCAAGCTACAGTTTCTGGAATCGGCTTTGGCAACAATCCGGCATCTTGCTGCCCCGGACCAATAAAGAGCCAACCCTCCGCCGAGCCACACTCAGCATCTCTGGCGGCTGATCCAACCTGGCTTACTTGCCATCCTGATTCTTCTGTAAAAACAAAGTATCCCCAACTACCTTCAGAGTATTTAGGTGTGTCTATGCAGTTTTGTTCCGAACTGGCTGGGAAGTTTTCAATGCGACAGGCGAAACCAACCGGGTACTGGTTGGTACCTGTGACGTCAATTGCCGTCGCTTGAAAAACTTCCCAACCGTTGCCAACAAAGTCATTCGCGCAACGAATAATTGGATCACGCTCCGCGGAATCTCCAAAGTCAATAACCATTGTGACTCCAGGTTGCTTACAAGCACCTTCGCTGTAACTAACCTCAACTGGCTTAGCAGAGGTTGTCTCGATGACACTGTTTTCTAGCGCCCAGGACAAGACGCTCCCAGCGACCACTAACAAAATTAGTGCGCTAAGCACAATAAGTCTTGCCCTGGAGCGCATGACTACTTACCTAGAAGAGTTAGGTAACTCTTGCCCTCAAGAGCAAGGTAACCCTGAGCGGTTGCAAAGCGGTCACCGGCGTTTTCCACCCAAGGAGATCCGATGCCACCATCTTCTTGAATTTGGGCAACTAGGTATGCCTGTACATTTTCGTTTAGCTCACCACGTGTTGCTAGATATGCCATGAGAGCAAGCGCGGTTCCGTTAATGTCCACTGCATCAAATGCCACAAAGTGACTTCCATCAACCAAACTGGCATCCAAGTAGGCCAAAGCGGCATCAATCGCGATTTGATTCTCATCTGTCAACTTGGCGTCCAGACCCTTGGTTAGCTCCAGAGCCATAATGGCCATGGCGGTTGCATCGGTGCTGGAATTTGTTGTGAATTCTGAATTATCAAAGCCAAAACCGCCGTCATCTCTTGCAAGAGTTACAAAAACCGCTGAAACATGCTTTGCCATTTCCTGTTGATCCTGGGCGTAAAGACCGAGAGTCATCCATGCATAGTCAAATGTGCTCGCGGTAGTCAGAGTCAAAGTGCCATCTTCTTTGATGAACTCACTTAGCGACCCAACAACCATTTGGGTTTGTGCTCCATTTGCAGCGCCGGTCACTTTAGATGCAAATAGATACTTTCCCGCAAGTCCCGGAATGATCTCACCGGTTTCGGCTGAGTACAGGAAGTCGGGCTCTGATTCCAAAAGGAATTTGATGGCAATAGAGGAATCGATTTCGCTAGTTTGGCTGAGTTGAGAAATAGCCTCCAGCGAGAATCCATACTCGGGAACGCCAGGGGAGAATCCTTCTAGATACTCGCCGAGGACAAACTGTGATTTCAGAAACTCGGCTGTTGCCAAGTGCTTTGATTGTGTCCCGCCCATACTCAAAACCAGTAGGGCAACAAGAACTACAACGGTTACTACGGCCGAGGACAGCGCAACGATCTTGTGCATCCCAGCATTTTTATCTTTGTTCATTTGGAACCTTTCGCATTTGGAAGTTAGATGCGAAGGCGGGGCAAAAACACAAGAACCCTTGACAACATTTCTTGCGAAACGTTCAAGGGTTCATCGAGTAAGTTGCTACCCGACTCCACCCGTAGACCTCGACGGTATATTTGGAGCCAATTATTTCCACTTGGGCATTCCGACTTGTTGATAATCAACTCACGGTTGCGGGTCAGCGTCGGATTTTCACCGACTTCCCCCAAAAGGAAACAAAAGCTACAACCAAACTTCGGTTGTAGGAAGAATCTATCAGAAAATCTTTTGAGTTCTTGCAACACGCTTCTGCCCGCGGGGCAATAGAGATTTCTATCAGGTAGGAGGGGTATTCGGATAGGTATCTGTAAGCTTGCACTGCCTAGATCCACCTGGCAGGCGGTGTCGATTGGCCGCAATAAAGAAGTATAGGTTTTTGGCTATCCAGGAGGTTGGGGGAGTTCGAATGAGCCAACCGAGTGCGCGGTAAACCGGGTTCGCTTGCATCTCTAGTAAGACGGCCGCAGCCAAGTGTCCACCAGAGGGAGGCTTGCCCCCGCCAACCGTCCAAATTTGAGACCTAACTTGGTCTGCTGTCAATCCAAAGTCCAATGGATTGATCCTCTGAAAAGCCACGTATAGAGGGAACTGTTTTAACACTTTCAGACCAAAATCGAGGCTTAGCCTACAAAATTGGCAATCCCCATCGTAGATAAGAACAAGATCCTCTTGCGCTGGCATCCTCATTCTGCCTCAGACCCGCTTTCTATCAATCTAGCTGTTGTGGTTTTTACTTACCTAAGTGGCTGCCGTGTGACAAATATACCCTGGTGTGCCCCGAACAGATAGCGCCTCTTAGGTTTCACTCGAGATTTGCGGTTAGAATTAGGGGTCTTGTTGGA
>JBIJBA010000082.1:0-3567 GCA_044345455.1 Rhodoluna sp.
TCTACTAGGTGCAGTCTGGCCTGACGCTTACCCAAGCGGTTTTGACTGCGGCGTTTGGTAACAACCACTCGGTGAGCTAGATACACACCCAACAGGTCTCGAAGCCCAAGGGTTTGTGGTTGCCCGTCAACGAGTGCAACGTTGTTGATTCCGAAGCTGTCTTCCATTGGGGTGTAGCGGAACAGAAGATCCAGAACTACTTGTGGGTCGAAGCCTGTTTTGAGTTCAATGATCAGCTTGAGTCCGTTGCTTCGATCGGTAAGGTCTATTACGTCTGAAATGCCCTGCAATTTCTTGCTGTTGACACCTTCTTTGATCTTCTCAATGACTTTTTCTGGGCCAATCAGGTAAGGAAGCTCGGTTACAACCAACCCCATCCTTCTTGGCGCAACGCTCTCAACCGCAACTCGCGCACGCGTCTTGAAGGAGCCACGGCCGGTTTCGTAAGCTTCGGCGATTCCCTCTCCGGCGATGATAATTCCGCCGTTTGGGAAATCTGGGGCAGGAACGATTTTCATCAGATCCTGGAGCGTGCTCTTTGGGTTCTTCAGAAGGTGAATTGCCGCTTTGATTACTTCACGCATGTTGTGAGGTGGCATGTTTGTTGCCATACCTACGGCAATTCCAGATGCACCGTTCACCAATAGGTTTGGAAAAGCAGCGGGTAAAACCTCGGGCTCTGAAAGCTGAGCGTCATAGTTGGGCTTGAAGTCAACGACATCCTCGTTCAACCCCTCATTCATCATTAGTGCGGCAGCTGAAAGTCTTACCTCGGTATACCTCGCGGCCGCCGGACCATCGTCCAAGCTTCCGAAGTTTCCGTGTCCGTCAATCAACGGAGCGCGCAGAGAAAAAGGCTGAGCCATTCGAACTAGGGCATCGTAAATAGCACTGTCTCCGTGAGGGTGGAGCTTACCCATTACCTCGCCGGTGACTCGAGCAGATTTGACGTGACCTTTGTCTGGGCGAAGACCCATCTCACCCATTTGGTAAACGATGCGGCGGTGAACCGGCTTTAGGCCATCCCTGGCGTCGGGTAGTGCTCTCGAGTAGATGACGGAATACGAATACTCAAGAAAAGAATCCTGCATCTCCTTAGATAGGTCGATGTCGAAGATACGCTCTGGAGCTACTTCAATAGGATCTTTGGCCATGGTCTTCCTGTTGCTGTGGCAAACTTAGCTTCGATGCTACCTTCTGTTCCCAAATCACTCGGGAGGCTTTCCGACGCCTACCTAAGCGCCTATCTCGCGCTTAGCTCATCCGATAATCCCCTAAAGCTCGCTCAGAAGAAGAGTTATCTGGTGATTCTGGCAGACGGTCTTGGCACCGCAAACATTAAAGGCGCTGCCGGCCACGCAGGATTTCTCAATCAAAAGCTCATGTCGGCTAAGTCTTTGTTCTCGGGGTTTCCTGCAACAACAAGTTCCAGCCTGACATCACTAGCAACGGGTGCAGCAAATGGCACTCATGCGGTGCTTGGACACCGAGTTTATGACCGCGCTAAAAGTCGGAACATCAACTTTCTAAACGATCTTGGTTCTGAACTTGATCCATGCGAGTACCAGGACCTTGAGACAATCTCTGAGCAGGCTGCAAAAAACGGGGTGGTCATTTCAACCATTGGCCCATCCGAATACGACAAGTCTGGATTTACGATGGCTACCATGCCAAACGCTGAGTACATTCCAGCTCAAAGTTTTCAAGATCGTTTCGCAGCTGCCAAGAAGGCACTCAGTGTTCCAAACAGCTTGACGTATCTATACTTTCCCGAACTCGATCAGTTCGCCCATCGCTATGGTTCTGACTCAAAGCAGTGGCTAAACGCGATTGAGGAGTTGGATGCCGAATTGGTTAAGTTTGCTCGATCAATACCGTCAACTGCTGGAGTTATTCTCACCGCGGACCACGGAGTAATTGATGTTGGACCAGAAAGGCATATTTACCTTGATGAGTATGAATGTTTCAGTGACCTCGAGCAAATAGGGGGAGACCCACGAGTTAGCTTTCTATATTTTCAAGAAAGTACTGACTTAGATATCAAACTGGGTGAAATTGCCGAGGCAATTGGAAACATTTGCGATGTTGTGACGGTTGCTGATTTGGTAGCCGCTGGTTGGCTCTTGAAGTTGTCTGAGCAAGCCAAACGCGTGGCTCCGGATCTGGTGTTACTTCCTAAGGCGGATAGGGTGGCCTACCACCGTGGGTTTGCAAAAGCTAGATCCTTGTTGATGGTCGGACAGCACGGTGGTATGACTCAGGCCGAGTGGGAAGTTCCGCTTATTGTTTTTTAGTCTTCGGTCTTTGTTCCAAAGACGATCTCGTCCCAGCTAGGAATAGACGCTCTGCCTTTTTTGGGTGCGGGAGGATTATCCGCAACAACAATTTCTGGTTCCTGACTTATGTCTTCGTCAGCGAACCCTGGCTGCTCATCGAGGTCAGGGACAACTGACAAGAACTCGGTGTGCGGAGTTTCTTCCTGGACTTCCAGCAACTCACGCTCGTTGCGCTTTTTTCGCAGTGCCTCCAACAGATCTGCCGTATCGGAAATCGGAGCAGTAGTTGGAGTTGGTGCAGTGAACTGGCTCGCTGGCTTAGATGGTTCTCGGACAATTTCAACGGTGTCAGCAAGATTTGATGTGAAATTAGATATCGGAGCGCTTACAGGACGCAACCTTGGAGCTGGTTCGGCAATTTTGTCACCGGATGACAAAGATATGGCTGATTCGTTTTCGGGAATTAGCGCCAGCCGCTTCGGGTCATATAGCCAAGTGGCTTTGTTTTGCTTACCCTCAAGCTCGAACTCGCAATAAATGTAGAACCCATGCTCTGGGGCTTTCATGGCTGACCACTTTTCGATGCCCGCACCACTGGCCGCAAGTCGTGCCTTTATGATTTCGCCAAACTCTCTAGTAGCCGGGTTATTGAAGCGGTCCCCAGGAACCTCAAGTCGAACGGTCAATGCGTTCAAAACTGCGTGATTTAGCTCATCTAGGACAGGTTGCGCGAATTTCATCACGTAGTCAACCGGAGCACCGCTGGCTTGGACAATTTCCTCAATACTTCGGCCAACCCGTATTTCTTCTTGGATTTCCCGCGGGCTCAACCTAGGCTCATCGAGCATGCGAGGGGCTTCGTTTCGAATCGCACTTCTTACAGACTGATCCAGCAGCAGGCGAAACCTCTGGCCCTCGGAGTCTTCCAGCAATAGAAAGTCACCATCTGAACCTAAAAACTTGATGTCTTTCATGTCGGGTTATCTCCTGCCTATGAGTTTGCCAGCAAGCTTCATGACTGAGCGCAAAAACACGGCATTTTCCAAGGAAATTCACGCTGTGTCAGTTTGCTATTGGGGGGTATTTGTTAGACACTACTAGCGCCTAAAGAACAAACGAAAGGGCCACCCATGGCTACCGACTACGACGCTCCCAGAAAAGCTGACGACGACACCGAGTCCCTCGAAGCTATAAAAGAGCGCGGCCCTGCCAAGGCAGCCTCGGACACCGAGGATATTGACGCCGGTGATTCCTTCTCAATCCCAGATGTCGTTTCCGAGGACCTAGAAGT
>JBIJBA010000043.1:0-8218 GCA_044345455.1 Rhodoluna sp.
GGAGCCCTTGGGGATCCAGACAACCGCGCTAGCTCCTCCAGAGCCTGCTCGATGCTGACTGCTAGCTCGCCGTCTACTTTTTCAAAGTCGGCAAAATAGTTAGACACTTGTTCTCTGGCACTATCGCGAAGCGCGGCAAGTTCTGAGTAGTTCACCGGTTGCGCTTTCTCGTTGCGAGAGATCGCACTAATAATGTCTAACCAAGTGGAACTAGATCTAATGCCAAGGCCTGGCAATCCAACTTGAGCAAATCTGGTAGCTAGCTCATCCAGAGTCTGTCTTCTAGGTGCCAACACCAAAACTCTTTTGCCCTGGTGGGCAAGTGCACTAGCAAGGAGTACCACAGTTTGCGTATAGCCACACCCCGGCAGGGTTTCAACCGCAAAGCTAGTTCCAGCCAGGGCTCTGGACACAATTCTGGTTTGAGTGCTATCCGAGTCTGTTACCGCTATTGGGTCCGCGATTCCTTGCTCAAAAGACTCGGCGTTGGAATCCAATTCGGTTAGAAACAGATTTGTAACCGGGTGCTCAAGATCTTGAAAGTCAGATGCTAAATCACTAGCTGCTGATGAAAAGCTACCGATAGCAAGTACTCTGCTGAACTCAAGATTTGCTGACTCATCCGTGAGAGAAGAAATGTGGTCTAGCACTCGAACTGGAATTGGGTCTGATCCGACCTGGACCATAGCTAGCAAATCTTCAACGTTTAGCTTTACCCCGTAGTGCCTGAGAAGCGCTGGAGCCAACGCGGGATTGACGATGGCTTTTCTTGACAGACTGAGTTCAAAATCATCGTGCTTAGTTAGAAGGTTCACTGGCCAAAGCAAGATTGGCATCCGAAGCTCATGGCCGTCAGATCGTAAGTCCACCAGCCCGCTTGCCAGGTACAGACTCTCGATACCGAATTGCTCCGCGAGTGAGTCCTGCTTGTGCTTGATGCGATTGGCCGCGGAATAGGCCCTGGAGAAAGATAAAGAGTCGCGAATCAGGTTAGAAAGCAGGGTTGGCCTGCCAGTAACAAACTGGGCCAAGCCTCCCGGGTGAGCTTTCTCGAGATTTATCTGACCGTAGCTGTTGTCTTTGAAGTGACTTAGTGGATCAGTTCCACCAATTTGATTGATTTCTAAAAACCACTTTTCGCGAGTAGGCGCAGACTGATGATCTTGAGTGTCTAGAAAATCTGTCATGGGTCAAGACTAACTTTGGGGGGCCTTGATTCTTGGCTACCTCGGCTTGTGTTGAGGTATCTTTGATAGTTCTGGCCCCGTAGCTCAGTGGATAGAGCAGAGGTTTCCTAAACCTTGTGCGGAAGTTCGATTCTTCTCGGGGTCACTTTTAGGCGGCTGCAGCAAAAGCTAAATACTGATTCCACTCCGGTTCGAATCTTTCCGTACCCCGCACCATCCAGATTGTCCCAGCCGGCATCCGAGGTTTGAATTCTAGGGTCCAACCCATTTCAGCCAGAGTGCGATCACCCTTTTTGTTATTGCACCTTAGACAGCAGGCAACTAGGTTCTCCCAAGAGTCGTCTCCACCTTTGGATCTAGGCTGAACGTGATCAACGGTCGAAGCTGAGCGCTGACAGTAGGCACAGCGATGAGCATCTCTTCGAAGCACTCCCCTTCGTGAAACTGGGATGACCCTGGATCCTGGGATGCGGACGTAGCGAGAAAGCAAGATTACCGAGGGTAGCTTGTATTCCGAGGTTGCACTTCTTACTAGGTGATTTCCCGCCTGGGCTAAGACGGTGGCTTTTTGGTTTAGCACCAAAATAATGGCTCGCTTGAAGCTGACCACAGCAAGTGGTTCATACCCTGCGTTTAGTACCAAAGTTCTCATTCAAGTTCCTTTCGAATTGACCCACACGGATTGTGGGCGTTCGGTTAGTTAGCTTGATTGCCTGGGCACAAAAAAAGCGCCGTCATAAATGACGACGCGATTTACTTGCCCGGTATCGAACCGATGGGCTCGGGTTGCCGAGATTGGAAGCAGTACTTGGGAAGCATGCTGTTCATCAAAACCCCTAGCCCTTCAATTAGATGACAATTTCTAACTAGCTATAGGTTAGCCCAAACAAAAACCATAAGTATCAAAAAGCCAGGCTGTGTTTTAGGTGGTGGTGCCTAGCCGAATGAAATAGTGCCTGGGACTAAAAATTGGAGCCAGCTTGACTCGGTCGCCAGGCTGAGGAGCGTGGTAGAACTGTCCATTTCCAGCGTAGATTCCGTTGTGGCTGTGATCGTTGAAAATAACTACGTCTCCGGGTCTAGCATCTTCTGGCGAGACAACGATGCCGACTCTGGACTGGGCGGTCACACTGTGGCGAAGCTCAACACCGAACTGGGCGTAGACAAACATCACATATCCTGAGCAATCAAAGCCTCGAGGATTAGAACCGCCGAAGACGTATGGTGTCCCTACGTACTGGGATGCAACTTGCAAAACTTGCTCAGCGCTAATCGAGCTAAAGGGAGGGTTCTTCACATAGTCAGCCGCGCTTGGGCCTGTATATGCCCGGTAGTTACTAATGGTCTGCTGGCGAAGCACTAGTGCTGCGCTTTCGGAAGCGTACTCACCTCTGACAAACTCCACGGTATTGGCAGCAGCCACGGTTAGGTCCTGGGTGCCCTCGGTCTGAATAATGTCTTCGGGGTTGGTGGTCGTGAACCTAGCCATAGCCGCAACCTCTGGGTCATATGCGTAGGCCGGCAAAGCTGAGGTCGCCAGCAAACCCGATGCGGTAAGCATGGTTACGGCTGTTCTGAAAGTTTGATTGTTACGCAATCTGCCCTGGGCCGAGACTTTGCTTAGGGGTTTTTGCAGCTGGCGTTCGCGCCTAAGGGCTTTTGCCTCCATGCGAAGCACTGCTTTGCGAGCGCGCTTAGAAGACTTGGCTAGTTTTGCTCGCTCGGCTTCGCGCACCGAGCGTCTGGAGCGAACCTCGAAAGATTCCAGGACGTTTATCTCAACGTCTGCTCTGTGTTTGCCTGAACCATTACTGGCCAAAGATGCTACCTCCGCGTTGCTCTAGAGACTTCCAATAAGAAATCAATCCTGAATCGAAACTATTAGTTCTAAAGATCTGATTTCAGGCTCAAAGCATCTCAGATCCGACTATCGAAATAGGTTGATTTCTCCAGCTGGCCCAGTCTACCCGATGGGCAACGAGGGCTCAAAAACTACGCCCGTTCTGGGCAAACTCGCAGACTACTAAGCTATTGGAATGCCAGAGATCCTGATTCCTAGCCATTTGTTGCCTAAAGACGGGCGTTTTGGCTGTGGTCCGTCCAGGCTTAGACCTGAGCAGATGGCGGCATTGGGCTTAAATGGTTCTCGCCTTATGGGCACCTCGCACCGCCAGGCTCCCATCAAAAACCTGGTCGCTGAGGTTCAAAATGGCCTACTTGCGCTATTTCGGGCACCAGCTGGTTACGAGATAGCGCTAGGAAACGGGGGCTCAACGGCTTTTTGGGATATGGCGGCTTTCTCTCTGGCGGAAGGCAATTCCCAAGCCTTGGTCCACGGTGAATTCAGTTCCAAATTTGCTAGGTCCCTGGAAGCTCCATTTCTTGGCGAACTCACGGTACAAAAAGGCGAACCTGGCTCCAGGTCAGAATTAGTTGCTACTTCTTTAACCAATACATATGTATACCCGCAAAACGAAACCTCTACCGGGGTGGTTACTCCAGTAGAAAGGCTGGCTGGCGCGGACAGTGAGGCCTTGTTCCTAACCGATGCCACCTCGGCAGCCGGAGGTATGGACTTTGATGCCAACAAGACCGACGTTTACTACTTTTCCCCGCAGAAAAACTTTGGCGCTGACGGCGGCATCTGGTTGGCTTTGCTGTCCCCTCGGGCGGTAGAGCGGGCCGAGAAGATAGCTAAATCGGATCGATACATTCCAGAGTTTTTGTCTCTTAAAACGGCGATCACTAATTCAAGACTGAATCAGACCATAAATACCCCAGCCCTAGCGACGCTTTTCTTGCTCAACGAGCAAATCAAATGGATAAACGAGTCTGGGGGTTTGAAGTGGGCAGACGCCAAAACCCGATCTAACTCCAAAGTGCTCTATGACTGGGCCGAGGCATCTGGTGTGGCGAGCCCTTTTGTTTCAAACCCGGACCACCGCTCCCAGGTGGTTGTAACTTTAGAATTTGACTCGGTTGTTGATTCGGTGGAGCTGATTCGAGTGCTTCGAGCAAATGGAATTGTCGATGTGGACCCGTACCGCGGAATGGGAAAAAATCAACTTCGTATTGCTACATTCGTTGGTACCGACCAAGCTGATGTTGAGTCGTTGACAGCTTGTATTGATTTTGTTTTAGAGAGGCTAGCGTGATCAGGTTTCGAGTCAAGGAGCAAGATCGCAAGCCCGATCCAGAGCCTATTGAAACTAATGCTCCTTTGGCGGTAATAATCTTCACCGCAATTTGGGCAGTGGCTTTACTTCTTATCCTTCTTTTTGGCCAGACGCTTTCGAAGCCGCTTCCCGATTGGTGGGCGCTTACCTGCGTCTTTGGTATCGGGCTCGGGATCTACGGTTACCTCAAGGTCCGTAACCTCTAGATCCTCGGACTTATTCTTTTCCAGCTCAGCACGTCGCTCTGCCCAGGGCACCCAGCTTGGGGCCACAACCGACTCTTTGCCTGGAAGCAAGACCACTTCAGACACTGTTGCAGCAACTGATTTTTTTGCCTGGAAGACAACTACATTCCACTCCCAGCCGACATATCCTGTGAGCTTGGATTCAAATCGGTAGTTTGTGGTTTCTTTATCTTCGGTAGAGGTGCCAAGAAACTTTCCAACTCCATTTGCCGGCGCAATTTCTTTAGCTGCTTTTTCGGCAAAGTATTGGTGCTGGGGCTTTTTTAGTAGCCTAAGCATCTAGCTCTTCGGCGAGCTTGCGAAGCAAGGTTGCGATCTTTTGGCTCTGGGCAGTTTCTGGCTGCTTGCCGCGCTTTAGTCCGCCGCTGATGTTATCTAGCAAACGGATCAGGTCTTCAACGATCACCGACATCTCGTCAGCAGGCTTTCTAGACATCTTCATCAGTGATGGTGGCGCCTCCAGAACACGAACGGAAAGCGCCTGGGCTCCTTTTTTGCCATCGACAATGCCGAATTCAACCCTCGTGCCAGGGGTTACCTGAGTCACTCCGTCTAGGAGTGCGCTGATGTGCAAAAAGACCTCTTGGCCTTCATCGGATGCGATGAAACCAAAGCCTTTTTCTTCATCGAAGAATTTCACTTTGCCGGTTGGCATGACTACCTCTTTCTCAGGGTTTTTCATTTTACCAAGGGCGACCCCCTAAAAACTACTGCCCGAATAATGCCCTGCCTTCAGGGGTATCCTAGAAGGATGACTAAATCCAAGCCTTCTGGACCTTCCCGGCTGGAGACTGTCCTTGCTTACATGGGAGCTGGGATTATTGGCCTTTCTTTACTATCTATAGTCATAACCCTGGTGCGAAGCTTCTTTGGAGAGAGCACTAATCTGGCCCTTTTTGCCCAGATACCTCTTATAGCGCTGCCTATTGGGTTCGTGCTGGTCCTAGTCCTGTTGATTCTTTCAGTTAGACGGAAAGGGCGCGAAAACAAGCAGTGAGTGATCTATACCGGTTAGCTCTAGCCCTGAGATCTGCAGACGACTCAGCACTGAGCATTTTGGTTCACGAGCGATCCCTTTCCCTTTCTGAGTTCAAGGATTTCTTTGATCTGGCCCAAGCTGTTCTAACTCCAAAATCACAAGCCCTGCTTATTTCAAGTCTTTCAAATTCAGAGATCAGTTCACTGCGATCACTGCTAGCCCAAGAAAAAGTATCCAAAGAACAGGTTAGTTTTCTGGCGAGTGACCTTTTAGTTTGGAGCCCACAAGAGCCAGTAGTTTACGACTGGCTCGCCGAGCGCCTACGAGAAAATCCAAGAACCGCATCGCTACGCGTGGTGACCGAGCCAATCAAAGCCCCCGATCAAGAATCAATCGACAGAGATTGTGGCATTCACGCCTTTGAGGCCATGCAGTCAATAACAGAGTTGATCTTCAGCCTCGATCAGCATTTTGTTCGCGAAGTATCTAAGGGCTCGATGGGTCTGCCCGATGTGAAGAGGCTCTCTGGCCACCTGGGAAAATCCAAAGAGTACGTAAAAGCAATTCTTGAATTGGCCAAAGTTTCTGGGGTGGTGGCAATTTCGGAAAAACGCTTCCATCCAACAGACCTGGCAGATAACTGGATCGGATCGGATTCCAAAACCCGCTGGCAAATCTTAGTAAACGCCTGGCTAGCTATCGTGGGAGCATCCGGCTCGAAAGAGTTAGCACTTCAGCTCGCCCAGAATCCAACTAAGTCTTTGAACGAGCTGGTGGGATCTAGCTTTCCGCTAGTTAACTCTTCCGCCCATTCTCGAATCGGGCGGGTTACTGAGCTTGCCGATGCCATCGGGTTGTCAGTCAAAGGTTTCGCCGCTAGCTGGCTATCGAGCGTTCTAGCTGGCAAGGTGGCGGTTGCGACCAAGGCCCTAGAGCAAAGGCTTCCGGCCCAGCAGGAGCGCATTATTGTTCAGGCAGACCTGTCCATTATTGCCCCGGGGCCGCTAGCTAGCTCAATCGAGATTGAGCTTCGAAAGTTCACTGACACCGAAAACATTGGGCTAGCCACCGGGTATCGGATTTCTCCGCTGAGTATTAGTTGTGGCCTGGAAGAGGGTCTAACCGAGAAACAGATTAGAGCTCTGTTGGAAAAGCTCTCGGGGGCGATCCTGCCGCAACCGGTTGACTACCTTATTTCTGAAACCGCATCTAGGTTTGGGCGTCTAAAAATCTCAGCTCACGATACTGGATCGATTTTGATTTCAACTGACGAATTGTTAGCTACCCAAATTCTGATGGACTCCAAATTGAAAACCTTTGGACTTAGAAAATCTGAGGGTGCTATTGTTTCATCGCTTGAACCCGAGACTTTGTATCATGCTCTTCGAGAAAACGGCTATCTGGCTATTCGAGTCGATGAAAGCGGCAACGTAATTGCGCCATCGGCTATTCACAAGAACAGTTCTCACACTGCAATGTTCCAAGATCAACTAACAAGACTTAGAAAACAAGATCTTGAAATATCAGACCAAGCTCCAGAATCAGATGTTGATCGAAAGATTCAGCTAGCCTTGGCTTCAAAAAGTATCTTGCTGGTTGAGATCAATGCCAACGGTAAGGTTATGAACTTTGTCCTAGAGCCTATTGGTTTAGCAAATGGCAGATTGCGAGCTCGGGACCGCAAGGCTGATATCGAAAGAACCCTTCCGGTGTCCGCAATTACTTCGATTGTGATTGGCTAGCTATGAGCGAAGGTCCGCTAATTGTTCAAAGTGATAAAACTGCTCTACTGGAGGTAAACCACCCAGCAGCCTCAGATGCCCGCCACGATTTAGCGATCTTTGCTGAATTGGAGCGAGCTCCAGAGCACATTCACACCTACCGAATCACCAAGCTTGGATTATGGAACGCTCGGGCCGCCGGCCACGACAGTGACTATGTCCTTGGGGTGCTAGATAAGTACGCCAAGTTTGCTATTCCCTCCTCGGTTCGCGTGGATATCCAAGAGACCATGGATCGCTACGGAAAACTGGTGATTCGAAGGGATGCAGAAGGGCAACTGCTTCTTACCTGCTCCTCCCCGGCTATCTTGCTGGAGGCTTCCCGGGGGTCAAAAATAGCCGCATTACTGGGATCTAGGCTCTCCGAGGACACCTTTGAGGTGCTGCCCTTTGCCAGAGGAGCTCTCAAGCAAGAGCTTCTGAAGCTGGGGTGGCCGGCTGATGATTTGGCCGGGTACACCCCCGGCACCCCGCACGAGATTGCTCTTGCCGAACAGGGTTGGGCAATCCGCGACTACCAGAGCAACGCTGTCAGCAAGTTCTGGGACGGTGGATCCGGTGTTGTGGTGTTGCCCTGCGGTGCGGGTAAAACCATTGTCGGAGCAGCCGCTATGGCCAAGGCAAAAACTAACACTTTGATTCTGGTCACCAACACCGTTGCCGCTAGGCAGTGGCGAGCAGAACTACTAAAGCGCACAACACTCACCGAAGAAGAAATCGGAGAATATTCGGGTTCAGTCAAACAGGTAAAGCCAGTTACGATTGCGAGCTATCAAATTCTTACCGCCAAGCGAAAAGGTGAGTATGCCCACCTCGAGTTACTCAACGCTAAGGATTGGGGACTGGTTAT